>CALHAB010000198.1 GCA_937934185.1 uncultured Ignavibacterium sp. | reverse complement strand
TAAATGTTCATCCAACAAAAAAAGAGAAAGTGAAAAAAATTATTCAGGGAGAAACAATGACGCGTAAAGAATATATTGCCGGAATTCTTAAAGATATACTAGAAGAGCTTTCCGGTATAAACAAATCCGAACTTGATGAATCAAAAACATTTCTTGAGTTGGGATTTGATTCATTATTTATGACTCAGGTGAGTCTTGCGTTCCAGAAAAAATTTGATGTGAAAATTACACTGCGTCAATTGCTTGAAACATCTCCGAGTATAAATGCAATAGCAGAATATATTGATAGCACATTAGCTCAGGGTAAATTTGAACCGCCAAAACAGGAAGTAGTAATTGAAGAAGAAATAGAAGTTCCTGTTACAGATAATATACAGCAAAATATTTCTCATTCTTTTATGCAGCAGGAATCCTCAAACCAGCTAACTTTTACTCCGAGTAACAATGTTGAGAAACTCATTCACGAGCAACTTGAAATAATGAAAAAACAGCTTGAGGTTTTAAATGGGGTAAAAATTCCTCAGCAAGTTCAAACTGAAATTAAATCATCAGCTTCAGCTCAACAGAAATTAGTTCAGGAAGAAAAACCAATAGCTGAACCTTCATCAAAACCAAAAGAAGAGAAAAAAGTATTCGAAAGATTTGGTCCGTATAAACCTATTGAAACTAAAAAAGGTGGTGCTTTAACTGACAAGCAGCAAAAATTCCTTAATAGATTTATTGCCGAATATACCAGCAAGACTCCGACTTCAAAGAAAATGACACAGGAACATCGAGCTCACTATTCTGATCCGAGAACTGTTTCCGGATTTTTGCCGATATGGAAAGAAATGACTTATCAGATAATTGTGAATCAGTCCAAAGGTTCAAAGCTGATTGATGTAGATGGTAATGAATACATTGATGTTATAATGGGATTTGGTCAGTATTTATTCGGTCATAATCCTGAATTTCTGAAAGAAGCAATTGAAGAACAATTAAAACTCGGAATTGAAATTGGTCCTCAGTCACCTATTGCCGGTGAAGTTGCAAAACTTATTTGTGAACTTACTGGTTTGGACAGAGCTGCTTTTTGTGTTACCGGCTCAGAAGCTGTGCTTGGGGCAATGAGAGCAGCAAGAACCGTAACAGGAAAAGATAAGATTGTTTTCTTTGCCGGTGATTATCACGGAATTATTGATGAAGTTCTTATTAAAACTACGATTAATGGTGAACAGATAAAAACAATGCCAATCGCTCCCGGAATTCCAAGAGAAAATGTTCAAAACACAATTGCACTTGAATATGGTTCTGAGGAATCACTAAGAATCATTGAAAAGCTTTTACCGGAACTTGCAGGAATAATGGTTGAACCTGTTCAATCAAGAAGACCTGATCTTCAACCAAAAGAATTTTTACATAAGCTCAGAGAGATTGCTGACAGAGCAAACATTCCTCTGATCTTTGATGAAGTGATAACAGGATTCAGAGTTTCTAACGGTGGTGCGCAGGAATTTTTTGGTGTTAAAGCCGACATTGCAACTTACGGTAAAATAATTGGTGGAGGATTTCCTATTGGTGTTATTGCCGGTAAGAAATTATATATGGATGCTTTTGATGGCGGTTACTGGCAGTATGGTGATGATTCGATTCCAGAAGCTGGTGTAACATTTTTTGCCGGAACTTTTGCTCGTCATCCGCTTTCTCTTAAAGGTGCTTTAACTGTATTAAATTACCTGAAGAAAGAGAACAATAAATTACAGAGTGATTTAAATATAAAAGCAAAAGCACTTGCAGAAGAACTTAACTCGTTTATGTTAAGCAGAAATGTGCCTATTAAGTTTTTGAATTTCAGTTCCGTACTTTACTACAGCTATCCTAAAGACCTGAATTATTTCAGTTTATTATTTTATCTGTTAAGGCATAAAGGAATTCACATTCTTGAAGGATTTCCATTCTTCCTGTCATCCGCACACAGCGATGAAGATATAAAGAAAATAATTACTGCATTCAAAGAAAGTGTTATTGAACTACAAGATAGTGGATTTTTCCCTGCACCACTTGATGGAGGAAATGGTGAAGCAAAGAAAGTTGAAAATATTGAGTTCAAATCAAATCAATTTCCTTTAGCCGATGCTCAGAAAGAAATATGGCTTGCATCTCAGATAAGTGAAACATCAAACTGTGCTTTTAATGAATCAAATAATATTGAATTCAAAGGTAGGTTGAATATTGATGCATTCAGAAGAGCATTTGACAGATTGATTCAAAGACACGATGCACTTCGCACTACTTTTTCAAATGATGGAAAATATCAGATTGTTCATAATCAGATTAACTTTAAACTTGACTTGATTGACCTTTCTGAATTGCAGGAATCAGATAAAGAACAAGAATTAAATCGTTTAATTCAAAACGAACCTAAAATTCCGTTTGATCTGGTCAATGGTCCTTTAATCAGGGCTTGTCTTGTAAAACTTAATGATGACAGTTATAACTTATTGCTTACTGCTCATCATATAGTTTGCGATGGCTGGTCTTATGATGTGATGGTTCGTGATCTGAGCAGATTATATAATGAAGAAGTTGAAGGGAAAACATCAGAAGAAAATTACCCTATGCAGATGAAAGATTATGTAGAATATTTTGAAAACTTCAAGCAGACAAATGATTACAAACAGCAGGAAAAATTCTGGTTAGATAAACTTAGCGGCGACATTTCAGATATTGAACTTCCGAATGATAAGCAGCGACCTGTTATTCGTACTTTTAATGGTGCAAGAATCACCGGAATTATTGATGATCAGTTATTTACAAAAACAAAGTCATTATGCGTTAATCAGAAAGCAACACTCTTTACAACTATGTTATCCTTTTGGGGAATTTTATTGCACAAGCTCAGTAATCAGAATGATATTGTTACAGGTATTCCGGCAGCAGGTCAGCAGGTTGTTGGTGCAGATGATCTGGTAGGACATTGCACAAATCTTCTTCCGATTAGATTTAAAATTAACTCAGATATGAAATTCTCAGAATTTATTAAAGATGTTAAATCATTGGTACTTGACGCTTATGAAAATCAACAGGTTACTTATGTTGATATAATTGCAAAACTTAAATTGAAAAGAAGTTCTAACCGATCACCTTTACTCTCAACGATGTTTAATATAGATCCGGCAATTATGGGATTAAAATTTTCCGGACTTGATTGCAAAATGAATGTTAATCCCAGAGCAGGATATCAGTTCGAGATTGGATTTAATATTGTTTCGTATGACAATCATTGCGAAATTGAATGCGACTATAACACAGATTTATTCACAGAAGAAAAAATTAATTCAATAATAAATTATTATAAGAACATTGTTACTCAGGTAGCTGAAAATAATGATATTCTCATTAAGGAAATAAAAGTGATGAGTGTTGACGAGCTTGAAAATATTATGAATCTTCTAAACGGAAATAATTAAAAGAATTGCAGTGACGGTTTATTCATTATTTGAAAGACAAGTTAAACTTAATCCGGATTCTATAGCGGTAAATTTCAACGGTAATAAAATTACTTATAAAAAATTAGCTGAAGAATCTGATAAAATTACTTATTTACTTAGTGAATCCGGTGTTAAACAAGGCGATATTGTTGGACTCTGTCTGAACCGCTCAGTTGAAATGATAATATCTTTACTTGGAATTATTAAAGCCGGTGCTGCATATCTTCCGCTCGATCCATTCTTTCCTGATAAAAGATTAGAATATATGATAAATGATTCTGCTTGTGGATTTTTGATTACTGAGTCTTTGCTTTTTCCAAAATTCAATTATTACAAAGGAAAATTTATTGATGTCAGCGAAATCAAACAGATAAAATTAAAATCTGAAGTTGGTGATAAATCTGATGAAAATAAACTTGCATATCTGATTTATACATCGGGTTCAACGGGTAATCCAAAAGGTGTACAGATTGCACATTACAGTCTTACAAATTTCCTTTTATCAATGCAAAAAACTCCGGGATTGTATGAACAGGATAATGTTCTTGCCTTAACTACTCTTTCATTTGATATTTCAGGGCTGGAAATTTTCTTACCGCTGATCACTGGTGCAAGAATTTCTATTGCCACAAGGGAAGAAGCCAAAGATGGTAAATCATTAATAGATAAAATCAAGAAAGAAAAAGTCTCAGTTGTTCAGGCAACACCCTCAACCTGGAAAATGATGATTGATTCCGGATGGAATGATAAGATAAAATTAAAAGCTCTTTGCGGCGGTGAACCATTACCTCAGGACCTTGCTGATAAATTATTGGACAGGGTTGATGAATTATGGAATATGTACGGCCCGACTGAAACAACTATCTGGTCTTCCTGTTCTAAAGTTGTGAAAGGAGAGCCAATTCATTTGGGTAAACCGATTGCGAACACTCAGTTTTATATTGTTGATAAAGATTTAAATTTCTGTCCTCCGGGTGTTGCAGGTGAATTACTGATTGGCGGTGCGGGACTTTCAGTCGGCTATCTGAATAGGGAAGAGCTTACAAAAGAAAAATTTATTCCTAATCCATTTGATAAAGAAAAGAAAACTAAAGTTTACCGAACTGGTGATTTAGTCAAACTGAATTCAAAGATGCAGATTGAATTTCTTGGAAGGATTGACAGTCAGGTGAAGATAAGGGGTTACAGAATAGAGCTTGAAGAGATCGAAAATGTGATTAAGAAAAATGAATCTGTTAAAGACTGCGCAGTATTAGTAAAGGAATCAGATGCTGATAAGAAAATAGTTGCATATTGCATCCTGGATTTTAACGAAGCCAAACTTAGCAAATATGAAAATATTTTAATAGAGAAATGGCTTGAAAAGTGGAAATTCCTTTATGATTCTGCAAGAAATGAATTTGAATTGAAGTCAGACTCTGAGAATTTTAGTCTCGACAGGGCAGTTGTAAACCAATTGACAAAAGAAAAAAAACTTCTAAGTAAAGCATATGATGAATGGCTGAATCAGACTATTGAAAGAATTAAAACCCTCAGACCTTCAAAATTACTGGAAATAGGTTGTGGCGGCGGCCAAATAATTATGCAGGTTGCTCCTTATTGTGATTTCGTTGCTGCCAGTGATTTTTCTGAATCTTCTATAAAAATACTTGAGGATCAGTTAAGTAAACGAAGGGATTTTCCACCGGTAAAATTATTTGTTGCAAAAGCTGATGATGACCTGCCGTTCGATAATAATTTTTTTGATACCGTAATATTAAATTCGGTAACGCAATATTTCCCCAGTCAACAGCATCTGTTAAAAGTCATTAATAAAGCCGTCGATTATTTATCAGACAACGGATGTTTGTATATAGGCGATGTTCAAAGTTTCAAATTA
>CALHAB010000197.1 GCA_937934185.1 uncultured Ignavibacterium sp. | reverse complement strand
AATTGTTTGCGAGCTTTATCTTGAAGGCGGTGTTCGCGCTGTAGAAATTGGCAGCGTGATGTTCGGGAAATATGATAAGCAGGGAAAACTTATTCCCGCAATGATGGAACTTGTACGACTTGCAATTCCGAGAAGAGTTTACACTCAAAGTCATGTTGATTATCTGATCGAAGTGATAAATGAAGTTTACAGGAAAAGAAATGAATTGAGAGGTTACCGGATTACTTATGAAGCACCAATACTAAGACATTTTACAGCTAAGTTTGAACCGATAAATCAATAACACACTGATGACGCTGATTAAGCAGATTAGAGCAGATTTTTTATTCAGCGAAAATCACTTTAATCTGTGTCATCTCTGTGCCAACTAATCATTTAATTTTTTGAGTGATGCAAATAAAAGAATTATACAAATACGATTGCGGAAGACAGATATTCAGATTACTTCCAACGGACTCTGACAAGATTATCATCGAAGAAAGAGACAGAGAAAAAAAAGAAGCATATTTTTCTTGTTTAGATCTTCAAACCGGTAAAAAGATTTTCTCCGATCTTCAGTTTGAAGAAAAGTACTGGATTGGAATTGAGAAGATTTACAAAGATGTCATCTTCTTCCATAAGTTTGAGCGTCCGGATTTACCAAATCACAAAGGCATTGTTGCATTCGATATAAAATCACAAACAACACTTTGGGAAAATGAAAACAAATTTCTTTTTGCCGGCGATGACAAAGTTGCTCTTATGTCAAATGATTTTGGAATTACAAAACTAATACTTGTTGATTATCTCAGCGGCGAAATCATTTCAGAATCAGCTGAATTTCTTAACCTAAAACCACAAAAAGAAAATTACGACAACTATATTTATACACAGAAAATTCCTCAGGAAGTATTTTATAGTTCAATTCATCCGGATATAAGAAAAAGAATTTCTGAATATGTGATTAAGGATTATATTAATTTTGTCAGTAGCAATAAAATTTCTCTTTTCAGTTTTCATCACATCAATAATGATGGAAAGTTAAACAATATTTTCTTTGCCATTGATAAAAACGGAACCGTTCTTCTTCATGAGACACTAAATACTGGGCTGGAAAAAATTGAGCCGGAATCATTTTTTATAAAAGATGATTTGCTTTTTCTGCTTTTTGGTTCTTCAGGATTCGGAGTTTATAAATTTATTGAGAGGTGACAATGAACATCTCTAAAGAAGCAAAAATCATTTTGCTAAAAGCTGCCCGTCAATCAATTGGAACAATGTTCGGTGGAACAGAACCACAAAAACCAGATTATGAAAAATTTCCCGAGTTAAAATCCGAATCAGGTGCTTTTGTTACGCTTACAATAAATAAACAGCTTCGCGGTTGCATCGGTTATATAATTGGTCAGGCGCCGCTTTTTGAAACTGTTTGTGACGCCGCCATTCAAGCTGCATTTAATGACCCAAGATTTCCTCCTTTAACTGAAAAAGAATTTGATAAAATCAGAATAGAAATATCTGTACTTGGAAATTTTACACCTATAAAATCTTATGATGATATTATAATAGGTAAACACGGATTACTGCTTGAAGAAGGTGGAAGAGGATTGCTTCTTCCTCAGGTTGCAACAGAACACAATATGACAAGAGATGAATTTCTTACTGCTCTGTGTCATAAAGCAGGTCTTTACGGAAACTACTGGAAGGAAAGAGTTCTGAAGATTAAAACTTTTACAGCCGAAGTTTTTTCAGAAGATGAATTTAAGGAGGAGTTATGAAAAAGATAAGACCACCACATGTTGCAGGTTATTTCTATCCTGCTGATCCTGTTTCATTACAGAATGAAATTAAACATATGCTTAGTGAAGCTAGATCAAATGAAACTTTTGACAAAATTGTTGGAATTGTTTCCCCTCACGCTGGTTATATGTATTCAGGGAAGACAGCAGCTTATGCTTATAATATGTTGAAGGGTAAGAATTATAAAACAGCAATTGTAATATCTCCAAGTCACTCAGAATATTTTCCCGGCATCTCAGTTTATGATGGAGATGCTTATGAAACTCCGCTTGGCATTGTTGAAATAGATGAAGAGAAAGCAAATAAACTTGTGGAAGGAAGTAAATTAATCTTTCGGGGAATTCAGGGACATAGAAGAGAACATGCACTTGAAGTACAAATTCCGTTTCTGCAATCCGTTTTATCTGACTTCAAAATTGTTCCTGTTGTGATGGGAGACCAAAGCAGTGTATTCGTGGATGAACTTGCAAAAAAATTAGCCGAAGTAATTGATGATAAAACAATAATTGTTGCCAGTTCTGATTTATCTCATTTTTATAATGCAAATGTAGCTGATCAACTTGATTCAATAGTTGAGAAAAGAATAAATGATTTTGATTATGAACTTCTTCAGAGAGATCTTCAATCACATAAATGCGAAGCTTGCGGCGGCGGACCAATCGTTGCAATGATGAAAGCTGCTGCATTGAGGAACTTTAATAAAGCAAAAGTTCTTAAACGAACTGACTCCGGCGATGTTACAGGTGATAAATCAGAAGTGGTCGGGTATCTATCTGCAGTAGTTTACAATTAGGGTTCCCTTTCTGAAAGATGAATAGAAAACTCTGAAAAAATCTTTCTTGTCATTTCGAAGAAGCAAAGTTGCTGCGAAATCTTATTTTAAAAATATTGAACAATTTAATTAAGCTTCATACTTACTGTTAAAGGTTTTTTATTCAATCAATCGGAGCCGAATCTGCCTGTCTTGTATCACTTCAGTAATTCGGAGATATTTAGGATACAGTCTAAAGGAGTTAAATTGAGTTTTCGAGCTGCTCAATCTTTTTGCCTAAATCATTATATTCACGCCTAAAAATCAGGAGTATTTTGTGAGCGATAAAAAAAATAAACCGGCGGATGCCGTTGCTAATATTGTCTCTCTGGCCAAACGCAGAGGTTTTGTATTTCAGTCAAGTGAAATTTATGGCGGATTGAATGGCTGCTGGGATTACGGTCCGCTTGGAGTAGAGCTTCTCAGAAACATCAAAGAAGAATGGTGGAAGTCTATGACTTACCGTGAAGATGTTGAAGGTATTGATGCTGCTATTCTTATGCATCCAAGAGTTTGGGAAGCTTCCGGTCATGTTGAGAATTTTACTGATCCAATGATTGATTGTAAAGTTTGTAAAGCAAGATTCAGACTTGATGTACTCGGCGATTCGATAAGTGATAAGAAAAAAGATAAAGCACTGAATGATTTGAGATTT
>CALHAB010000196.1 GCA_937934185.1 uncultured Ignavibacterium sp. | reverse complement strand
TTTTTTCAGAATTTCATAATGTCTTTCAAATGAATCGGAAATGTATTTAAGAAAAATTAATCCAAGTACGATATGTTTATATTCAGCTGCATCAATATTTTTACGAAGTTTATCTGCTGCTTTCCAGAGTTGTTTTTCGATAGGTTCATCGGTTGAGTTTTTCGATTTTTTTGCCATATGGATAATATTCCCAAATTTTTGCTGATAGAAATTAAGACTTATCTTAAAAAATCTTAAATCACTTCATTAAACTATAAAATCATAAACCAAGTCTCAACATATCAACCGAATAATGTCAGACTATTATTGAGATTTTTACTAATTAAAAAAACCCTCGCCAAATTATGACGAGGGTTAATTTTTTCTGATTGGTCAGAGATTACTTCAGAAGCATCATCTTCTTGACTAAAAAGCTGTCATCAGAAATAAGTTTATAGTAATAAACACCACTCGTAAATTCAGATGCATTCCAGTTGTATTTATAATATCCGGCACTCAATTGATTATTTACCAACTCAGCAACTTGTTCTCCGATGCTGTTATAAATAACAAGCTTAACTTTTGAATCTTTTGGTAAAGTGAATTCAATTGTTGTAGCTGGATTAAATGGATTCGGATAATTCTGTGATAAAGTAAATTCATCAGGAATTCCGATTTCGATTGATTCGTTTAATAAGTAGTATTTATAAGTACCATCAAAATCAATCTGTTTTAATCTGTAGTCATAAACTCC
Source organism: uncultured Ignavibacterium sp. (assembly GCA_937934185.1). GTDB lineage: Bacteria > Bacteroidota > Ignavibacteria > Ignavibacteriales > Ignavibacteriaceae > Ignavibacterium. The sequence goes on along the minus strand of CALHAB010000196.1, from coordinate 13,625 downwards.
TGAAGAGAGTTCATTATCTGTAAATGAATAATTATTAATTTCAGTGGAAGTTCCTTTACCGTTTACAAATCCAATCGTTTTCCATTCCGTTTGACTACTGACATTTGACCTTTGACTTCGCTCTATTTCAAACCCACGGTTATTCGTCTCAGTTGCAGTTGACCACAATAGAGTAACGGAATTCTTTGCAACAGAAGCAGTGAAAGAAGTTAACTCAACAGGAATTGTAGTTGCTTCATCTGCGCCGCGATATGGAAATTGATTATCACGCAAATCACCGTCAAAATCATCTGTAATATTTGTCAAAGGAATTCCTGCCAAATCAGGATCACCATCGGAAGGAGGTACAAGATGTAAATTGGTTGAGGAGACAAATGAAACATTTTTGAATATTGTATTCTGTTCATTCGTTCCTGATGCGGTTTTATAATCACTCAGATTATTATATCCGGTTGTGCCCAACCACGCCTGATAGCTGTTAGTACCATCAGCATAGTAGCAGTTGTAATCAATATCATAAGTGCCTGTTGTACTTGTCAGAGCAAATCCGATATGATTTACATTGCCGCCGGTTCGCTGATTGATTGCAATATTGTTTTTCATATTAAGTGTAATAGCAGATGCACCTATTCTGATTCCTGCAGAAGTTGTTGCACCGACAGTTCCACCAGAATGATTGCCGCCAATCTTAACTGTGTTGTAGTAAATATTGGCCGTATAAGCATTGGTTCCGAGAAATTCAATTCCGGTAACAGTCTGAGCATTCAGATTGTCGAGTGTATTTGAAATCATATTGTTTTCAACATTGAAAATTGTACCAGCGGCAGGTCCTGCAGCATAAATTCCTCTGATGTTAGATGTTGAAGTTGAAGTTGTCTGCAAATCATAAATCCAGTTCTTTCTTAAATCATAGGTAGCACCGGCCATAGTAGTCATAATAATTCCTGAAACGATTGTGTTATTAACTCCAACAGTCTGATAAATTTTATTTGAATCTGCAGTAAAATTCATTCCTCCTGAAACGACCCAGATACCAGCATAACCCCAGTTAAAGATTTCGCATTTGGAAACTCTGGTATTATTGTTTGGAACAGTTGTGGACCCAGCAATACCAACACCGCTTCTTCCACCTTCAATTTTACAATTTGTTATTAAGTTGTTGTCGTTACCAGTTGTTGTTGAAGTACCGATAACAATGGCTCTCGGACCGGCAGTGTTTTGAGTGTTATTAAGAACATGAACATATTGAATTACATTATTTGAAGCTCCGTTTTGAAGCCAGATTGTATTTGAATTAGTTCCGGTAGTTGCGAGGTTCTGAATTCTTAAATCAGGTGTATTACCAATTCCGCCGGGTCTTCCATCAAGAATAATATAATCAGCATCATTCAGAACCAATATTCCCGCAGTTGATGTAGCAGAAATAATTTCACCGGAATTTCCTGCGGCTGGTCTTATAGTTATTGTATTTGTTGCACTGGCGCCATCTTTAGCTCCGAGTGTAATAGGAATTGTTTCTGAGCTCTGGTCGTAAGCAGAAAGAATTTCTATCAGATATGATTGAGTCATTGGTGTGGGAATTGCATTGTATGCTTCAGCAATTGAAGCGTGAGTGCTTACAAGATTTCCACCACCATCTCTCAATTCCACTGAACCAGCTTGCGGAAACGCCAGGAAGGGAAATAGAATTAAAGCTGAAATGATGAAAAATTTTTTCATAGTGTACCTCCTGAAATAGTTTGGAAATGTTTGCCCCGAAAAATTTGGTGAGATTCTATTTAAATATTGTAATTCTGGATTTATGATGCAAGGAAATCTCGCTTTTCCCTGGAAAGATAGTACGCAGAATTATTATAATCTGTTATGATTGATTATGATTATTTGAAAATATTTCCAACCCCAAGTATGTAATTCGGATCAAGTTTTTTCTTTATCGCTTTCATCTGATTGACAGTTTTTTCGCCAAGCATATCAATCAGATATTGCGTTTTCATTTTACCGATTCCGTGTTCAGCAGATACAGTTCCATTAAGTTCAATCGCTTTAAGACAAATTTTTCTGTAAAGCTCTCTGCCAATTTTATATTCATCATCACTTTTAGGTAACATATTCAAATGAAAATGTGAATTGCCGAGATGCCCGTATAGAACATAGTCAATACTGCTTTCTGACATTAACTCAATCAGATAGGAATAAAAGTTTAGCATCTGATTATCGGGTACTGCAACATCTGTCCCGAGTTTTCTGAAATTATTTCTGGAAATGTATTCATTAACTTTCCACGAGATAGCATGGCGGAATTCTTCAAGTTTCTTTCTTTCTTTTTCATTGGTTGCAAACCAGATGTTTTCCTGTTCTACATTAAATTCAGAAACGAGTGAAAACCATTTTTCAATCAGCAGATCTTCATTTGCTAAAGTTGCTTCCTGTTCAAACCATACAGCAGCGGAAGTGTCAACAGGAATGTTTGGAAAATCAAATGATAAAAATTTTAATGAATTGCCATCGAAAAATTCCAATGCCATTGCATCAATTTCATCAGCAAGATCTTTTTTTCTTGTCTGAAAAGATTTTTCTCTTGCTTTATTGACGAAGTGCAGTGCATCAATTTCATTATTAAAAAAAGCAACCATTGAAATTATCCTTTCAGGGTGAGGCAGAATTTTTAATTTAATCTTTGTAAATACTCCAAGAGTTCCTTCAGAACCTATAAACAGATCAACCGCATCCATATTTTGTCTGATAAAATATCCCGAAGCATTTTTTGTAACAGGCAGATTTATTTCAGGAAGTTCAAGCGATATTACTTTCCCAGATTTTGTATTGAGATTTAGTATGTTTCCGTTCGCAAATACTTCGCCTCTTTTCAGATAAATTTCATCGCCATCAGCCAAAACTATCTCGAGTTCTAAAACAAAATTTCTTGTTGCACCATATTTAAATGTTTTTGCACCGGAAGCATTTGTTGCAACTGTTCCGCCGATAAAACAATTTTTCTCTGTCGGGTCTGGAGGATAAAACCTGTTACCTCTCTTCAACTCATCAAGTAAAGATGAAAGATAAACTCCGGGCTCGACTATCACATAATTTTCTTCTGTGTTGATTTCAATAATTCTGTTCAGTTTCTCTGTTGAGATTACGATTCCTCCTTCAGGCACTCTTGCACCTGTCAATCCAGTTCCGGCACCGGAAATTGTTACTTTTGTTTTTTGAGTATTCGCTTCTTTAATAATTTTTATAAGCTCATCTTTTGTTTGCGGAATATAGACTGCTTCACAACTTCCCTTAAAGTTTGATGCATCTGTCAGATAATTCTGTAATTCGTCTTGTTTGGTTTTAATTATCATCTGAAAATTTTTCTTTCAATAAGTTTCTTAAAAATACTAAATATTGTTTTTGTATCTGAATATTCGGAATCTCTGGTTGCGTTTTAGAATCACGACGGATATCATTTTTTACATTCATCATATCAAGAAGTTTATCAACTGCATCGAAGAGATTTATACTCGGATAACCATTATCTCTAAGATGATGAATAAGTTTTAGTGTCCTGAATGCATCAAACCAGAAAATTTTTTGTTTCTGAATTTCTAAGATTGAATTATTGTTCTTAGCTATTCTCTGCCAATCTTCTCTGAAGTTTTGGCTTATTAAAAAATTACCCAACTCAGAATTTATTTTATTTGCTTCATCAAGAATATTCTTTGCATCAAAAACATTTTCTGACAGGAAAAAGTTTAACCATTCTTTCAGTATCTGAAATGACTTTGGATTATAACCAACATACTCATTTTGTTTTTTACTCAGATGTCTTGTAATTCTTTGTCCCGTTCCGAAAGGCACACGCCAGGATTTTCTTGATGACGGATAAACAAGTGTTTTTGAAATTGTAAAAATCCTGTTAAGCTTGGCAATTTTCTCCAGGAAGTAATAATCTTCGCCGGCTTTTCTTTTATTCATTCCTCCGGCTTTAATATATGACTCAACATCACAGACTATTGTTGATCCGATTGTGTGATAATCATAATAAGATTCAGCAAACTTTAATCCCAAACGGAGATAGCGGAGAAAAATTTCATAACATATAATTGCTTCAGCTTCAGGAGTATCATCAATGAATTTGTGTTCGTACTCAATTACAGCAGAATGCAAATCATTTTTGTTAAATGCTAAAGTGACTTTCTGAAGATAATCGGATCTTACAGTACAATCTGCATCAAGAAAGAAAATAATTTTCTTTTTGTTTGATGAATAATCATACTTTGTCAATGCTAAATCACAGCCGATTTTTCTTGCAAGACCAACTCCGGCAAATTTATCCGGCAGTTCTTTACCATTTGATGATGCATCAATAAATGAAAGATTTAATTTGCCATCATAGCTTTTGAGAAACTGAATTGTTTTTCTGTTATTTGATTTGACTTTTTCATCCGAACTTTTTGAATTATTCACAACAACTAATATCAATGTTTTATTAAGCAGAGCTTCATCATTATGTTCTAAAGAATTTAAACATTGTGGAAGTTGTTCATACTCAGCAATTGAAGGAATAACGATTATATTATCAAACAGTTTTTTATGACTGTTTGAAATATTCCAATCAGGTAAAGAAAATTTTTTCAGATATGTTTTTACAAAATCAGGTAAATTATCAAACGAATTCATAGTTGCTTTTAACTATTTCTTTTGCTCTTTCAAAATCTGCTTCCGGTAGCCAGAATATTTTTACTCCTTCTTTTTCCATTTTTCTGAACCAGGTCATTTGTCTTTTTGCGAAAGCACAAATCGCTTTATAAAGATCATTCTGCATTTGTTCGAAAGATATTCTGCCAATTAAATACTCTGTAATGAATTTATATTCCAATCCAAGTCGAATTAATCTTTCAGGAGAAATATTTTTTTTAAGAAGTGACTCAACTTCCTGAATCATTCCTTCATTAAGTCTTTTTTCAAGTCTTTCTTTAATTCTCTTTTTAACTATTTCTCTTCCGGGATTTATACCGATGTTCAGTGAATGAATCTCAACCTTTTTCTCAACCTGCTTCTGTGCTTTTGCAACTATGATTGCGCGAATGATTCTCTCTTTGGATGCAAAGTCAGTTATGTTGTGAGGGTTAGGGTTCACCTCAAGCAAAATATTTTTCAGTTCATCTAAAGACTTTTGTTGAAGAAAATCGAATAGCTCTTTTTCGTTCTCAACTTCTTTCAAATCGTAGTTTTGTATAACAGAGCTGAGATACAACCCTGTTCCTCCAACTAAAAATGGAGTTTTATTTTTTGTCCTGATAAGATGGTAATATTGGAAAAAATTTTTGTAAAAATCGAAAAGATTAAATTCATCGGGAAGTTCAATTACATCAATCATATAATGTTTGATTTGCTTTCCCTCAATTATATAATCGCTTAAATCTTTCCCTGTTCCGATGTTAAGATGTTTATAAACTTGTCGTGAATCAGCAGAAATAATCTCGCCATTAAAATGATAGGCAAGCTGAGCAGCAAGTTTTGTCTTGCCAACAGCGGTAGGACCGAGTATTGTAATTAAATTATAATTCATCAACAGGGAAAATAAATCCCTGCAACTTTAGTTTGAAGTAACCGGCATACTGATAATGAAAATAACTCCGCCGTTATTTTTTTCAGCGACATTAAAATTTGCATTCATTGCTTCAAGATAAAATTCAGCAATGTCCAGACTTAGATCAGCCCTCGAAATAAGTGGAAATCTTTCGGGCTGTTGAAACTTCCCTTCATTATAAATTCTTATCTGTACTTCTTTACCAAGAAATTCTGTACTGAAAAATATTTTTCCACCTGCAGGAAGTTCTGAGCTTGCATATTTTATAAGCTCATAAATTGCAACATGAAATTTCCTGGGATCAATATTCACGGTGCAGTTTTGTGCAAACTTTTTATAGAGCTTAATATTCTTTGATTCAACAAATTCAGAAAGCAAATCAAGAATGTTGTTCAACAACTCATTTAACTGTACAGTTATTTTTTTGATGTTTGATCTCTTTTCTGCAAAGTCGGAAGTTGATTGAAGAAGATCGAGAACTGAATTTGCCTGCATTGTCAGAAGAGTAATTACTCTTTTTATTTCTTCCGGAATATCGAATCGTGAGATTATACTTGTGTAGTGTTTTATTGTAAGCATTGGAGATTTGATATCACCAAGCAAAAATTTTGAGACATCTCCTATCACACTTAAATGTTTTTTTGATTCAATCAATCCCAGTTGTTTGGAAAGAAGTATGCTTTCCCCTGCAAGAATACTATAAATTTTTAATTGCTTAATGAAATTCTCAGATAAATCTTCTTCATTAAAAGATAAAGTTGCAAAACCTTGCAGATCGAGTTGATTATCAAGCAGTGGAAGATAGATAACATTCGAAGCCGGAAACTCAAATGGATTATCAAAGCTGCCAACATATCTTGCATCGCTTTCCGGATTTGGTACAAACATTAACTTTTTAGCAGAAGCAGCTTTTCCTGTAATTCCCTCGGATAATTTAACCGCAGGAATTTCTGTTTTACCACCAATATTGTATTCAGGTTTTAGTTCTGATTTCTTTTCATCGAATAGAAAAATAATTCCGCGGTCTGAACCAGTTAACTGCAAAAAATTTTTAAGTATTGATTGGATAGTTAATTCTAAATTCTGATTTGCACTGATTTGATTTAGAATAAGATTAAAATTTTTCAGACTAACTTTTTCTTCAAGTATCGATTCCAGTTCTTCTTCAACAGGAATAATTTTGATTTTTTCTACTTCGGGTTCCTGTTGAATATCAAAGCTAACTGCTCCATTCAGTTCAGATTTGGGTTCATTATTATATTCGAAATCTGAATCAAGGAAAGTATCGTCCTCGTTCAGTTCAGTAAAATCAAGATTATTATCCGGGACAGTTTCTTCTGAATCTTCTTGCGGTTCTGAATTATCATTATCAGATTTTATATCGTTATTATGAGTAATGTCCTCAAATTCATTTACATCTTTCAGATAATCAGGAAGTTCAATTTCATCTTTGCTGTTGCTGGTCTCGTCAACAGTCGGTTGAAAATTATTTTCTAGTTTAACCGAGTCTTTAGCCGGTTCTTCAGTCTGAATTGATTGTTCAACACTATGATTATCAGAAACAAAATCCTCTTCGGTTAGATTAGTAAAATCAATTATGTTTTGTTTAATAGCCGGAACATTTTTAAGAAGATTTTCAAAATCCTGTTTACTTATTTTATAAACAGTAGAATCAGTTTCAGCCATAGCAGATGAAGTTCTGCTGGAATTTTTTATTATTTCTTTTTCACCAAAGAATTCATTTTCTCTTCTGAACTGTAATTTTTTAACACCATTTTCTTTAATCTTAATTTTTCCTGAAATAACCAGATAAACAAAATTGCTGTCTTCACCGCTTTCATATATGATTTCGCCTTCCTTAAAATCCTCATACAATTTTCCGTTAAGATTTACCTGAAGGGAGTTATTCTTGATTCCGTTGAAAAGAATATTAAGAAAAATTGAGTCGTTATTTTTTGTGGCAATCATTTAAATTTATTCCTGAATGTAATTATTAAATACATAAGATTTTTGCAAAATTTAAGCCACTAAGTGGATTGACAGAAGTCAAGAAAAACCGCATAAAATAGGTTCATATTAAAATTATTTGGTATTTTTACACAAAAAGAAACCAAATTTTTCCTAAATCATCTTACGCAATGGAAGAAAAAGAATTAGTAGAACTTGCTAAAAGTGGTGACAGAAAAGCGCTTGCCAGATTAGTTAAAGATCACGAGCAGACTGTTTACAACTTTGCATTTAAGATTTGTCGTGACCGCGAAAAAGCCGAAAACATTATGCAGGAAACTTTTCTGAGTATGGTCAAGCATTTGAATCAATTTGACGGAAACTCAAAACTTTCTACCTGGTTATATCGGATTGTTTCGAATCATTGTCTGATGCAGGCAAGAAAAGAAAAAAACAGATACTTTGTTTCGATTAATGAAGACAATGAAGATGATTTGTATGAAGATAAGTATGTTGCAGACTGGAGCCGGATTCCTCATCTTGATGTTGAGAATAGTGAACTGAGAAAAATACTTGATGAATCAATTGATAAACTTGCACCGGATTACAGAGTGGTGTTTTTACTTCGTGATGTTGAAGGTTTATCAACAGAAGAAACAGCTAAGGCAACTGACTTGTCTGTTCCTGCAGTTAAATCAAGATTGCATAGAGCAAGAGCTTTTTTGAGAAAAGAATTAAATGAGGCATTCAGCAGATGAGTAAAGAAAATCCAAATTGTAAAGAAGTCATGCAGCACATTTGCGAGAGTCTGGGTGAAGATCTTAACTCAGAAAAATGTATTGCAATTAAACATCATCTTGATAATTGTTCAGGATGTCAGAGTTATTTCAAAACTGTTGAGCTTACTATTGATCTCTATAAAAAATATAATGTTGAAATTCCTCAGGAAGCTCATAAAAGACTAATGAATTTTCTTAACCTTTCAGACTGTGATGAATAAATAGAGGAACCAAAATGAAATTACCAGTGTTATTTGTTTTATTCATAACTTTATCATTAAATATGTTTGCACAATCCAACTCAGATGTACCTACAATTCCGATTGATGAATTTATAAATATCATTGAAAAAGATTCATCAGTAATCATTCTTGATGTCAGAACCCCCGCTGAGTTAGCTGGCCCTTTAGGGAAAATTGATAAGGCAATTAACATTCCTATTCAGGAATTACCGGACAGAATCAACGAACTGAAACCATACAAAGACAAATTAATCTATGTTATCTGCAGAACGCAAAACCGTTCTTTTGCATCATCACAATTTCTTAATAAAAATGGATTTAATACTGTTTGTGTAATAGGCGGAATGACTGAATATTATAACAAAAAAAATGAAAGACGATAGAAAATGTTCTCGTATTAACCCCATCTAATATTCGTTTATTACTTTAGAAACTCATTCCATTCTCACCAATCCTATTCTTTTTGATTTATTTTCTTTACCTGAAGGATATTCTTTTTAGTCATTGAAAAATAGAAAATGTCAAAGAGGATTTTGAACTAAATCTATAATGATATTGATCAGGAATTGTTATATGAGGGAAAATATTGCACTATCAAAATGATTTATCTAATTGTTAATTAAATAAATGTCGGCTATTTTTGACGAAAATTTTAAGAGAAATAGTTATTGATAAATGTTACACTTATCAGGAATTCTAAAATGCTAAAACATAACTCTCCGCGGAGGTCCGCATGAAAAAAAATTCTTACCTTTTTATTGTCTATCTCATAATTTTCATATCATATCAAACTTCACTTCTGGCACAAAGCGGTAAAATAGCAGGTAAAGTAATAGATGGTACAACAAACGAAGGGATTCCATTTGTAAATATCATTGTTGAAGGAACTAATTATGGAGCGGCTTCTGATATTGACGGAAACTATAGTATAATCGGAGTACCACCCGGGACATACAATATCAAAGCATCCGCAATTGGATATAACAGTCAAACTGTTCAGGGAGTTAAAGTTTCAATTGACCTGACAACACAGATTAATTTTACTCTCTTTGAAACCAGCATTGAATTAAAAGAAGAAGTTGTTGTTGTTGCAACCCGCCCGCCAGTAACAAAAGATTTAACATCATCAACATCTATCATCGGTGCGGATGAAATATCCGTACTTCCTGTTACAGAATTTCAGGAAGTTCTTAATCTTAAAGCAGGAATAGTCGGTGGCTCTGTAAGAGGTGGTAGAAAAGGTGAAGTTGTTTATGCTATTGATGGCGTTCCTGTTACGGATGTTTATGATGGTTCAACAGTTATAGATGTAAATGCTAATTCAATTCAGGAACTTCAATTTATCAGTGGTGCTTTTAATGCCGAATACGGAAGAGCACTTTCAGGTTATGTTAATATTGCAACCAAAGATGGTGATAATAAGTTTAACGGAACTTTTACTTCTTATATTGGCGATTATTATAGTACTGATGAAAAAATCTTCCGTGATATTAAAAACTTTCAACCTGTTAATATCAGAAATTTTGAAGGAAGTTTCAGCGGTCCGATTATTCAGAATACTTTGTTCTTTTATCTGAATGCAAGATACATTTATTTTGGCGGCTGGATAAACGGGAAGCGGGTTTTCAATCCATGGAACATTACTGAAAATCGTGGTGCATCTTATCCGCTTTCTGAACGATACATCTTAAGTGTTAATCCCGACAGTGGATTGGGAGATGGCGAAATTGTTCCTATGAACTGGAATGAAAAAATTTACGGGCAGGGGAAACTTACCTACAGACCATTTACAAATTTCAAGATTAATTACAGCTATTTCCTCGATAATGTTGAATACAGAGATTATGATCATTCATTTGCTTACAATCCTGATGGCGATTATAAACGATTCAGAAAAGGTTATACAAACATTCTTGGATTTACTCATACTCTTACACCAAACTCCTTTTATACACTTAATCTTACTTACTTCTTTAAAAGCTACAAACAATATGTATATGAAGATCCGAATGATCCCAGATATACCAATGATGTATTGTTGGGTCAACAGCCAGCCGAAGTACCAAGTTTCAGAACCGGCGGCACACAAGCAGGTAACTTTAAGAGACTAACAAATACTTATGGTGTAAAATGGGATTTCACTTCTCAGGTTGATAAAATAAACATGGTGAAATTCGGACTTGAATTTAATTATCATAATTTAGGATTCGATGACATTTATCTTCTTCAACCACTCAATGCAGAAGATCCGAGAGTAACCAGAAACCCATTTGTCAGAAGACACATTCCGGATATAAATGACCCAAATGAAAATCTCAGCATTAACAGATATATAAGAAAGCCAATTGAATTCTCCGCTTATCTTCAGGACAAAATTGAATTAAACGAAATGATCATAAATGTTGGGGTCAGAATGGATTACTTTAAACCAGACGGAAAACTTTTAGTTGATCCTACAGACCCAGATGTTTACAGACCGAAGAAGCCCGAAAATATTGCTCTAAGTTTAGAGGAAAGAAAAGCAAAATGGTATAAAGACCCGACTGATAAAATTCAGCTAAGTCCTCGACTTGGAATTGCTTTCCCGATTACTGACAGAGGTGTAATTCACTTTTCTTATGGTCACTTTTTCCAGATTCCAAACTTTGACATTCTTTTCACAAATCCGGAATATAAGTTTGGCTTCGGAACAGGCAATCTCGGAATCGCAGGAAATCCTGACCTCAAACCTCAGCAGACAATAAGCGGTGAAATCGGTTTACAACAAGCTTTAACTGATGATATCACTTTCGATCTAACAGGATATTTCAGAGATATAAGAAATCTTGCCGGAACAAGAGCAGATGAAATCAGAATATTTGGCGGAACTTCAACTTACAGCCAGTTTGTAAACAGTGACTTTGGTTTTGTTAAAGGTATCGTTTTCACATTAACGAAAAGATTATCGAGCAACTGGTCAGCTACAATTGATTACACATTTCAATCTGCAAAAGGAAATGCTTCTGATCCTGCAGCAACAAGAAATGCAATTGCCGGTGGTGCTCAGCCGGAAATTCAGCTGGTAAGATTAGACTGGGACCAGACTCATACTGTAAATGCAACCTTCTCATATTCATCAGAAGCAGATTGGGGCTTTAGCTTGATTGCTAATTACGGCAGTGGTTTTCCTTACACTCCAACCCAGTCATTTAATTTATCAGCATTACTTACAAACAGTGAACTTAAACCTTCAAGTTTCAATGTTGATTTAAGAGCTTACAAAGATTTCAATCTTGGATTTATGAAAATCAGTTTCTTTACACGTGTCTATAACTTGTTTGATATTCAAAATCAGGTTAATGTTTACAATGACAGTGGAACTGCTGACTTTACGATTGATGAATTCTTAAGAAGAAGAGAAGGTAACCCTGAACTTGTTAATACAATTGATGAATTCTATCGTAACCCCACATTCTATTCTGAACCAAGAAGAATAGAAGTCGGCGCAACATTATTCTTTTAAGGGAAAAAAACGGAATAAAAATTATGAAAGTGAAAATTAAATATCTGATAATCGTTTTAGCTCTGTTAACAATGCTTCCACTCGAAGTAATTGCACAACAGAGAATTACAGAAAGAGGAACACCTAACTTCAGAAAAGTTGGTGTTCACCGTGGCAACCAGGTAAGAACTGTATTTACCAACTATGGAGTAATAGCTCAACCTGGTAATGAAGGTCCGAGAGGTGCCTGGCGTTACGATGCAAACGGTTATGTTGGTGATGTTTCTCCTCTTGTTGGACTTAGACTTCCGATAAGAGATTACAGAAGAGGTCAAAATCCACCTGACGGGATTCCAGATACGATTTATACAGTAATCATTACGCCTGTAGATCGTCCCGGAGGTGGTGAAGGCGGTAGTGGTGGTTCATATACCTTTGAACCAATTCCTGGCTTTGCCAATCCATTTACCAAAGAAGTTGGTAAAGGTGTAGCTATGAGTCATCAGCCCGATACCTGGCCTCCATTCTGGCCTGATTATCCTGACTGGACTTATTCAGGTGATCCTATAATTATTAACGGAAAAGATGTTACTCCTCAGGTTGACTGGAATGGATTTTTTGGCAGAGGGCAGCTCAATGCTGATCAGGAAAGTTATTTCTGGATGGATGATGTCAGAGATCAGGAAACAAGAATTTTGTATGACTTTGTTTCCGATACAAACGATGTTTCAAGAACCGGTCAGGCAATTCAGGTCTCAGTGAGAGGACTTCAGTGGTCTAATTTTCTTGCACAGGATGTTATCTTTTGGTTATATAATATCAAGAATGATGGAACTGAAAATTATGATCAGGCAGTTTTCGGAGTTTTGGTTGGAACTTATGTTGGTGTTGAAACACCAGAATGGAACGATGATGTATCTTTCTTCGATATAAGAGAGGCGATTACATATACCTGGGATTTTGACAGATACATTTCACCTTCTGCAAATCCAAGATGGTTACCTGATCCAACTCAGGTAGGATATATAGCTTATGCATTTCTTGAATCACCCGGAAATGAATATGATGGAATAGACAACGACGCGGATAATGATGATGGTTATGATTGTTTCTCACCATTTGCAACAAATTTTGTTGAATCGGATTTTCAACCAAGAACCATTCAGGCAGGTCAAAAAGTAGTTTTAATTGATAAAAATACTTTTCAGAGATCTACCTTTACAATTCCTAACGATACTGTTACTGTTTATTCAATGGGTGTTCCTTTCTTTATTCAACCAGGGGTTACTCAATTAAAAGAAGGAGATTTTATTCAACAGACCAGTGAAGTTAATCCAAATGCAATTGATGGGATTGATAATGATCTGGATGGAATTATTGATGAAAGTTTTCTTGTTCATTACAGAGTCTTAAAAATTGACAGAACCGGTCAGGTTCCTATTGTACTTATTGATCAACTTGCACCTGTGATGTATAAAGATTTTGTTGGCAATCTTGGTACTTCGGATAAAATGATTGACGAATCAAGAAGCGACCTGATTGATAATGATTGCGATTGGGACCCGGAATTTGATGATGTTGGTGCTGATGGAAAACCC
>CALHAB010000195.1 GCA_937934185.1 uncultured Ignavibacterium sp. | reverse complement strand
AAGAAATTGATCTTACTATAACTCCGGCAATAAAAAATCAGTTGATGGATGTTGCAGTAAGATACTGGGAAGGCTCTGTTAAAATCGAGGGAACAAAATCTGGTTCAAAAATAACCGGCAGAGGTTATGTAGAGTTGACAGGATATTGATTTGAGTTAAGCTCTAAATTAATTTTTATTTTAATCTTGGTTTGCCACTTTAAAGTCTAAATAATCTTTTAATTTAGAAAATAATCGTCGCGTGTAAACTACTCAATCTATTGCAGTCGACTTCAGTCGACTGTAAATAATTATAAAATTAATACTGGCTTTAGCCACATTTTTTTAGCACAAGACCTAACTAAAGTAAGATTTTAAGATTTTTAATATTTGGGTTGTCAAAAAGTTGAGCTTTGTGTTTCATTCCCGTGCAAACCTGCCTATGCCGGCAGGCAGACGGGAATCCAAAGATGCTAATACAAAATGAATTCCCACATACTTGAGGATGACAATCATATAACTTTGACTGCTGAAACAGCCCAATGAAATTAAACTTTTTAACAAACAAAATCGTTTTACTATCATTATGCAAAACATCATTAAAAACATATTCATTTTACTGCTAATAATTCCTTTAACGCAGCTTTATGCTCAGAGCAGTATATCAGATTCATTATTCAATTTTCATCAAAGTAGAATGAACATTAATGAATCTGCTATGCTTGTGCTTGGCGGCTGGGCTGCTGCAAACATTCTGGTTGGAACTTATGGCAATTTCAAATCAGGTGGTGAAGCAAGATATTTTCACCAATTTAATGCAATGTGGAATGTTGTAAATCTTGGTATTGCTGCTTTCGGATATTTTAATGCTGTTAATTCCGATCCGTCTTCGATGACAAACTTAGAGATTGTAAAAGATTACAACTCACTGCAAAATTTTCTTTTACTGAATGCGGGATTGGATGCTGCATACATTATGACAGGATTTTATCTGAAAGAAAGATCAAAGAATTCTTCGGGTGCAGCTAGATTACGGGGATATGGAAATAGTCTTTTACTGCAAGGTGGATTTCTTTTGTTGTTTGATGTGTGGTTGTTCTTTATTCATCAAAGCAATGCAAACATAAATCTTTATCCACATTTAGAAAGTTTTCTTGCGGGTGGAGTTGGTGTTGGAATGAATTTAAAGTTGTAGTTCCGAAAATATAACATACACTTTGTCAGTCTGAGCTCGCCTGCCTGCTGCAGGCAGGTCGAAGACTGACACTAAATACTTAACATTTAAAAATAATCTAAATAAACCGTCATCCTTCGACAGGCTCAGGATGACAAAAAGGAAATGAGATGAAAACATATTTAATCGTTGGCGGAACATCGGGAATAGGTTTAGAAACAACAAAGCTTCTCAGCCAAAACAATCGTGTTGTTGTTTTGAGCAGAGAGAATAAAAATCTTGATGGTCTTTCATATGTGGAATTTCATTCTGCTGATGTAGTTAAATCTGTCGATGAACTTCCGCAAATTGATGGTTCAATTGATGGACTTGTATATTGTCCGGGCACAATAAACTTGAAGCCTCTCAAAAGTTTGAAGATAGAAGATTTTCAAAATGATTTTGAAATAAACCTCCTTGGTGCTGTAAAAGTTATAAATAAATATTTTAACAATCTTAAATCAGCAGGAAAATCAAGTATTGTTTTATTCAGCACTGTAGCGGTTCAAACGGGGATGCAGTATCACGCATCAATAGCATCTGCAAAGGGGGCAGTTGAAGGATTAACAAGAACTCTTGCTGCTGAATTTGCACCAAACATTCGTGTAAATTGTATTGCTCCTTCAATCACAAATACTCCACTTGCGGAAAAATTATTGAATAATGAAGCAAAGTTAAAAGCATCAGAGGATCGCCATCCGCTTAAAAGAATAGGTGATGCGAAGGAGATAGCTGAAACAGTTGCATTTCTTCTTTCTGATTCTGCTTCATTCATAACCGGACAAATTATAAAAGTTGATGGCGGAATATCATCTGTAAAGACATTATAAACTTTGCTAGAAACAATGAAGATAAATAACGAAAATATTTTAGCATTTGAAAAACTTTACCGAACTAATTTTGTTAATTCACTTTCAGGTTTTAAAAGTGCAAACCTTATCGGTACAATTTCCAAAGAAGGAAAAACAAATCTCGCAATCTTCAGTTCGGTAATTCATGTCGGTGCTAATCCACCGTTGATTGGAATGCTCGTTCGTCCTGCTTCGGTTCCAAGACATACTTACACCAATATTAAAGAAACAGGTTACTTTACAATCAATCACATTAACAAAGAAATTTTCAAGCAGGCACATCAAACTTCTGCGAGATATGCTAAAGAAGTTTCAGAATTCGATGAGTGCGGATTAACACCTGAGTACAGCACAACAATTAAAGCTCCTTATGTAAAGGAGTCAAAAATAAAAATTGGCTGCCGCTTTGTTGAAGAACATCAGATAAAAACTAATGATACAATTTTTTTAGTTGGTGAAATTCTCGAAATCATCATTCCTGATGATGTGCTGATGAATGATGGTTATGTTGATATTGAGAAAGCAGAAACGATTGCAATCAGCGGATTGGATTCATATCACGAAACAAAAAAAATATCCCGGCTTACATATGCAAAACCGGGGAAAAAAATTTATGAGCTTTAATACGAATATTTATTTATTTATAAAAGCCGAATACATCCAAACAAGTTTTTCCTGTGCCCGAATGTAATCACTCATAAGAGCATTCGTTCCTTCATCACCAGCTTCTGCGGATAAATTAAGCAGTTCACGCTGGATCATAATAATAACTTTAAAAGACTCAATTATTTCTTTAACTGCTTTTATTCCGTCTGATACTTCATTGCTTTCAGTAACTTTTGAGATTTTTTTATAATCGGAAAAGTTGTGTTTCGGAGTATATCCCAAGGTTAGAATTCTTTCAGCAACCTCATCGATTTTGAGAAACAAATCGTTGTAAAGTTCTTCAAACTTCAAATGAAGTTCAAAAAATTTATCACCTTTAATGTTCCAGTGATATCCACGGGTGTTTTGATAAAATATTGAATAGTTTGCAAGGAGTGTATTTAATTTATCAGCTAACTCTGCCGACTTCTTAACATCAAGACCTATTGCATTTAAATTTTCCATTTTTTATTCCTTTTAAATTGTTTTTTATAGTAGTTTCATTTATATCTACACAATATTAAACAATCTTATTTGCATAATAATTCCTCTTTATCGTCAAACCGTTATTTCTATTTTTAGCTTAGTAAACCGGATCTGGTTTTTATGCAAATATCAATATCAAAGAAAGCACTAAAAAACTAAAAGCAGGAAATGATTTTATAAGGGAATCTTTTACTTTAATGTGCATAGAAATTGCTCCAAGCATCAGTATTGCCATTCCGATTGCTGCAGGTTTTACTAAATCCGGCACAAATATTCCGATAATTAAAAGTGTGGCAAGAGTAAGCTTTAAAAATCCGATTAACTTCATAAACCACTCAGGTAAGCCGTAAGCTTCAAATTCCTCTTTCATACTTTTGGCATTTCCGCCGCGCCAGCTTGTTGGCTTTCCAAATCGAATTATCCAGACATTAAAAATTGAAACTGCGATAACTACTTGAATAGCTATTTTAATCCATTCCATTTTGATACTCCTTTGATTGTTATAAAAAATTATTGAAATTGTTTAGTCAAAGTTTAACAGCATTAAAAAAGACAAAAAGATTTAATGCCATAAGAAAGAAAGCGGGAAAAGAAAGCCAAAAGCTGTCTCTTAATTTTATTCTTACACCCAATCCCAGAAGCA
This sequence comes from uncultured Ignavibacterium sp., assembly GCA_937934185.1. Taxonomy (GTDB): domain Bacteria; phylum Bacteroidota; class Ignavibacteria; order Ignavibacteriales; family Ignavibacteriaceae; genus Ignavibacterium. The sequence continues at coordinate 3,170 of CALHAB010000195.1, read as the reverse complement.
TTAAAAGTGTTAATCCGCCTGAAGAAATTAGTAAGATAATATCATACTTAAGACCCACAAGCATTCCAATGCCTCCTAAAAGTTCCAGCACACCAGTTAGTTTTGTAAATTTTTCTAATCCGAATCTTTTGAATTCATTTTGCATTTCTAAAGAATTTAACAACAAAATTCCATAAATGATAAAAGAAATTCCCGAAACTAAAATCGCTATAAGTTGGATTATTTGCATTAAGATTGATTTTCCATATCGTAATTAAACCAATTAGTTAACTTCTTTGGCAGCACAATCGTTCCAAATCCATCTTCACCGCCGACTTCACAGCCCCTGCCATTGATAAATTCATAAACCGTAATTGCTGCAACTGATGCATCGAGCATATCTTTCACTCCGCCAAAGAAATTATTCAGACATAATTCATACTTAACATTTTCTTTTTCCAGCATCCTGTATGAAGCAGAAGGGAAAACTTCGTAAACAAAAGGAAAAGCTTTGAGTGCTTTAAATATTGAATAGCCAAGTTTCATCCAATCGGGTGAGTCTTTAAGAGTTCGTGTCCACTGCGGATTTGCAATGTTGTAAGATTTGATAATTACTTCGCACTCTCTGCCAAGTTTTTCATCACCTTTTTCAATCCACAAATTTGTCTTCTTATCAAAAATTCTTTTACGAAGTTTATCAATAGGCATTCGTGGTGCGTCAATACCAATTACAATTTTATTTGGATTATTGTCACTTATCTCTGAGAATAATTTTTTGAAAGATTGAGGAATATTTTCTTTTATCCATCCGCTTGAAACATAATTTTTATTTTCATCAATGATGTAATAGCAGCATCCTCTTTCAATCTGAACATCAATTCCTGCAAAATATTTTATTTCTTTTGCTCTTTTCATTTTGATTTAACATGTCTGGCTAAAATTTTTTCTGCTTCTGTTTTAGACGACTGAGATTTTTTTATCTGCCATAAAATTTTATTTGCATTACGGTAAGTTAACTCAGTATCAACTATTCTGGCAGGATAATCTTTACCATAAGTAAAATTATATTCTGTTTCTTCAAAAGGATTGATCTTCCAGGGCTCGATCGCAAGATAAGTGGGAAGATTTCTTAACTCAGGAATCCACTTCTTTATAAATACTGCCTCACTGTCGTGTTCTAATGCTTGTTTGGTTGGATTATATATTCTTATGGTGTTTATTCCTGTTGTTCCTGCCTGCATTTGAAACTGGGGGAAATGAATTCCCGGTTCAAAGTCGAGGAATTGTTTCGCAAGAAAGTTTGCACCCTCTTTCCAATCAAGCCATAGATGATGCGTAATAAAAGAAACAAGCATCGCTCTCATTCTGAAGTTGATGTATCCCGTTTCTTTAACGCATCGCATACAGGCATCAACCAAAGGATAACCGGTTAATCCTTCTTTCCACGCATTGAAATATTTTTCATTCCATTCTGTTCTAATATTATCATAAGCTGAGTTTATGTTTTTAAACTCATACTCGGGTTCTGATTCCAGTTTTTGAATAAAGTGGCAATGCCACGCAACTCTCGATTGAAACGCAAGTAAATCTTTTTTAGCTGGACTTGTTTTGTAAAAATTATTTTTTGCTCTTTCAACCTGTCTGATTGATAAATTCCCCCACGCAAGATACGGTGATAATCTGCTGCAATGTAATCTGCTTTCTTCAGGTCGAGATATATTTTTTGTGTAACCTATATGTCTCTCTGAAAGAAAAGAATTCAGCACTTTGTGTGCTTCTGTTTCACCACCTTTTTGCATACAGTGGTTAAAGTTAAGTGACGATATAAATTTATCTGAGGAGAAAGAAGCGAATATTTCATTATCTATTTTGAAAGGTTTTATTTTATCGAGCCTTGGATTATCAAATGGCTTTGAAAGATAGTCGATTCTTTTTTCATTCCAGCTATCACGACTTTTCAAACCTCTTATCACGGCGTTATTCTGAAATTCTCTCCATTTGACTCCGTTTTCTTTAAGAAATTTTTTTACTTCAATATCCCGTTGGAAAGTTAACCAGGTTCCGGTTTCCTGATGTGAATAAACATTCTTAACATCGTAAAGTGAAATTATTCTTTTTAATACCGGAATAACCTCACCATAGAAAGTATAAATCTGTTGATAATATTTATTTAGTTTGATGTTCAAATCTTTTATTGAGTCAACAACAAATCTCCAATGCCTTTCATCTGAATATGGTGCAGAAATTAGAGAAGGTTCAAAAATGTAAATCATAAGAATTGACAAATCATTTTCAATTGCTGTTTTTAGAGGAAGATGATCCTGTAGTCTCAAATCTCTTTTAAACCATAATATGTTGATTTTAGTTTTCATTTAAGGATTGTTTTATTTGTTAATATTTATTTAACCCGACTGGCTTTTTACTCAAGCCATCGGTTTAATGATATTAAAAAACATTGAAGCACAAACTTTAATTGTGTATTTTAAATAAAAACAAAAAAATCTATGAAAAGTTTAATAGAAAGAATTACAATTAACCCCGAAATTTGCAATGGTAAACCAACTATAAGGGGATTGCGAATTACTGTTTCGACAATTCTGGAATATCTTTCTGCTGGTGAAACAGTTGAAAATATTCTGAAAGCATATCCTATGCTTGAGGAAGAAGATATCAAAGCTTGTCTTGAATTTGCTAAAGTCGTAACAGATAAATCATTTATTACATATCAGATAAATGCCCTCTGAAGAGTATAAATTTCTTATTGATGTTAATTTGCCAAAGCAATTCTCTTTTTTTAATAAGAGTAACTTTCATTTTGTTGCGGATATTGATCCGAGAATGTCAGATACAAAATTGTGGGAATATGCATTAAAAAATAATTTGGTGATTGTTACAAAAGATACTGATTTTTATAATCTATCTATTTCATCAGTTAATAAACCCAAAGTTATCTATCTACAACTTGGAAATATGAAAATTCCGGAATTGCACGAATTTTTTGAAAAGAACTGGTCTGGTATTGTTCATCATTTAAGTGAATCTTCAATGATTATTGTTCAAAGAGATAAAATCATTTCTATTAAATAAACATTTGATAATTAAAATTTATCGATAAAAAACTAATCATTTAACTTTTCTTTAAACCAAAGTTTTCGGTAAGATTTATCTGCATCATACATTTCTGCTTGCTT
>CALHAB010000194.1 GCA_937934185.1 uncultured Ignavibacterium sp. | reverse complement strand
GCAAAAATCGGAATAAAAACTATTCGCGATCTTTTGTTCTATTTCCCTTCACGACATCTGGATCGCTCAACTGTTCTTACTGCAGCAAAAGCTTACAGTTATATTTTAAATGGCTATGAAGGTGAAGTAACTGTTATCGGTAAAGTTATTGAGCGGGAGATTATCAAAGTAAGGAATAAAGAAATTCTCAAAGTTCATCTAAAGGATAACACAGGATTCTTTGAATGTGTTTGGTTTCAGGGAGCTAAATATTTTTATGATGTTTTTAAGGAAGGTGAATTCTTTGCCGTATCTGCAAAACCCACCATTGATAAATATGATCGATTTCAGTTTGCTCATCCCGACTTTGACAGAATAACAGAAGAAGAAACACAAAGTTTCCTTCATACCGGAAAGATTATTCCTTTCTATCGGATACCAAAAGAACTTAAAGCAAGAAACATCGGAGATTTCAGCTTAAGAAGAATCATTGCCTATGCTGTTGAGCATTATGCTGATGAAATTGAAGAGACTTTGCCTGAAGAAATTTTAAGTAAGCATAATCTTCTGAAATTAAATGAAGCAATAAAGAATTATCACTTCCCTCAGAGTCAGGAATTATTTTTAAGAGCACAGTACCGATTTAAGTTTGAAGAAATATTTTATCTTGAATTGCTTCTTGCTCTTCGCAAAAACAAAATTCAGAAAAACAATAAGCAGATTAAGTTTGAAATAAAGACAAATCTCATCAAAAACTTTTTGAAAGTGCTTCCGTTTCAACTCACTGAATCGCAAAAGAAAGTTTTATCTGAAATAAAAAATGATATGTTGTCCGATAAACCAATGAACCGGCTGCTTCAGGGTGATGTTGGAAGCGGTAAAACAGTTGTGGCACTTATCGCAATGCTGATTGCTGTCGACAGCAGATATCAGGCAGCACTGATGGCTCCAACTGAAATACTTGCAGATCAGCATGCAAAAAATATTTCTTCGCTGATGAAAAAACTGAATGAAATAAATACCGGTAAGCAAGTTAAAGTTTCACTCTTACTCGGAGGTCAGACTAACTCTGTAAAAGCAAAGAGAGAAAAAGAAGTTGAACTTAAGGAAGCCGACATTATAATAGGAACTCACGCATTGATTGAAGAAAAAGTTGAATTCAGAAATCTTGGATTAGTTGTAATTGATGAACAGCATCGCTTTGGTGTCAAGCAGCGTGCAGATCTGCTTGCAAAAGGCTTAGCTCCTGATGTTTTAGTAATGAGTGCAACTCCGATTCCAAGAACATTAACGATGACTTTGTACGGCGATTTAGATGTGTCGGTAATTAATGAAATGCCAAAAAACAGAAAACCGATAAAGACTGTGTTACGAGGTGAAAAGAAACTTCCTGAGATTTATAAATTTATTATTGACAAAGCCAAAGAAGGTTATCAGACATTTATTGTCTATCCTCTTGTGGAAGAATCAGAGAAACTTGATCTGAAAGCAGCAACAAGTTATTACGAGGAATTGAAAAACACTTATCTCAAGAATCTTAACTTAGGACTAATTCATGGTAAAATGAGTTGGCGCGAAAAGGAAGAAATGATGTTCAGATTTTTAAATAAAGAATTTGATGTACTTGTTGCAACTACAGTTATTGAAGTCGGAATAGATATTCCTGATGCAAATATAATTTTAATAAATGATGCTCATCGTTTTGGTCTTTCACAACTTCATCAGTTGAGAGGAAGAGTGGGCAGAAGCAATAAACAGGCATATTGCATACTTGTAACTAACGATAAGATTGCAGCAAGACAGTCAGCAAATGAACTTAACTTTGATTATTTATCGCCGACACAACTGGAATTTTATAAAGCTTCTGTCCGATTGCAGTCAATGGTAAAGTATAATGATGGTTTTAAGATTGCGGAAATTGATTTGAAGCTCAGAGGCCCCGGAGATATATTCGGAACGAAACAAAGCGGATTCCCTGAATTAAAGTTTATTAACATTGCAGAAGATTCAGAAATAATTTTTGAAGCGAAGCAATCTGCGTTCGAATTAATTTTTTCCGATCCGACACTTTCACAGAAAAAAAATTTTTTGGTAAGAAAAAAAATTTTAGAGCAATACAGAGAAAATATTATCTATGCTGATATTGCCTGAAGATTTCTTCTGAAAGTCTCAAACCCATTTCAAGCCCATAAATAAATGCTGCAATTGATGTTAATAAAAATATTTTCTTCGTAAGAATTCTTTCAAAATTAATTTTAAAGTGCTTTAAACTCTTTTATGTGTCTTTAAAAAATTTTTTTCATATCGTTCAAACTTCTTGACTTAAATTTTATAACTCATATATTTGCTTGTGAAAAAAATTTTTTCGGAGAAGTTATCTTATCAATACAGTTTAAAGAGAAGTTGAATGTTGCATTAGCATTTAATGTAAAGCCGGAAAGTGAAACTTTCATTGAATCAGTGTCTCCGAATTCACAAAAATCAAACTCGCCTTACAAAACATCTCAAGACACTTTCGCTGAATGGGATACCTGGGAAACAATCAATGCTTTACGCGATGCTCTTTCCATCTATCATAATGTTTCTTTAGTCGAAGCAAACGAAGATGCATTTGAAAAATTCAGACAACTAAGACCAGACATTGTTTTCAATATTGCCGAAGGCGCATTCGGTGTAAGTCGTGAAGCTCAGATTCCCGCAATGCTTGATATGCTGCAGATTCCATATACAGGCAGCGATGCTTTAACACTTGCAATTTGTCTCGATAAATCAAGAACAAAAGAAATCCTGAGTTATTACAAAATTCCTAATGCAAAATTTTTTGTTGCTGATGCAGTTGATGAAATTAGACAAAATCATTTTCAATATCCTTTAATAGTTAAACCAATCAGTGAAGGTTCCAGCAAAGGAATTTTCTCATCATCATTTGTTACAAATCCCGATGAACTTATCAGTGAAGTTGACAGAATTAATTCTGAGTATAATCAATCTGCTTTAATAGAAGAATTCTTACCGGGAAGAGAATTTACTGTTGCGATTTTGGGAAATGGTACTGAAGCAAAGACTCTTCCTATAATAGAAATAAGATACGATAAGTATCCCGAAGGAGTAAAACCACTTTATTCATACGAAGCCAAATGGATACTTGATACAAAAGATTCCGAGTTTGAAGTTTTTGATTGTCCGGCAAAACTTGATAAATCTTTGGAAGAAAAAATTATTAAAGTTTGTTTGAACACTTACAAAGTTTTGCGATGCAGAGATTGGAGCCGTATTGATGTAAGACTTGATAAGAATGGCGAACCAAACATAATTGAAATTAATCCTTTGCCTGGTATAATGCCTGATCCGAGAGAGAACTCAAGTTATCCCAAAGCTGCAAGAGCAGCAGGAATGACTTATGATGAAATGATTAACTCTGTTTTATTAGCTGGTTGTAAAAGATATAACCTTGCATGAAAAAAGAAGCAAGAATATTAGTCTGTTATAATTCTCCTGTAAGTATTTTTCCTGTTTACAACGGAAAGCCGGGAGAAAATTCTCAATCAGGAATTGATTTATCCGAATATTCTTTCGTTTCTCAGATTAATCAGATTGTTGAAATGCTTTCAGCAAAGTTTCAGGTTGTTGAATCCTTTGCTGTCAACAGAGATGTAACATCATTAATAAATAAGCTGAACTCTTTTCAACCTGATGCAATTGTGAACTTTGTTGAGTCGGTTGAGGGAATAACTAATTATGAATATTGTGTTGCAGCGTTGTTTGAATTACTTGGTTTTGAATTTACAGGTAATACAGCAGTAACTCTCGGTAATTGTCTTAACAAACTGAGAACCAAAGCGATTCTAAAGTCTTATGGAATAAAAACACCCGAAGCAATTACACTTGAACCCGATGAGTCGCTGACAAAAAATAAAATTAAGCTGAATTATCCATTGATAATGAAGCTTGAAGAAGAAGATGCAAGCATAGGAATTTCTGAATATTCAGTTGTCAGAAATTTTAATGAACTGAAAAAACATTTTGAGTTCTTGAAAAAGACTTACAATAAAAAAATTATTATTGAAGAATACATAACCGGAAGAGAACTTAATGTTGCTGTTCTGAATGGGAAAGTTCTTCCGATATCAGAGATAGATTTTACAGGTTTGCCGGAAAATTTACCAAAGATTGTTACTTATGATGGTAAGTGGATAGAAAACAGTACGTACTACAATTATACTAAACCTGTTTGTCCGGCTAAACTTGGTGGCAGAATAAAAAGTAAAATAGAGAAAGTTGCTCTCGAAGCTTACAGAGTTATGAACTGTCGTGATTATGCGAGAGTTGATATAAGATTAAGTAAAGAAAATGTTCCTCATGTAATTGAAGTAAATCCAAATCCTGATGTTTCATCAGATTCAGGATTTGCAAGAGCAGCTGCAGCAACAGGAATCAATTATTCAAGTTTATTAGAAACCATAACGAATTTAGCATTAAACAGAAAGCGCAATGATTCGATCAATCAAGCCATCTGATGTTGAGGGACTGGAAAAGTTATTAAAAAAAATTCCGAACTTTAATGAAGCAGAAGTTAAGGTAGCAATGGAATTAATAGAAATAACGATTAACAACCCCGATCAAACTGATTATAACATCTTCGTTTATGAAGAAGATGGCAGGATTCTTGGATATCATTGCACCGGGAAGCGCCCGTTAACAGACGCAGTTTATGATCTCTACTGGATTGTTGCTGATCCCGAACATTCAGGAAAAGGAATCGGCAAGAATTTATTAGAGCACGCAGAAAACTTTGTTAAAGAAAGAAATGGAAGATGGATACTTGCTGAAACCTCTTCCAAAGAAAGTTATCTTTCAACACAAAGTTTCTATCTCAGAAATAATTATTCAATTATATCTGAGATAAAAGATTTTTATTCAGTAGGAGATAACCTGCTGATTTTCGGGAAATATTTTAATAACAAGAATAACTGAGGATTCGTTATGGAACTTTGGCAGCAAATGATACGGGACAGTGTCCACACTGTTGACCAACTTGTTGAAAAATTCGGTCTTGACCGCAAAGTCGCTCAAGAACTCGATGGATTCTTCCAGGCCCGTATTAATCCATACTACTTAAGCTTAATCCGTTATCCAGGGGATCCAATCTGGTTACAGTGCGTTCCGGATAAAAAAGAATTGGAGGATTTTGATGCAGAAGAAGATCCTCTGATGGAAGACGCAATGAGCCCGGTTCCAAATATAACTCACCGTTATCCCGACAGAGCATTGTTCCTCGTTACAAGTCAGTGTGGAATTTATTGCAGATTCTGCACAAGGAAAAGAAAAGTTGGTGATCACGAAAAAATTTCTATGAAAGGATTGGAAAGTGCTTTCAAATATCTTGAAGAGCATACTGAAATCCGTGATGT
>CALHAB010000193.1 GCA_937934185.1 uncultured Ignavibacterium sp. | reverse complement strand
ACTTTTGATGGCAGAGAAATTCTTGATGGTGATATAATTTCTTCAGAACCTGTTGTTTATATTTCTTTGGAAGATAATAGTCCTTTACCACTTGATACTACTATGTTTACAATTGTTCACAACAATATTCCGTTGAGATTTTCTAATCCTGATTTGAATTTTGCATATACACCGTTTCCGAATTCTAAAGCAGAGATTACCTGGACCCCCAAACTTAATGACGGAAGACATATTCTTGAAGTTCTTGCAAAAGATGCATCAAATAATTTCTTTGATACAACTTCCTTCAGGAAAATTTTCTATGTTTACAATGATCCTGACTTAAGGCAAGTTTACAACTATCCGAATCCGTTCACTGATAATACTTATTTCACCTTTGAACTCAGAGGTGTAAATCCTCCTGAAGAATTCAAAATAAAGGTTTATACAATTGCAGGAAGACTTATCAGAGAAATAAATATTCCTCCGTCATCTCTTCAGATTGGATTTAATAAAATTTATTGGGATGGTAGAGACCAGGATGGAGATGAAATCGCCAATGGACTCTATTTCTATAAAATAATTTCAAAGCAAGGCGATGAGATAAAAACTGTAACTCAGAAGCTTGCAAAAGTTAAGTAACCATTAGCACTTTAAGGATAAATATTTATGTGTGGAATAGTCGGTTATATCGGCAAAAAAAACTCTGTGCCCATTCTGATTGAAGGATTAAAAAGACTTGAATACAGAGGCTATGATTCTGCCGGAATTGGAATACTAAATGGTAAAGACTCAATAATTATAAAAAATAAAGGCAAAGTTTCTCTACTTCAGGAAAAGGTTGAACAACTTAATCTTAAATCTCCAATTGGGATTGGTCATACCAGATGGGCAACTCACGGAATTCCAAATGAAATAAATGCACATCCTCACACGAATTCCGATGGCTCATTGTTTTTAATTCATAACGGTATCATTGAAAATTATCAGACACTTAAGAAAGGGCTGATAAATCTTGGATATAGATTCAGAAGTGAAACTGATTCAGAAGTACTTCCTCATTTGATTGACTCATTTTTAAAGAAAGGGAATGATTTACTCAAATCGGTTCAACTTGCTTTACAGGAAGTTGAAGGGACATACGGGCTTGCAATTATTTATACTAAAGAACCTGATAAAATAGTTGCGGCCAGAAAAGGTTCTCCATTAGTTGTCGGACTTGGTCAGGAGGAAAATTTTGTCGCTTCAGATGTATCGGCTGTAATAGCACACACAAAGCAGGTTGTTTATCTTGAAGATGGTGAAGTTGCGGTAATCACCAAAGATGATTTTTTTGCTAAAACGATTTATGATGATGAGATAAGAAAAGAGGTCCACGAAATAACGATGTCTCTTGAAGAAATTGATAAAGGCGGCTACCCTCATTTTATGTTGAAGGAAATTATGGAGCAGCCTGAATCGCTTCGTAATTCAATGAGAGGCAGAGTCTTGTTGGAAGATGGTAATGCTAAGTTGGGTGGACTGACAGATGTCGCAGATAGATTAGCCAATTCAAAACGAATTTTAATTTCTGCTTGCGGAACAAGCTGGCATGCTGGTTTAGTAGGCGAATATATGTTTGAACAGTTTACCAGAATTCCAACTGAAGTAGAATATGCATCAGAATTCAGATACAGAAATCCGATTGTTGGAAATGAAGATACAGTATTCTTTATTTCACAAAGTGGAGAAACTGCGGATACATTAGCAGCTTTGCGTGAAGCTAAATTACGCGGCGCTTTGGCTTTGGGAATTTGCAATGCGGTTGGAAGTTCTATTGCCCGTGAAAGCGATGCGGGAGTTTATACGCACGCAGGACCTGAAATAGGTGTTGCATCAACAAAGGCATTTACCTCGCAATTAGTTGTACTCGCTTTGATAACTCTTTTAGTAGGTAGAAAAAAGAATCTTAGTCAGGAGGAAGGAAAACTTATCGCATCTGAACTGTTAAATATTCCCGATAAGGTTGAAAAAATTCTGAAACTAAATTCTGAGATTGAATTTATAGCTGAACAATTTAAAGATGCAAAGAATTTTCTTTACTTGGGTCGTGGTTATAATTTCCCTGTAGCACTCGAAGGTGCTCTTAAGCTAAAAGAAATTTCGTACATTCACGCCGAAGGATATCCTGCTGCAGAAATGAAACACGGACCAATAGCATTGATAGATGAAAATATGCCCGTTGTTTTTATTGCACCTAAAGACTCAACTTATGAAAAAATAAAAAGCAATATTCAGGAAGTAAAGGCTCGAGGTGGCAAGATTATAGCCATAGCCAGTGAAAATGATGATGAAATAAATCACCTTGTAGATTTTGTTGTGAAGATACCTGATACAATTGAAATGCTCAGACCAATACTTACTGTTATTCCATTACAGTTGTTGGCTTATCACATTGCAGTAAAGAAAGGACTGAATGTTGATCAGCCAAGAAATTTGGCCAAGAGTGTTACAGTAGAATAATTTTTGTGATTAGAAGAAAAATCTATATTTTTGTGCGCAGAAATTTTTCAGGGGCAGATAGCTCAGTCGGTAGAGCAAAGGACTGAAAATCCTTGTGTCGGCGGTTCGATTCCGTCTCTGCCCACAAAAAAACCTCACTTATAAAAAGTGAGGTTTTTTATTGCAAAAATTAGAATTTAGAATCGATATGATGTGGTTAACATCACTTTATGATATGTAATATCCTGAAATGTTCTCGAGACATTTGAATCATAATTATCTCCAACATCTTTCCACCAGCCGTAAGCATAAGCAATATCAATTCCTATTACACCATCGGAAAGAAAACCAATACCGGCTGTAAGATATTTTTTATCAAAATCAGATGGGTCATTCTTGAATGCGGATGGCAAAAGAATAAATCCACCTCTAACTCTGAATCCAATTTCCGGAAAAGTATATTCTGCACCTAGATTATAATTAACAACAGGTCTCATCAAATTTTTAATTCTTTTATTCTGATCGGAAAAATAGGTTAAAGAAATTCCTTCTCCATTTGAAAATTCCATTTCTTTATAATCAATATAAGTAGCCTGTGCACTTACAATTAATCCTTTTAAGTTAACTGAAATTCCACCAGCAATTTCATAAGGAGATGTGATATCATATTTGACTTTATCACTGTATTTATCAGGATCAAGAGTCACTGAGGCGTTTGCAAATTCACTTTTACCTTCGACATTGAAGTCTTCGTTTATTTTATAAACTTTTGGAAACTGAACTGTTAATCCTAACCTTGCAAACTTTGGAAGTTGATAAAGAAATCCTACTTTAGCATTCCATCCTTCAATATCCCATTTCAAAAGATTCTTCAGATAGAAAGTCCTGAAGTCAGTAGTTGAAGGATAACCTGGGGCAGTTTCGCCCTGATAAATATTTTGAGTATCATCTTCATAATAATCAAAATCAGAAGTGAAACTACCGCTGACAACGGAGATGTTTGCACCAATGAATAAATTTTTATATGCTTCAATTGCTCCGGTTAATGTCCATTGATTTAATGATCCAGAATTAAGCATATTGCCGCTTTGATTCAACCGGCCGTTAATAATAGTATTTCCGTTATCATCAGTAAGATATAAATCGAATGGAATATCGGTATCGAGTAAACTTTGAATTTTTGAGTTACTTCCATTATTAAATCCGCTGAATTCAAGACTACCAACAAAATCCTTTGTCGTATTATATGATAAACCAAAGACAAGACTTCCTCGTAAAGTTGGAATCGGGAATGTAAGACTGATATTGTCCAGCTTCGTTTGGCTGGAATTACTTTCGGTGGTTTGATTAAAAAACCTAGTGGAATTATTAAATGAAGTAATATCAATTCCACCCATAAATTCAAGCTTCTTGACCAAACCCAATCCCGCGGGATTGAAAAATGATGCTGAACCATCGTCACTTAAAGATATATAACTATTTCCCATTCCCAATGCTCTCGCATTTGAACCTAATCCCGGAATGCTTACTCTCAAAGCGTCGTTATAATTTTGAGAAAATGTAAGTGAACTTATAATAATTATTAATATTACGAACTGAATATTTCTGTACAACATTTTTATCTCCTGCTGTTTCCTGAATTTCTGTTTCCGTTTTCATTTCTTATTGAACCGGAATTTGAATTTCCTGAACTATTGCCCGAACCAGTATTACTTCTAACTTCATTACCAGAAGAGTTATTTGTTTTTTGGGTTGTTGTGGATGAACTATTATCTCTGCTTGGCGGTGGTGTGGTAGTGATACCATCACGACTGCCAGAGTCGGATCTATAACCCTCATTGTTTCTTAATGATTGGGTATCTGAATTTCTGCTTGTTGTTTTAACATCGCTGATTGTTACAATCGGATTTATTATCCACCATGGAATTTCATAATAACTTCCATATGAACCGTAATAATCAGTAGGATAAAAACCATAGTAGTTATCATAAACCGGTGTTTTATCTTCGGGTGTCATAATTATTGTATAACAACCTTGAAGCGATAAAAACAAAATTGCAGACATCAAAATTAATTTTTTCATCTTCTGCTCCTGTCAGAACCAGAATTTCCACTGTTTCCACCATTGTTTCTTGGAGGTGGTGTTGTGTTTTGCCTGGGCGTATTGTTCGTTGGAGGACTGTATGACCTTGGTGGATTGTTGTTGTTCCTTGGTGTAGAATAAGTCCTCTCTGGAGTTCTGTTTCTGTTATTATCATTGTTGTATTTTGGAGTTCTTGATTCTGTATTTTCATTCCTTTTTATCTGAGGAGGTTTTCTCTCTTCCTGTCTTTTCCTGATTTCGTTTTGTTTACGGACATCGTTATTTCTGCTGTCAGTTTGTTCACGGTTTCGTATTTCAATTCTTTGTCTTTCATTTTCTTTTACATCTTTTCTTTTCTGTACCTCAATGCGATTTCGGTTCTGATCAGTATTTTCTCTTGATCTCAAAAGTTGATCATTTTTTCGATCACGAATTTCATTTTGTCTGTCCCGGTTTCTCAATTCATTTCGTTCCCGAAGATTATCATTTCTGTTTGTCAGCAGACTTCTTTCTCTTGTTCTCAGCTGATCCCTCAGAAGCTGATCTGAACCACGATTTCCATCGTTTCGGGTAACAAGATTATTTCTGAATCCTGATGAATTTCTTAATCTGAAACCATCATTTGATCTGTATTTATAAATTGGAGAATAATATGTCCAGTAACTTCCGTAGTAACGAGGATACCACCAATACCTCGGATACCAATATGTTGGATAGTAAACTATAACAGGATACCACGGGTCGCAAAACCAGGGATCCCAATACCATGGATCATAATACCACCAGGGATTTCCAATTCCGATTGAAACAATTAATGAAGGGTAATATCCCCAATAGTATTTCCTGTATATTGGATAACCATAGAAATGATAGTGATATTCATTGCCTTCTTTATCATACAAAGTATCAGAATAAGTTTCTTGATAAGCATATTCATCATTACTTTGTTCTTCAGATTGCGAGTAATAATAATCTGAATCAGTTGTCCTTTTATCTTTATCGAGTGCAATCTGAGTATAGCATCCAGTAAAGAGTAATGCAATCACTGGCAATAATAATAATTTTTTCATCTCAACCTCCGTAAATAACTATTTAAATATTGGCAAATATCTTGCCTTAAGAAAGGAGAAAAGTTGGTGCTAAAGAGATGAGTCAGTTGATTCCTGTAAGTAAAGATGTAGCTAATTCTGAACTACAATGTCCAGAATTAGCAACAAATGTTAGAAAATACTCTGAATATATTCTATTCTCAGTGCTCTGTCGGCTGCATTTGGATTCCATCTTTTATTCTGAAGTAAATCACGCAAATCAAATCCTAAAGTAAAACCAGATCCAATAGTCCATCTTAGGCCAATGTTGAGATAACCTTTTCCTTCACCAAAGGATGATGCTGCATTATCATTCAGAGCAAAATCATAATCTGCAATTACAGAGAAATTAGGTCCTAAAGTTTTTTCTGCACCAAACCAAAGATTAAGAAAATTATCGCCGTCATTTTTTTCGAAAGAGTAATTCACGGTTCCGTGCAGACTCAAATATCCAAGAAGTTGAAAATTTTTACTGGCTGCAGCAAAAAAGCCGGGAGATTTAATTGCAAATCTTTTAGGATTTTCAAATTCTTCACCTTTACCTTGAGAATCAAATCCGATTGTCAGAGCAGGAAGTACTAAGGATTCATCTATCATTCTGAATCTGATATTTACTCCGGGAAGTTCATACCAGTTAGGTTTTCCGGAACCGATCAGATTTGCAGCACCGTATGAAATTCCAAAGCTGACATTTTGAAAAACACCAACTTCCATTTTTGCAACTACAACTCCGGCAGGAAGAACATCAGTTGTAATCCCAACCATACCTTTTTCAAGCACTCCTGCTGTTGGCATATCGACCAAATATCTATATTCGAATTTTGCTGATTCGCCGGCTGTTCCCTGTGAGTAAATTATATCAGCTGAAAAGAACAGAAATAATATTATTAAAAAAATATTCGGTTTCATAAATCCTCTTTCAAAATTTCTTGAAAATAAAAATAACGATATTAAAATTCTTTTTCAGACTCTTAATGGCAATATCAAAATTTCCACATACTGAGGAAATAAAGAATGCTTACTGTAAATTTTTATGCCCACCTTACCTTCATAACCTTTTGATTTGATTTTCATTATACAATTTACTTTGTCTATTAAAATAATTTCGATGAGATTTTTCCCTTCTATTATTTCGAATTCACATTCAGTAGAGCGAAAAAGTGCTTTTGAACCAAGAGCATTTATCGGAATGACTTTTATTTCTGCTTCTGAAATTGGATCTGCATAAAGTTGATTTGGATTTACTTCAACTTTGATTTCATAAATATTGTAAAGGAAATAATAGCCAAGAATCAGAACAAGAATGAGCAGAGCAATTAAAGTCACAACTACATCATTTTTTCTCATTTTCTCTTTATTTCTTTAATTACTGCTTTTTTAAGTTGTTGTATAATTTCAAAAATTATTTCATCAGGAATTCCATCCTGATGTTTTGATTTGAATCTCATATCACATTGATCATTAACATAATCAATCACCACAAATTTATTGTCTTCAGTAATTGCTATTTCTGTTGAAAAGAAATCAAGCCCTGTTAGTCTGGCAATCTTTCGGGTAATCTCATTAAGCTTTTTAAGATTGAAAGCGCTGAATTCATTTTCAGAAATTGTTTCATAAATATGAGTCTGATCATCCCACCAGCAGCAGATTGGTTTTCCGAAAGCCCAGAAACATCTGAACCAGGCTCTTTTACCATCAAGAGATTTGGGATAAATTTTTTGCTGCAGAATATATTTATCACCATCAAAAGTGCCTCTCTCATCAAGCACTTCTTTCAAGGTTTCCGCTCCTGTAACAACACCAATTCCGCCTCCGGTTGTATTGCATGGTTTGATTATAAATGGTCTTCCCAAAACAGCAAGATCATCAACGGAGATCTTTAAATCATTGTTATGTTTCTGAGGGGGAATAATTATAGAATAAGGAACATTTATCCCTGCAGTGATAAATTCAAGATGCATAGACGCTTTGTCAATCGCATGATGAACTTTCTCGTAAGGATTAAAAATTTTAACCTTTCTTCTTGTTAGAATCTTCGCCAACTCCAGATAATCATCATCCACATCAGACGCTCTATCCAGATAAGTACGGAAATTAAGTTTCTTTAACCTAATATCTTCTGTCACCTCTCTGATGTTGTAATCAGTAACTCTGTAGGTTGATAGTCCTGCATCCTGAAGAATATTTTCGATCGCATCTACGAATTCAAAATCATATTCCCAGGTGAATGCAATTGCAAAATCGTAAGTGTTCATAATAAAAAATTAATTTTCTTACCAAAGATAAGAACAAATAGGAAGCATTCATTAACTTGTTATTGCTCTGACTCAATAATATATTTTCGCCTGTGAAAATGAGTTTTATAGTTAAATATATAGCGGCAATTCTGATAATCTTTGCTTTGTTGAGCTGTTCTTCATCCAAAGAAGTAAAATCAATTGAAGTAGTCGATAAATCTGAAGAAATTCTATCACCGGAACAAAGAAAGAAAATTGCACTGGAAAATTTTATTGATGGCAATATAAATTTTCAACAGGGGAATTATGCTTTGGCAATGAAAAAGTTTGAAACATCTTTACAATATGATACTTCTGCAGGTCTTTTTTATACTTACGCAAGATCAGCACTTTTTAACAACAAATTAAATATTGCTTTGGATGCCGCTAAACGGGCAGTCGCACTGGACTCAACACAAGCTGATTATTTTGATTTGTTATCTGACATTTACAACATTGGTAAACAAAAAGACTCTGCTATTTCTGTTTTGGAAAAGGCAGTTCAGCTTTTTCCATCGAATCAGAATTTTTATTATAAACTTGCCCGGCTTTATCAGGATGACAGACCAATTAAATCAATAGAAATGTATGAAAAGATTATCGACTTAATCGGTCCGGAGTGGAATGTATTGTTTCGTCTTGTTGAACTTAATAATAAGCTGAATAACACAGATGGAGTAATTAAATCACTTAAGCAGTTATTGGAAATTGATCCTTCTAATGTTCCTTTAAAAAAATCGCTGATCGAAAATCTGCTTCAGATTAAAAGGAATTCTGAAGCAGTAGAAATATTGGATGAATTGATTCAGCTCTATCCCGATGATCTTGAATTGATTCAGAAGAAAGTGCAGATTCTTTTATCCGAAAATAAATGGCAGGAAGCATACAACACGCTTAAATTTGTTTTCGACGATAAGAATATTAATCTGGATGCGAAACTTGAAATTGGCTATTTGTTTTTTGAAAAATCTATCACCGATTCCTCATTAAAACCATTGACCAAACAAATTTTTTCCGGACTTGATAAGGATACATCATACTGGGCTGTAAAAATTGTTTTAGGTGCTTTGGCTGTGGAAGAGGATAATGATTCACTTGCAATTGAAAATTTTAAATATGTAACTGAAAATGCGAACTGGAATGTTGATGCGTGGATAAGACTTGGTGCTTTATATTTTGATAATAAAAAGTACGAAGAAGCTGAAAAGATATTGTCTCAGGCAATCCAATCATTTCCTGATAACTACGCAATTAATTTTATTCTGGGAATTTCTCTGGCACAACAATCAAAGAATGAAGAAGCAGAAACTTATCTCAAAAAAGCAGTTGATCTTAATCCGAATGATCTTAACACATTATCAGCTTATGCATACACATTAAATCAGTTGAAAAAAGATGATCAGGCAGTTTATTATCTTAACAGAGCATTGGCTATTGATCCAAATGATGTTAATGTAATCGGTACGCTTGCACTTATTTATAACGCTCAGAAAATTTTTGAAAAGAGTGATAGTCTTTATGAGCGTGCGCTTGAACTTAAACCGGATGATCCGTTGATAAATAATAACTACGCTTATTCACTTTCAACAAGAGGTATTCAACTTGAAAGAGCATTGGAGATGGTTACATTGTCACTTGAAAAGGATTCTTTGAATACTGCATATCTCGATACAAAAGGATGGATTTTATATCAGCTTGGGAAATATGAAGAAGCGAAAGAATACATTTCGAAAGCAGTTGAACTGGGAACAAAGAGTGCTGTAATAATTGATCATCTTGGTGATGTTGAATTCAAATTAGGCAATAAAGAAAGAGCAATCGAGCTTTGGAAAGAAGCTCTTCAACTTGATCCTACAAAAAAAGAAATTGAAGATAAAATCAATAAAGGTGTACTTTGAAAAAAATATTTTATAGTTTTTTTCTATTCATAACATTGTTAGAAATAGTCTTAACCGGTTGTGTACCTTCTCAACCAACTGATGAAGTCGAAATACTATCATCTGATCGTTTGATAAACAGACTGGAAGCAAACAGAAGAAGAATCAGAAATTTTGAAGGGCAGGGAACAATTACAGTTAACTCAAGCACTCTTCAAACATCAGCTACATTCAGAGTTGTGATGATTAAACCTGATTCAGTCTATATTACATTCTTTGGACCATTTGGCATTGAATTAGCACAAGCAGTTGTTACTAATTCAGAATTTATTTTTTACGATGCACTTCAGAATACTGCTTACAAAGGTGAATCAGATTCTGATGCATTACAAAATATTTTCAGAATCAATTTATCATTCAGCGATATTGTTGATGCTTTTACCGGTTCTGTGAATCTCAGTTCTAATCTTTATAAGTCGCCTGATAAGTTTGAAGTTATTTACGACAAATATATTCTGACTTATATCAATCCCGATGATGGTTTAACATCAATTTATAAAATTGATATAAGAAGATTAGGCATTACGGAATATTCTCTTAAATCAGATGATAATTTAATTAATCTTGAAGGTAAATATTCCGATTTTCAGCTTGTGGAAAATGTAGCCATACCATACAAGATATCAATCTTGAATCGAGGTGATAATCAAAAGATTGATGTTGAATACAGAAAAATTTCAGTTAATAAAAAGGATATTGCGATTGACTTCAGAATTCCTGATGACGCAACAATAGTAAAGTGGTAAACCGGCTGTTACATATTGTGCTTATTCTATTTTCTTTTATTCTTCTTGCACAGGATGCAGAGATTGAAAAGAAGAAGAAAGAACTGGAACGGATAAAAGCCGAACTGCAGCAGCTTCAGTCAGAACTAAATGCAAAATCCCAAAAAGAAAAATTAACTTACGAATCTTACAATAACCTTAATCGTCAGACTCACTTAATTTCAAAAGTAATTTCAACTATTCAGAAAGAAGAGAATTTAAAGCAAGCTCAGATTGAAAATATCAGAAAAGAAATTTCCTTAATTGAATCTGAAATTGAATCAATCAGAAATAATTATGCTAAATATGTAACGGCAATCTACAAGTTCGGTAAAACTTCAGAACTCGAATCTATCATTGATGCTCAAAGTTTCAATCAGGCAATTTTAAGAATTAAATATCTTCGCGAATTTTCTAACAGAAGGAAATCTGATATTGAGAGATTGCAGGAAAATAAAACTAAGCTTTCAGAAACGAGAATAGCACTTAACAAAGAGCTTGAAGAGAAAAGAAAACTTAAGGAAGCCAAAGAATCAGAGATAGCTCAGTTGAACAAAAGACTGGATGAAGAGAAAAAACTTCTTGCAATGCTGAGAAAAGATAAAAGTAATATTTCAAAAAAACTTAATGACCGGAAAAAAGCTGAGCTTCAAATAAAAAATCTTATCTCAAAACTGATTGAAGAATCAGAAAAGAAAAAAGAAATGATTGTATCAACTGATAAAAAAGTTTCTAATAAAAGAATTACAACTGACGAAGTTGAATACGATATTGATTTATCAACAAAAAATTTCTCTTCATTTGCTGAGATGAAAGGAAATCTGATCTGGCCTGTTTCGAAAGGGAAAATTGTTACTCAGTTTGGAGAAAAGAGAAATTTAAAACTAAACACTGTAACTGTTAGTTATGGTATTGATATTTTAGCTCGCGGTGAGTTATCAGTAAAAGTTGTGGCTGATGGTGTGGTCAGTGCTGTTGAGTGGTTGCCCGGTTATGGAACTGTTGTCATTATTTCTCATAAAGATGGTTATAAAACTGTTTATGGTCATTTGGGCGAAGTATATGTTAATGAGGGTGATAAACTAAAAACCGGTGGATTGATTGGGAAAGTTGGTGAAACACTCGAAGGAAATATTTTACACTTTCAAATCTGGAATGGCAGACAAAGTGTTAATCCCGAAAACTGGCTGAAAAAATAAATTATCAAAAATCATCAAGAGGTATATATGAAGTTCTTTCCAACTATTTTATTGATAATCCTTTCTTTACAAAATCTGTACAGTCAGATTTATAGAGAACCAAAACCAGATGAAGGTTTTTTCACCGGCGGGGCAGGTTTGATTTGGATTGATGGACAGCCACATTACAGAATTAGTTTTCGGCCGGAAGTTTCTTTTTCAAATTTTGGAGTAGGACTTGATTTAAACCTTGACTTTGATTCGCAAGGTAAACTTCGTAAAGAAAATTTCAATGAACTTACAGATTACCTGAGTATTATCAGGTATGTTCGTTATGGGTATAAAAATGATCCCGTTTTTGTTAAGCTTGGTGCTTTGGATTATTACACATTAGGCCACGGAACAATAATCAATTACTATAATAATAGCCCCACTTTCGATGCAAGAAAAATCGGCTTGGTAGCTGATATTGATTTTGGAAATTTTGGATTTGAGTCCATCTACGGAAATTTTGCCCAAACAGGATTATTCGGAATAAGAGGATTTGTTCGTCCATTAAAATTTTCGGAAGCCGGAAATATTCCTGTAATTGGAAATCTTGAACTCGGTGCTTCGTACACCACCGACTTTGATAAAAATGCTGCAGTTCTTGCCGGAAGTTATGATTCGCAAAAAGGAGAGTTTGTAAAAACAGAAGACAAAGGTGCATTAACAATAATCGGTTTTGATGTAGGTTTACCAATCGTTAAAAGCGGATTTACAACTCTTCTGTTTTACTTCGACTACAATAAGATTTCAAACTTTGGAAGTGGAATGGCAGGCGGAGTTAAACTTGATTTGAATGGACTTGGCTTAGTCGAACTATCAGCAAAACTTGAAAGAAGATTCAATCAGGATAAATACATCCCTTCATATTTTAATTCATTTTATGAAATAGAAAGATTTAAACTTGATACAACAAATAACACTTTTTCAAGTAAAGCTCTTTCTTTACAAAATGTAGGAGATGATCTGAACGGTTTTTATGGTGATTTACTTGTAAGGGTTTTAGGATTGTTCGACATATATGGTGCTTATCAGAGATTGGATAAAGATCCGAAAAGCGGAATACTTAATTTAAGAACTGACATTTCTCCTAAAGATGGTTCTTTTGTTCTTCGTGCAGGTTATGATAAAGTTAATATTCAGGATGAAAAAGATTTGTTTAAACTTGATGATCGTTCTTATCTTTTCACTGAATTTGGTTATAAACCGATTCCCTATATGATAGTTTCGCTTGTTTATAACTGGACTTTTGCACCCGAGCGTGATTCAAATGATAAAATAATTGGTTATAAACCACAGAAGAGAATTGAACCGAGAGTTTATTTTGTATTTCCATTCAATCTTTAATCAAATTTTAAGGGAACGGTTAACAGCCGTTCCCTTTGCTGAAAATATGATTTCTTAATTGCTCAACGGTTTCAAAAACAGTTTCTCTGTTTAACTTTCTTACTTCGTATGCAGAATAACTGTCCCAGACTACTGAGGCAATATGAACACCAGCTTCTCTTGCTGCTTTTATATCTGATGGTGCATCACCAATCATCAGAACTTCTTCGGGCTTAAGATTAAATGTTTGAATAAATTTAATTATTCCCTCAGGTGATGGTTTATGATTTTTTACATCATCACCTGTAACAATCATATCGAACAGATCTCTTATTCCAAGAAAGTTTAGTGTAATAAGAGATGAAGTTCTTCCTTTACCAGTAAATATTCCGAGAATTACTCCGGCATTTTTCAAATCAATTAACAATTCTTTTATACCATCATAAAGCTGAGCAATTTCGTGATTATGATGATAATATTCATAGTAATCTTTTCTTACTTCATCAAATTTATCAGGGAACATTTGCTTTAATATTACATCTTCAGTAGGTCCAAATAGAGCAATTATTTCTTCATCTGAAAATTTTTTGTTAAGATATTTTTCTGCAATATGATTAAATGAGTCAAAAATAAGTTTATTAGTGAATGTTAAAGTTCCATCGATATCAAATACTATAGCTTTGAATCTGCTTTTCATAAAACTAATTACCAAATTATTGAAAAATTTACTTGTTAATTTAACATTAAATCCAATAATGGTTAATTGTATTAAACATTATCGTTGTTATAGATTTGGTATGCAAAATGAAAATACTTTGCATTCCAATTATATGACTCAACAAATTCACTAACATCACACAGGAGGTTCAATGAAAAAAGTTCTTGTACTTTTCTTTTCTTTTTTTGCAGTTCTTTCTTTTGCTCAAACTGAAGCAGACATTCAGAAAGAAGCAAATCCCGACCAGTCAATCGTAATTGACAATTCACAATACGCTCAAATGTGGAGAGCTTTGTTGGATGCAAGAGAATCTGGTGATATGCAAACTTATCAACAGATATTTTCTCAGATACAACAACAGTTCTCAGATAGATTTGTTGGAACACCGTTATCATCAACCGATCAGGCATTGATTCCTATTGATAAAGAACCAACCACTACAGGTTATTTACCTGATGGAACAAACTGGACAAATGAATTGAAAATATTTAATGGTGCTATTGGAGTTTCAACCGGAGGTAATCCTACTGCAAACAGAAGAATGATAAAACTTATTGCCGATACACTTGGAAATTTATATGCAGCTTGTGTCAGGAATTGGTCTACTGCTGATACAATGTCATTTTTCAAATCAACTGATAAAGGTTTTACCTGGACAAACTTTAAAGATATTTGGGCTGGTCCTGGTCTTAGATATCAAGGTTTTGATATTGCAATTGCAGATACAGCAAATGGCAGGTGGAAAATTGGTATAGTTGTTTCCTTAACACCGGTTGGTGGAAATGGTTACAGTGGTAAATTATATTATGGAGATATGTTTGAAGATGGAACAAATTTCTCTTCAGTCCTTGTTGAACCGGATTCCGGTATTACTGGTTGTATCTCTCCTGCAATTATGACTGATGCTTATAATTATATTCCCGCTGCTTCGTTTTGGTATATTACTTATCAGAGAGTTGACACTACCACTGGTATCACTCAGCAGGTAGTTGCTGCTTTATCATCAAATGGAGGAACAAGCTGGATGCAGGATACTGCAAGAGACGGTTTTAATGATTACCAGCTTGATATTGACTATACACTAACTGATACTTTTTATGTGTATGTGTTGTTAACAAATAATGTTACCCCAACAAATGAAAACTTAAGATTGAGATATATCAGACTTGCTGATTTCGGTACTGCTGCCATCTGGTTACAATATAATATAGCCAGCACAGCAAATCCGGAATTTGATGGGATGATGGCAGTTAACAGAGCAACTAATCAAATGGCAGTTGTACATACTACTACAGTTAGTAATAATAAAAATATAGAGTATGCTTATTCATTAACAGGTAAGGTTCCATTTACTCAAAATGTAGTTT
The DNA here is from genome assembly GCA_937934185.1 of uncultured Ignavibacterium sp. Classification (GTDB taxonomy): domain Bacteria; phylum Bacteroidota; class Ignavibacteria; order Ignavibacteriales; family Ignavibacteriaceae; genus Ignavibacterium. Next base: position 6,586 of record CALHAB010000193.1, on the reverse strand, counting down.
TATCAAATGCTGTAAACAATGAGGATAGACCATCAATTCACAGTCCCGAAAACCAAACTGGAGCATTCAGAGTAGCTTATATTTCCAATGGCACTGCTGATACTGTTTATTATAAGTCTACTTTTAATATAGCAACTTTTTCTGAAAGCCCAACTTTGGTATCAAGAGTTAATTATTCATCATCTTCTTTAATTCCCAGCGTTTGTGGTTTTAGTTCAGCTCCAAACTCGGGTTTCAATGGTGGGGTAATCTATGCAGGATTTGGTCCGACAAATCTCTACTTTAATAGTTCTAATTTGACAACAGATGTAGAGGATAATTTTGTTTCACTTGATAATTATGCTTTATATCAAAACTATCCTAATCCATTCAACCCAAGCACAAAGATCAGTTGGCAGTCGCCAGTCGGCAGTCATCAAACATTAAAAGTTTTTGATGTTTTGGGAAATGAAGTAGCTACACTTGTAAATGAATACAAAGAAGCCGGAAGAAATGAAGTTGAGTTCCAATCAGCAATTGGCAACAGGCAGTTGTCAAGCGGAATTTATTACTATCAGTTAAAGGTTGGTCAATTTATTCAAACAAAGAAGATGATACTTATCAAATAGTAATCAGAATACTTCTAAATGTTTCATTATCAGGCGAGCAGAACTAGCTCGCCTTTTTATTTTATCGCTTATTTGTGAGTTGCTAAAACACCGCAACCTTTATAAGTTTGCGCCGTCCAAATTCATTCATATTTCCAAACAATTTGTGAGGTTCAAATTGGATATTGTAGCATTAAACGAAAAAATTAAAAAAGAAAGTGCCTTTGTTGATGTCCTTTTCAATGAAATAGGAAAAGTAATTGTCGGACAAAGGGCAATGGTTGAAAGATTAATTGTTGGTTTATTGGGCAATGGTCATATTCTTCTTGAAGGTGTTCCCGGACTTGCCAAAACTCTTGCAATAAAAACTCTTGCTTCTGCAATGAAAGCAAAGTTTCAGCGAATTCAATTCACACCTGATCTACTTCCGGCAGATTTAATTGGCACACAAATTTACAATCAAAGAGATGGGAATTTTTTAATCCGTAAAGGTCCGATCTTTTCAAATTTTATTCTTGCCGATGAAATCAACAGGGCTCCGGCAAAAGTACAGTCTGCTTTACTTGAAGCAATGCAGGAAAGACAAGTAACAATCGGTGAGCATACCTTTAAACTTGATGAACCATTTTTAGTTCTTGCTACACAAAATCCAATTGAACAGGAAGGAACTTATCCATTACCAGAAGCACAGGTCGATCGTTTTATGCTTAAAGTTAAAATTGATTATCCTTCACGGGATGAAGAATTGAAAATAATGAGGCAAAATATAAGTGGTGATGGATTTTCAGTTAATCAGGTTATTTCTCCTGAAGATATTCTTCGTGCGAGAAATCTTATTCACGAAGTTTATATTGATGAAAAAATTGAGAAGTACATCCTTGATATTGTTTTCGCTACAAGAAATCCGAAACAATTTGGACTCAGCAATCTTGTTGATTTAATAAGTTATGGAGCTTCTCCTCGTGCAACCATAAATCTTGCTCTTGGTGCAAAAGCAATGGCATTCATTAAACGAAGAGGATATGTCATTCCGGAAGATGTTAGAGCAATTTGTTTTGATGTACTGCGTCACAGAATAGCTGTAACTTATGAAGCGGAAGCAGAAGAACTGACAAGTGAAAACATAATTCAGGAAATTCTTAACAGAATTGAAGTTCCTTAATAATGATTGACAAAGAATTACTTAAACAGGTTCGTGAAATTGAAATAAGAACCAAAGGACTTGTTAATCAGGTCTTTTCCGGTGAATACCATTCTGTATTCAAAGGAAGAGGAATGGAATTCTCGGAAGTCCGTGAATATCAGTTTGGCGATGATATCAGGAATATTGATTGGAATGTGACAGCAAGATTTGGTCATCCTTATGTAAAGATTTTTGAAGAAGAAAGAGAGCTGACTGTAATTATGATGGTTGATTTGAGCGGTTCACTTGCGTTTGGTTCAAAAGAAAAAACCAAGCAAAGAATTGCTGCTGAAGTAAGTGCGATACTATCATTTTCAGCTTTAAAGAATAATGATAAAGTTGGTTTGTTGTTGTTCACAGATAAAATTGAAAAGTTTGTTCCGCCGCGTAAAGGAAGAAAGCATGTTCTGAGGATTGTCCGGGAAGTACTTTCATTCAAACCGGAAGGTAATAAAACCAATATCAGATCAGCTTTGGAATATCTCAATCGTGCAGTTAAAAAACGCTCAATAGTTTTTCTGCTTTCAGATTTTATTGATGATGGTTTTGAAAAAATCCTTCGTGTTGTAAGTAAAAAACATGATTTGATTGGACTTGTGTTGGAAGACCGAAGAGAAAAAGAATTCCCAAAACTTGGTTTAATGAAAGTCATTGATCCAGAAACTGAAACCGAAAAATGGATTGATACAAGCAGCAATCTCTTTCGCCAGAATTTTATTATCCGGACAAAAGAACTTTCAGATAAAAGAAAATATATATTCCGCTCAAACAAAATTGATTCTGTAAATATTCAAACAGGTGAAAATTATATTAAGCCGCTGGTTCAGTTTTTCAAACTTCGGGAAAGAAGATGGTAAAGTTTCTGCTGAGAATAATTTTTTCTGTTCTGATTGTTATTCCTGTTTATTCGCAGGAAATATCTGTTAAAGCTTTTACTGATTCATCAGATTATCTGATTGGTGACCATATCAATTTTACTCTTTCAATTACTCATTCAGAAAATGTCAGCATCATTACTCCTTTTTTCAGAGATAGCTTAAAACAATTTGAAATCATCAAAGAACTTCCTGCTGAAAATAAAAAAGTTGATAACAGAAACCAGATAATTTATAAATATGTTCTTAGTTATTTTGATTCTGCAGAAGTTAAAATCCCAGCAATAAAAATTTTTTACAGGACAAAATCAGATACATCCTTTCAATCAGTTCAATCGGATTCATTTAATATAAAAATTCATAAGCTCAGTGTTAAGGTTGAAGAAGATATCAAAGATGTTAAACCACCGTTAAGAATTCCTTTTGATTGGTTTACTCTCTTACTCTGGGTTTTAGCTGCAATTGTAATTGTAGCGATTGCTTATTTCATTTACAAAAAATATTTCCCTAAAAAGAAAACTGAAGTATTAGAAAAACCCAAAATAATTTTACCGCCTCACGAAGAAGCATTGATGAAGCTTGATCAGCTTGACAGAGAACAACTCTGGCAAAAAGGATTTGTAAAAGAATATCATTCAAGGATTACTGAAATAATAAGAGAGTATTTCGAAAAAAGATTTGGTTTGCCTGCACTGGAATTAGCGACTTCAGAGCAGTTGGAATTACTGAAGAAAATTCCTGATGCCAGACAAATTTTAGACTTAACCGAATCATTTTTATCAAATGCTGACCTTGTAAAGTTTGCTAAGTTTATTCCTATGGATGGAGTTAATGCCGAAATGATGAAACAAGCTATTGAGATTGTGAACAAAACTGCACAAAAAAAATATGAAGGAGCTGCAAACAATGTTTCATAATATCGTGTTTGCATATCCGTGGGTGTTGTATTTTCTAATTCTGATTCCTTTGATCGGAGTCTGGTATTATTTCAGAGGTAAGAGAAATACTTCCTCAATAATTTATTCATCATTCAAATTATTTCCGGAAAATGTATCTACTTTAAGAACTAAGTTAGTTCATCTTCCAATTATTCTGCGATTGATTGTATTAGCTTTGCTTATCATTGCACTTGCACGGCCTCAGAACTTTACATCAGGGACAAATATCAACACTGAAGGAATTGATATAGCAATGGTTCTTGATATATCAGGAAGTATGCTTGCTGAAGATTTCAAACCAAACCGACTCGAAGCTGCAAAGAAAGTAATAGATGAATTTATACAAGGCAGAATTTCAGACAGAATTGGTCTGGTGATATTTTCGAGAGATGCTTTTACTCAATGTCCATTGACAATTGATTATGCAGTATTGAGAAATCTGCTAAAAGATATCAGAAGCGGAATGCTTCAGGACGGTACTGCAATAGGAAATGCAATTGCTAATGGTGTTAACAGATTAAAAGACAGCGATGCAAAAAGTAAAGTAATTATTCTTTTAACTGATGGTGTTAATAATGCAGGCGAAGTTGATCCGCTGTCAGCTGCAGAAATTGCAAGAACATTCGGAATCAGAATTTATGCAATCGGAGTTGGAACAAGAGGCGAAGCGCCATATCCTGTTCAGACACCATTCGGAATCAGATATCAGATGATGCCGGTTGAAATTGATGAAACATTGCTAAAACAAATTTCTGAAAGAACCGGCGGAGAGTATTACCGCGCAACAAACAATCGTGCACTGAAAGAGATTTACGATCGGATTGATAAAATGGAAAAATCAAAAATTGAAGTTACTTCTTATCGATCAGCTCAGGAATTATATTTTAACTGGTTGGCTGCTGCGTTCATATTGTTATTAGTTGAAGCTGGTTTATCAAAAACATTTTTAAGGAAGCTGCCGTAATATGTTCAGATTTGAAAATCCGGAATACCTGAATTTGTTATGGTTAATTCCATTAGGAATTATTTTGCTTGTTTGGTTGAATAAACGCCGGAAAAAAATGCTTCAGAGTTTTGCTGATGAAAATCTTCATATTACTTTAATACCAACTTATAGTAATGTAAAAACAAAAATAAAAACCGCTTTAATTCTGATTGCACTTTCTCTTTTAATTCTCGCTGCGGCTAATCCACAGGTCGGAACTAAACTTCAGGAAGTAAAACAAACAGGGATTGATGTATTTATTTGTCTCGATGTTTCTTTAAGTATGAGTGCAGAAGACATAAAACCCAACCGACTCGAAAAAGCAAAATATCAGATATCTAATCTGATTCAGAAATTAAGAGGGGACAGAATTGGTCTGATTATTTTTGCAGGACAGGCATACATACAATTTCCTCTTACAACTGATTATTCTGCAGCCAATCTGTTTCTCAATGCTGTTGATTTTAGTTCGGTGCCTCAACAGGGAACAGCAATTGCTTCGGCTATAAATATGGCAACCCGATCTTTTGACACTGCTTCAACCCAAAAGGCAATTATAATTATAACAGACGGAGAAGATCACGAAGGTGATATTGAAGGCGCAGTTGAAAATGCAGTCGAAAAGGGAATTAAAATTTATACAATCGGACTTGGTTCTCCTGAAGGTGTTCCTATTCCGATTTATGATGAAAGGGGAAATCTGCGCGGCTTTAAGACTGATAACTCAGGTAACACTGTTCTGACAAAGCTGAATGAACAGATTCTTAAAGAGATTGCAGGCAAAGGTGATGGTGTTTATTACCGCGGAAATAATTATGAGGATTATCTCGATAAGATTTACTCAGATTTATCTCAACTTGAAAAATCTGAGTACGGAACCAAAAAAGTTACAGATTATGAAAGCCGTTATTATTATCTTTTAATACCTGCGGTAATTCTTTTGCTTTTGGAATTTTTTATTTCGGAGAGGAAATCTCCCTTCTTTGTTCGTCTTAATAAGAAATTAGGACTTGAGGAATGATTAATAAACTGACATACATATTTCTGCTTACTCTTGTTTTTTCATCAGCTGATAGTTTTGCTCAATCTGTAAGAAAGCTTAATAATGATGGTGTTGATTTATACGAACAAAAAAAATATGCTGATGCAGAAGTTAATTTCAGAAAAGTGCTTGAGAAAAAAGGAGATGACTTTACTTCAAATTTTAACCTCGGTGATGCTTACTACAAACAGGAAAAATATGATGAAGCAATTAAATCCTATCAGAATGCATTGGGGAAAGCAAGTGATGATTTAACCAAAGCCAAAGTCTATCATAACATTGGCAATTCATTACTGAAAGCTAATAAAATTGAAGAAAGTATTGAAGCATACAAAAATGCGTTGAAGTTAAATCCAAATGATTCTGATACAAAGTACAATCTCTCTTATGCATTAGAACTTTTAAAGAATAAAGATAAGAATCAGCAGCAGCAACAGAATCAGAATAATCAGCAAAATCAGAATCAGCAGCAGAATAATCAGAACCAGAATCAGGATCAAAACCAGCAGAATCAAAATCAGCAACAGCAAAATCAACAGCCAAAAGATCAGGAGGCGAAGCAGGATAATACCAAACAGCAACAGCCCGATTCCAAAATTTCCAAAGAGCAGGCAGAAAGAATTCTCGAAGCATTAAAAAACAATGAAAAAGATTTACAGAAAAATTTAAGAAGAGTAAAAGGTAAAGTTGTAAAACCGGAGAAAGATTGGTGATGAAGCGATTATTCATTTTGATTTTTCTGTTTCTCAATCTGCAGCAATTTTCTGCTCAGACATTCACTGCTTCGGTTGACAAAAATCCAGTTGCAGAGAATGAACGATTCGAAGTTTCCTTTACATTTGAAGGAAGTGATATTAATTCTATCCGAAATTTTTCTCCACCGTCTTTTCAGAATTTCAGAATACTCAGCGGCCCGAATCAGTCAACAAGCATGCAAATAATTAACGGAGCTGTAAGTGCTTCAAGAACTTTTTCA
>CALHAB010000192.1 GCA_937934185.1 uncultured Ignavibacterium sp. | reverse complement strand
AATTTGTTTTGGACAGCAGTGATCAGAACGAATCTTAACTCGAATTACATTTACTTATGTATGTATTTTGGTATTGGTTAGTTTTTGTTGAATTTATTTTTTTACTATTGAAATATGAATTTATCAGCAGCTTTCAGAAATTAATTATTCAATTTGAGCATCTATCTTTAGGTAAACCGTTTAACAGTTTATAAAAACAAGAGGTCAGCTTGAATTATTATTCAAAAGTTTTTCCGACTATTTGTAATGTTAATTTATCATAATATGGTTGGCAGATTATAAATTTAATTTTCAAAATCCATTAGACGATTAAGGAGAGAATAAATAATAAAACTCTTTACCTTTCTTTTTTATTAATAGTGAAAGGGTAATAAAATGTTTCAGTCTTTTATCTCAACTTTTATATTAATTCTGCTCATCTCTTCGTCACTGAATTTTGCTCAGTATTCAAATTCTGTTCAGATTAACGCTGGGATCATAATGCCAATGAACTCATCGAAAGGATTAACAGGTTTAGTTCAGTATAATTATCATTTATCACCAGATGTGAGTTTATTTGTTTACACAGGATACTCAGTCTGGGATCAATTTAAGGTTACTTTCCTCGAGGATTATTCAGAAGTTCAAAAGCAGATAAAATTTCAATCATATTCTGCTGATGATCATAAGATGATCCCTTTTTATATTGGCGGCAGAATGAATCTACATTCTAATAAAGTTTTCACTTCATTTATTTCTCTGGAAATTGGTTACTCATATCTGACATACAACTCCTATCAAAACCAGAAAATAATCAATCCTGAAACAGGTGAAGTTCTGGGTTATAATATTGACACCTTTTCAAAAAAAGAGATAAAAGAAAATTTGTTTGGAATCGGTATTGGGGCAGGATTATTCCGCCAGATATCAGAGAAATTAAATTTGGTTTTTTCGTATAAATTAAACAGTTATACATCATCCGGCTATAAAGGATTATTCAGCACAAGAGGAACCTATTCACAGTTCTTAGCCGGATTTGGTTTTGTGATCTAAATTTTGATAAAACTTGCTGAAATTTAAATTAAAATTCATTATGAGGTTTATCATCTTAACGAAATAAATTTCTTTAATAATATTTAATTCTCGAGGATTTAAAATGAAAAAAATGTTCATAATAATTTCGCTTTCATTTTTCTTTTTACGATGCTCATATCAAAGTATTCTTCCTCAAAAAACACAGAATTTAATTCCTGCAAACGCAAATAAAGTTGTATTGTTATCGGAAATACCCGGTGATAGTCTTTATAATCTTGCCTTCGATGTTCTATTCAAAAACAATTTCCGGATTTTGTATTCAGACAAGCAGCTTGGTTATTTTAATACTGACGGAAAAAATATCAAAGATAATATTTTTATGCGGATGGATATTAAGATCAGCGATGATAATGGTTTGTCAAAATTAGAAGGTAGTGCAGATTGGAGTGTTGACTCAAACATTTACTCTGAAATTAAACCTGTTTGGAAAAAAGCTTCAAAGAGTGGTGATGGAGTACCTGATTTTGTCTATGATAATATGGTATTAATTCTGGAAGAAATTCCTCACAAAGAAATTTATTTTGTGAAAGAATAGTATTTGTTAATTCACCCCGAATTGTTTCATACGAGGTTTAATACATCAATCCAAGATTCAGTGCAATAAAAAATCCGCTCAGATTGTCTTTAAATCTTCCGAACAGACTCTCAACGCCGTCATCAAAAAACTGTACTCTGAAGTATCTTACACTTATTCCAACAAGACTCGATTTATCCAAACCAAAATTAGCTCCTAAACCAACATAACCGCCAAGAGCAAATTTTGATTGTGCATTTCCAAACGCACTGAAAAATTCTTCTTCGTAAGGAGTTGTGATTACCAAGGTTGGTCCTGCACCTGCACTGATGTATGGTCTTAAATTGTCAGCAATGTCACCTTTGAATAATCTGTATTGTAATCCAAATACAAGTGGTATCTGAAACACACGATTTTTTTTACCGATCACAAAAGTCTGCCCAAAGTAATCTATCAATTCTATTTCTCTTTCGTCTTTAGCTTCAGCAAATGAAAGATCAGCAAATGCAGTAAAATTATCTCCGATTTGTCTTCTGAGAAATGTTCCCAATCCAAATCCCGACTCGCCAAACATTATATCAATTCCCCATGCATTATCGGGATAAACCTCAGGTTCTTTCTCAGGTGCAAGTTGTCCGATTCTCTGAGCATTTAAATTTGTCAGAGGAATAACTAATATTAAACCAAGAATAAAAAATATTTTTTTCATGATAACAGGTTTTTTATTTCTGTTCGAAAAATACTTATCTGACTAAAAATAACAAGGTACATTTTTATATTCTTTTTGTATGAATGATGTAAATAAATCAGAATTCTGGGACGAACTTTATCAGAGTAAATCAGCCGCATGGGATTTGAAAACTCCAACGCCGGCGTTTATTGATTTACTTTCCTGTGAATATTTTGCTGATAGAAGAAGAATGTTAGTTGTAGGCTGCGGCTATGGATACGATGCAGTTGAAGCAGCTAAAAAAGGATTCGATGTAACTGCTTTGGATTTTTCTGAAACTGCAATTGACTTTGCAAGAGAACTTACCCAAAAAGAAAAAGTCAATGTTAATTTTTTAGTTGAAGATTTATTTAATCTTAGTGATAAGTATTCAAACGCATTTGAAATTATTTTTGATTATGTAACTTATTGTGCGATTGATCCGAAAAGGAGAAAAGAATATTCTGAAAAAATTTCTGAATTATTAGTACCCGACGGAATATTTGCAATTATTTTGTTTCCTATTGAAAAGAGAACTGGTGGACCGCCGTTTGCGGTTGATGTGGATGAGGCGACAGAATTATTTTCTGAAAAACTTGAGTTGCTTTTATCAACAGATAAAATCAATTCAATAAAACCACGAAAGGGAAGAGAACTTTTACAAATTTACAGGAAACCTGATGGCAAGAAATCTTGAAATAAAAGTTAAACTCAATTCACATAAGAGAATTAAAAAAATACTTTCTTCA
>CALHAB010000191.1 GCA_937934185.1 uncultured Ignavibacterium sp. | reverse complement strand
CCAGTTTTAAATAATCTTCCCACTCTTATTTGTTCTGCTCTGGATAGACCATTAGCACCTTCTACCATTACAATTCTTACACTTTCACCGGGACCGAGTGTGTAAGGTCCATAACCATTGTTGAATGAAAATCCTCCTGTGTTACCAAGGTTAGGATTAGTTCTCTGCAAGGCAAAATCACCGCTTGGTTCAACAAGATCAGCATGCCTTGGACTCATATGACCTGTATTTGCCATAAACTCATATTGAGTAGTCATTCTTGCTACATTAAAAGCATTATCTCTTCCGCCTAAAAATTTATCATCATCAGAATCAAGATAAGATGTATGAGAAGGTTGCGCAGGATCATCGGATTTATCTGTTGCAGATTTATCAGCGTGCAGTGTTACAACACCAATGAACTGTGTGGCTCCAAGTCTTCCGATTGTATCATCGGATGCATTAAAACGCAATGCGTTACTGTTCAGAGCCCAGATAGGACCCCCGATATTATCATACGAAACATCTTTTTCGCCTGTATAGCCATGCCAGGAGAATTGACAGCGAAATTGTTCACCGGCAGGATCGGGTTTTACTCCATCGCCTCTTGCATCATTCATAGTGTTCTTACCCCAACCTGTTGAGTTACCGATAACATATCGTGTAGAAGCATTGACAGCATTTCTGTATGTCCAGAAAACATACATATCGTTAATAGTGTTGTTCGGAAGTTCAATTTCAGGATCTCCGTCAGTGTTACCGGTGTTTGTAAATGTGTATTCATACACAATATAATTGTCGTGATACTGCTGAGAGAACTGATAAATTTTTCTTTCCATCGTAACACCAAGCTGAGTATTTACAACATTTATAATCATTCTATCAGCTTTAAGTGTATCCTCTACCCGATCAATAGTAACAGATTTTTCATAAGTCAGATTTCCATCGACAGTAACAATAGGAGCATCAAATTTACTTACGAGTTCCATTTTAACCGGATAAGCAGCATAGAACATTGGATTACGAGGTCCGATAGTTACTACTTTATAGGTAAAATTAGTTCCATTTTCATCTGTGAAATTTTTCGCACCAATCCAAAAACCTCTTGCCGCCTGCATATCCTGTGCAGGGTAAATTGCAGGCCATTGCATTCCATATTGTTGCCTTCTCACAAAAGCTTCTTCGAGTTCTGAACCGATTTCTGAATACCAGCTATGCAAGCTGCCAGCTGACATCCATATATTTGTAAATTGTGCTTTCAGTTCAGTTGATGATAGGAAAACAAACAGTATGGAAATCAGTAAGATTGATAGCTGAGTTGTTTGTTTTAATCTTTTCATTAGTTCCTCTTATAATTTCTTTAAGTATTATAAATCGAAATTAAATTTAATTCCGAAGAATATGTTTCTTGGGTTAAGAAATGTTGTGTAATGTAAATTCGGCATATCAATGTATGCTTTATTATCAAGCACTTCTTTAACTTTTGAGTCAGGCACCTTATTCCATTTATTTCCGTCCCATTGATAATAGTTGCTTGTTTGTGCATCAAAATACCACGCAACTTTGTTAGGATTTGAGAGAGTAAATACATTGTTTGCATACTCCAATGGCTGCCATTCGACTCCGGGTTTTCTGAAATCTCCGGGATTATCATTACCGGGAATATTTCCATAATTAAAGTCTTTAACTTTATCAGCAGGCAAATGTAATGATTGCATATAATCATAATAATCCTGTGCATCAACAAATCCGGCTCTGTAACTCATATATCGAATATTAAGAGCATTGTACATATCCATAAATAATTCAACCTCGAGTCTTCCGAAATTAAATGTCTTTGATAATCGCAGATCGAGATTATAGAAATCATTCCATTGAAAATTGTTTTCATAACCTGCCTGTGCAGCGCCGGGTCCTGTCCAACTGAAAAATGTTCCTGAACTCCAGGTACCAAGTAAATTTAATCTCAATTTATCGAAGATTTTAATTCCACCTAAAGTTGGTCCCCAATTATCAGGAGTGAAAATATCAATATTTGCACGTCCATAAGGCTGCGGAACAGGTTTGTTCTGATAAAGTAGTTTTGTATCTGTTTGTCTTTGTCTGAACAATGCAGGATCTTCATAGTAAATATCAAGGCCGAAGAAACCACTTGTCGTTACCATATATGTATAGTTGAAGAATCCTGTAATCCATTCACCTCTGTTCTTGCGAAGTTCAATTTCAAAACCTCTGATATCAGCATAGTTATTTGGCTCTGGTCTTGTATAATTTACAGCACCATTTCTGCTAATGTACTGAACTAGTCTGGGTTGATCGCTTACATCTTTATAGTATCCTTTAATACTCAGAAGAAACTGGTCGAACATATTCTGCTCGTATCCTAATTCATAAGCTATTGTTCTTGGTAATGGATTAGAAGGATTAGCAATTCTTGTTACTTCAAAGGTAGAAAGTGATCTTCTTAATAAGAATAAGTTTTCAGGAACGGGCATTGAACGGAAATGACCATAGTTAAAATAAAGTTTACTGTTTACAGTAATTGGGAAAGCAACTCCAAGTCTTGGAGAAATATTTAATTGTTTCTCAACACTAACTTTTTTCAATAGTGTGTCTAATCCTCCCGCAAATTTTCCGGAAAGAGCTTTATTGTATGGATCATATTCATACCACTCACCACCGGGATCAAGATAATCTAATCTTATTCCGAGATTAGCAATCATTCCTTCAAACTCAAGTTTATCCTGGACATAAACACCTAATCTTTTCGGGAATGTATGCCAGGCTGAAATAGAATTGCTTGAAGGAAGTGCAGGTTCAATTAATCCATAATTAACATTATTATCAGTATAGATAAATTCAAATCCTGTTTTGATATAATTGTATTTATCAATCTGGCTGGCAAAATCAGTTTTCAATGTATATGTAGCAAGTTTACTTGAATCTCGTGAGTTACTGTAACCTAGTCCCATATTCATTGCTGAACCAATACCGGAACTAACACCGCTAAAGTACCCGATTGGAGATTCATCAAATAAAACTCCACCTATATTATAAAGTTTTCGTGTATCACGTTTTCTACCCGGATTTGTGTCATATTTCGATGCAACACGGCTGCCAAGTACTTCATAAAATGTTTGAGGACTAAGAACATGAGTAAACTTAAATCCCTGCATATTTGTAATAATTGTGCTTGGTGCCCAATAATCAGATGCATAAACACGGGCATCAAGGTAACTTGCACCACTTCTTACATCAATATTACTTGCAATTCCGGAAGCAGAGCGGAATAAACCAGGTCCTCCGGCACGACTGCTGTTAGTTCCGGTTTGCTCGCCATATAATCCTTCAATTGATAATTTCATCCCTTTGGCAATATCGGAAGTTAATCTTATTTGTCCATTAAAGTCCTGATAAGAATCTTTTGAAAGAGGAATGTAGTACATTTCTCTGGTTTGTCTGTAAGATGCAAGAAACCTTAAATTACCAAGTGACTGCCCACCCGGCACCGGGCCACTAACACTCATATCCACATCATAATCAGGTCTTTTTATATCAAGTTCTCTTCTGTGCTGCCATAAAAATACCTGTTGTGCTGCTTCGGGAGTTAAATCATTTGTTGGATCAGAATCACTTAATAAAGCTTCGGATACTGCATTCCATCCGCCGGGAAATTTAGCATAATTTCTTTGAGTATAAATATCCCAGTTTCCATTGTTTGTTCCAGTCCAGGCAACTGCAGGATCAATATAGGGTTTTATCCAGTATGAATTTGGATCATTAACAGCTGCGCCAAAATGTTTTCTGCCGGCAGGTCTGTATCTTCCGATAAAAGAGACTGAGTATTTATCTTTTTTACCTTCTTTGGTAACAATATTTATAAGACCTGAACGAATGTTTCCGTACTCAGCATTAAATCCACCAGTTTGAATCTGTAATTCTTCGATTGAAGTAAAGCTGATGCCGGTGTAAGGTGTGTTATCTCTTTCATCGCGGAGAGTAATACCATTTACAACAAAAGCAGTCTGATCGCTTCCGCCGCCGCGAATTGTTAAACCCTGAACACCTGCCTGAAGACCGATAATTCCTGTTACGCTTACAACAGGCAAGCTTTTAACTTCTTCAATATTCAGGTTAACAACACTTGACGAGACATCCTGACGAACAATTGGTTGAGTTGCAATAACTACAACCTCTTCAGTCTGAATTGCAGATGAGCTGAGAGTTACATTCAGCTCAGTTGTCAGGTTGATATTAACTCTAACATCCTGAATTGTTTTGGGCGAGTAACCCACCATTGAAGCTCTTACAGTATAAGAGCCGGGAGGAACATTAGTTATTACATAATAACCATCAATGTTCGTTGCGGCACCCATTGTTGTGCCTTCAATAATAACATTTGCACCGATAAGCTCTTCGCCTGTTTCGGCATCACGAACATAACCGTTTATTTTACCTGTTTGTGCAAAGGTTTGAATTGTGAAGGCAGTTATAAAGAGGGTGAAGAACAGTAGAAGTTTTCTCATATCTCTGACTCCTTTGATGGAAATTTATGAATACCTTTTCTGATATTCATATTAGTTCTGTCTATAAATTAATTTTAGTCAATTAAGTTTATTTGACTATCGAAAATCTAAATATTTGGCTTGCTAAAGTCAATAAATTGTATGCACAAATTTGAGTTGTGAAAAATAATTTAGTGTTAAATTTTTATCTCAGAAGAGTTCTTCTTTTTCCGCGCAAGCAACTCAATTGTTCTGATTCGGTCCTTGTAAAAATTATTTATGTTAATCCTTGGCAAATCCAGCTTTGCATCAGTGTTGCCTTCCCATCTTCTGCAAAGATACAATGAATGATAAATTCTGCCAATTTTATATTCACGACTTATAGCTAATCCTACTGCGTAATCTTCTCCATAGCTGACATTTGGAATCTTTATTTCACGAAGTATTGGAGTATAAAATGCTCTTGGGGCACCAAGCCCATTAATTCTTAAAGCATTGTTTGCACCGTTTTCATCAGTCCATTCTCTGTGATCAATTAATCCCGGAGGCAATTCATTCAGATTGAAATCAGTTATCTGATACGAACCAATTACCATTGCAAATTTTTCTTTGTGAAATGTATCAACAATAGTTTGAAGTGTATTTTCATCTTTATATATATCATCGCTGTCTAACTGACAGGCAAATTTTCCGCACTTTGGATGATGTACAGCTTCATTCCAGCAGCCACCAATTCCAAGATCTTTTCTTTCGGGAATAATATGAATTACTCTGCTATCCTTAGTTGCATACTTCGAGATAACCTCTGTTGTTCCGTCTGCAGAATGATTATCAACTATAATAAGATTAAAATTAAAATTTGTCTTTTGTGAAAGCACGGAATTAATTGCATCTCCAATAGTTTTGACTCTGTTACGAACCGGAATAATAACACTCGCTTCAAATTCAAACTTATCTTCAAACTCAATTTGTTTCTGCTCTGGTTTTAAGAATGCACCGATGGCTTTCAGATGCTCTGTGCAGGCAGCTTCCATTTCTAGCTGAACCTGACGATTCTTGGGATCAACATAACTGAAATGTTTGTCTTCGGTTCCAACTGTTTCTTTCTTTTCTACTGTATAAAGATATTCAGGAATATGAAATAACGACGCTGATTGAGAAATTTTTAATCTTAAGTCGTATAATCCGGCAAACTTGTAATCAGTCTTCATTTTGCCAACCGCAAGTTTGAATACATCAGTTCTGATAAAAAGTATTTCACCGAAATCAAAATCATCTCTCAGACTTCCCTCCTGATAATCAATAACCTGATGAGGATGCAATGAACTATTTTCTGATTCATAATAATCAGAATAGACCAGACCGGCATTAGTGTTTTCAGAAATCTGAATAAACCTTTCAAACATAAACTGACCGGGAAGAATTACTTTATCACTAAGCAGTAAAGCAATAAATTCTGTATCAAGAAACTGAATTGTCTTCTTTAAAGCATCTGTACTCTGAAAATTATTAGTTTGAATTGTTAGATCAGCAGTAGGCTGCTCTGAATTATTTCCGATTAAAATGATTTTGCGAACAGATGGTTCCTTTTTCAGTCTATCTACTGTGATTTTATTTGTTTGAGGATTTCCTTTGGGAATTATAACGGTAATTTTTTTACTCATTTAAAAACGCCTGATTAATTTCTGATCAAAAATATAAAGAGAATTGATGAAAGAATATGATGCTTGTTAAAAATATTTTTAATATTTTAATCAGTGTAATTCACGGTGGAAAACTTCATTAAAAATATTAAAGGCATAAATAATGAAAGTGATAATACAAACGGGCATGATGATATTTTTCTTCTTAATGATAATTACAAATGCTCAGACACTTCCTGTTAAAATTACCGGTTCAGAAGAAGATATTTGTATGAATCCAACTATCTCACCAAATGGTGAATTAGTTGCGTTCACCAAAGCAGGATATCAGGGAATTTGGATTTTCAAATTCTCAGACAATTCAATAAACCAGATAACTGACGAAGTTGCTGCCGGTTATGCAATGCAATGGTCACCTGATTCAAAATTTATTTTAAGCCGACCTGCTTATTATGACGGACCAATTCGCTATAACGCTGTTAAAATTTATAATGTCGAAACTGCTGAAACTATTCAGCTTTCTGACTACAGAACTAAAATGCCTTCACTTCCACAATGGTCAGATTACAATGAAAAAGCTTTCATAGTTACTGATAATCAGCCAGAGAGCTTTTCCACCGGGCTCATTGCTAACGAAGAACAAAAGAAAAATCTATCACCGTTTTTAGTTTATCTTACCAACGATGATAAAATTGGTGTAACAAATTTTGCTGATAACTCCACCAGAATTTTTGAACCGTTTCCCGGCAAGAAATGTATGAATCTCTCTGTATCACCAGACAGACAGCGAGTTGCATTTGAAATTTATGGCGGCAATTTATATTCAATGAAAATTGATGGTACAGAATTAACTGACCTTGGGAAAGGTTACAGAGCTAAATGGATGGCTGATTCACAACATCTCATTTATATGATTACCGAAGATGACGGACATCAGTTTACTTCATCAGACATTTATATAATAAAGTTTGATGGAACCGAAAAAAGAAACAT
>CALHAB010000190.1 GCA_937934185.1 uncultured Ignavibacterium sp. | reverse complement strand
TCTCAATTTATAAAGAAGGTTATAAGTTTGTCGTGAAGTGACACCTCTTCTCATCGATTTAAGTACATTATCTGAAATGTGCTGCAAAGGTATGTCAACATATTTAAGAATTTTCGGATTATCAGCAATAACTTCAATAACATCATCGGGAAAATGAGACGGATACGCGTACATAAGTCTTATCCATTCAATTCCTTTAACTTCACTCAGTTTATTCAGAAGTTCTGATAAATTCTTTTTACCGTAAATATCTTTTCCATAATCAGTAGTGTCCTGAGCAATCAGTATAAGTTCTTTCGTTCCGTTTGAAGCAAGAAATTCTGTCTCTTCGATTAATGATTCCATTGGTCTTGATTGATGTTTTCCGCGCATCAAAGGAATAGCACAGAAAGAACAGGGATGATCACAACCTTCTGAAATTTTCAGATAAGCTGTGTGCGAAGGAGTGGAGAGTAATCTTTCACCGAGCAGTTCATACTTAAATTTTCCGCCGAGTTCTTTTATAATTTCTTCATACTTCTCTGTACCGAAATAAACATCAACTTCGGGAATTTCATTTTTAAGATCATTCATATATCTCTCAGACAAACAGCCGGCAACAATAAGTTTTTTAAGTTTGCCGGAATTTTTTAATGCCACCGCCTGAAGAATTGTATTGACTGATTCTTCTTTTGCTGCTTCAATAAATCCACAGGTATTTATGATAACTGTATCAGCTTTATTAGGATCGTCAGTCATCGGAATATCATTCAGCTGAATCTGACGCATTAACCTTTCCGAGTCAACTGTATTTTTTGAGCAGCCAAGTGTAATTACAGAAACTTTTTCTTTTCTTTTCATCTTCCGAAATAAAATAAATAATAGTAAACAAAAGGTGCACTGAATAAAAGTGAATCAAATCTGTCGAAGATTCCACCGTGTCCGGGAATTAAGTTAGATGAATCTTTTACTCCTGCATCGCGTTTTAACAATGATTCAACCAAATCACCAATCTGACCAAATATGCCTATGATTATTCCTAATCCAATCGCTGTTTCCAATTGTAAGAAATCAACAAAAATCTTATGGAATAATATCATACTCAGGATTGCAAAGACAAACCCAAATATTGCACCTTCCCAACTTTTCTTAGGACTTACACGGGGAAACAATTTATGTTTCCCAAGTGCTGTTCCGAAAAAGAACGCTGCCGAATCGCAAATCCAGATCGTACCGAGCATTGAAAATATCAGAAACGCACCTTGACTATAAAGCTGATCAGTATCAGGATAAAATTCTCTGATTGCAACCAGACTGCTACCCATTAAAGCAAAGTACAAAAAACCAAATGTTGTTAAACCAAGATTCAATAAAGCTGATTCTTTATTTCTGAATAATTCATAAATAAGAAGAACTAAAAACCAGATAATTAACAAAGCTTTGAAGTCAATAAATGGTTTAAATTGATTTATGATTATCAAAGCGATTCCGAATAATCCAATCGGAAAATGCACATAAGAATTCTTAGCTCTGGCAAAAGAAGAAAATTCGTAAAATGCTATAAGCGATATTGCAAGAATAAATGTTGTGAAATACCATTCGCCTAAATAGGAAACCAAAAGAATAAGTGGTATCGCAATTACTGAAACAATTATTCTGACCGTAGTATTACTCAGTTTCATCTTCCTGATTTTCTGATTCAAGACTTTTCTTAAATTCATTTAGGAATGCAGCAGCACTTTCTGCATCTTCCTTTTTAACCAGTAGTTTAATGATAGATAAATCTCCGGGAGCCGGGAAGCTGCTGTCCTTTTGCGAAAGAATTGTTGCAGAAATTCCAGCACTTTCAAGATTACCCTTTAGCATCTCAGCTTCATAATCAAATGAAGTTGTGTAAACAACAACCCAGTCAGCTTCGTTAAGAATTATTTCGGGAGGAAGCTCGTTAACAAGTTCAGCTCCACAGTCAGGACATTTATCAATGCCATTGACATATTCATATTTACAATTTGGGCAAAAAGGCATAAGTCCTCCTATTCAATTTGTTTCTGTGAATAATATTTCTTTATCAGAAAAATCAAAGCTATAAATACAAGTGCCAATGAAATTGTTACAAAAGTATAAAAGCCAAGATCATCGCCGGATTTTGCAGCAACATCTGATTTAATAAGTTCTTCACTTCCAATAATATAGTAAAGCATAACTGCAGTAAAGTTATTGAGAAAGTGAAGTAAAACCGGAATAAGCAATGTCTTTGATGTATAAGCAGCAAATCCAAAATAAAATCCGAGAATTGCCAATGGTATTAAACCGTAAGGATTAAAATGATAAAGACTAAAAAACACAGCAGTCAATAGTGCGGCAATAAATGGTTTAATCTTCAGTTCAAAACTTCGCTGTATAAAACCACGAAACATAACTTCTTCAGAAATTGCCGGAACTACTGCAACAATCAACACAACGAATAATAACTCAGGTACACCTGATGCTTTTAATAAATTTCCATAAGTTTTATCAACAAGTTCATTTAATGAATCAAAAAAAGTTTTTAATGTGTTTATTGACTCAGAATATTTTGCCCAAACTTCAATATAATAGTTTTGAATGTAGAGATAACTCTGAAGCAATGGAGTTAGTATTCCAATTCCAACTACAAAGAGTATTATTTCTGTCCAATCAGGAATTCTTAAACGAATAATCTTGCCGACATCTTCATAAATTAATTTTGAAAAAACCAAAGCGGGAAGAAGAATAAAAAGAATCTGACCAGCCATTGTCATCAATCTCAAGCCATTAATCGGAGCTTTATCAAGATCAAAACCGAATACGATCAGAGATAAAAGTCCGCCAACAAACTGATAAAGAAAAAATCCGCCAACTAAACCAATAAAAGCTGCTGCAATCGGAGAAATATTGGATTTAATCTGTTCATCAGATTTATTCATTCCTTCAGAATCGTTTTGATTCTGCTGCTGATTATTCTGATTTAATTCATCATTCATTTTTAAGAATACCGATTTATTACAATCAAAGTTAAGAATAAGGTTTTGTTTACTCAAATCTTTAAAGCACGAAAAGAAGCCGAAGCTTCTTTTCTTTGTTCTGTCCAAAGTAACAATAGAAAATTATTTTCTCTTTGAATTTAGTGGTCCTGCAAGTCCTTCGTAGGAGGTTAAGTCTGCATCAATAGCGCCGACTACAACTTTTGTTTTAACTCTTACAGGCATTTTAATATCATCATCAGTCAGCCAGATAACAATGTTGCCTTCACTTTTAAACAAACCACCTTCCTGAACAAGCGGTTCAACAATTATGCAGTCAAATTTGCCTGCGGCAACTTCAATGGTTTCTTTTCCGTGATAAACAACATCAAGATCATAAACTTTATCTTTATAAAAATTCTGAAGATGAATTTTATCTCCTTTTTTCATCCCAGAATAATCAAGAGTTCTTGCAAAGTAAAATGCCGAAACTATGTCGTGAACATATTTCGGAATATCATACTCGCCTTCTGTTGTTTTTGCTTTTCCTTTTCGCTGATCAAAGAAAGCTGAAAAGTCACGTGAATATTTTCCTTCTCTGATATGCTGTTCAAACCGCCAGGGAAATAGTCCTTCAACATCAATGTAAGTTTCATATCTGTCACGAACTTTGTAAAAAATATCAAAGCTTGGAACTGAATTAACTTCAAAAGTAACATGGTAAGCATTTCTTCCTGATATTCTTTTGATTTTAGGAATCTGCATAGTAGCAATTCCTGCAGTAACAAAACCATACTTCACATCAAAAGTAAGTTTTTCACCTTCTTTGAAAGCTTTATTCGGCAGCTTTCTGAATTCATCGCCTGATAAAGATGCAAGTAGAGATATCTGAAATATCAGAATTATGATTAAGGATAATTTAGATTTCATTTTTTTCTCCGTTTAGATTTTCCATCACACTGACAATATTATTAAAAACACTGTTAATATTTATTGTGTTCATACAATTTAATTTTTCACATTGCTCAATTGTGCAATCTTTACAATCAAGTTCCGGTTCATAAATAAACTTCTTGTCTGTATAAGGTCCCCAGCGTTGAGCAGAGCAAACTTTAACTTTCGGATAAAAGCCAAAAGTATATTTGTTGAGCGCTGCTGCAATGTGAATTGGTCCGGTTGAATTTGCAACAAGCATAGAACCTTTGCTGATCAATGCAATAAGTTCTTCAAGATTAAATCTGCCTGCAAGATTAAATACAAATTCATTCAAAGTTAACTTATTGCAAAGTTCAGTTTCTCTTTCACTACCTGTAAGAACAATTTTATATTTTTTATCAGTTAAAAGTTTGATGAGTTCTTTGAATTTATCAATTGGCAAATCGACTGCACTTCCTCCACTTCCCGGATGAATAACAATAAACTTTTCATCTTTATTAATTCCAACTGAGTTAAGAATCTCATCAACTTTTTTCAAAGAACTTTTGCTAACATTGAGGTCGAAACTGACATTATTTATGCCACCTGTGTTTTGTATGCCGATTGCTGACAATAAGCTTAAATTATATTCCAATTCGTGTTTTACTGCATCCTTTCTGTGTTCAAATATTTTTTTATTGAACAGAAAAGAATACAATCTGTAGCCGCTTCCGATTCTGTTTTTTATTCCTGAGAGAAAAATAATTAGTGAGATTTTGAAAGTCGGATAAACTATAAATGCTGTATCAAACTTTTTTTGTCTGAGCTTACACACATTTTTTTTAAACAGAACCTTTGATGATTTTTCTTCCAAAGTTATAACTTCATCAATGAAAGGATTATTTACGGGTAAAGCTTTTGTATACTCTCTTACCAGAAAAGTTACTTTAGCATCAGGATATTTTTCTTTGATAATTCTGGCAAGCGGTAATGATAATACAACATCGCCAATTCTGTCTGTTCTTACTATTAAAATATTTTTTAGCTGATTGTTCATCTTGAAAGAAACTTACTTTCTTTGATAAAAAATCTCCACGGCAATTCTGTTGATTTTGAAATTCCGATTCTTTTCGAAATTCCGATTTCCGATTTTTTTAACACTGGTGCATCAATAATAAAAACTTTATCGCCTGTCAAATCTAAACCAGAATGAGTTCTGTCAAAAGCAAATGCCTGACAAATTTTCCCCGGTCCGTTTGTAAGATTAACTAATTCTTTTTCTGTAATTTTTCTTCTACCAAATCTTCTGATTGCCATAGTTTCAATTCCCGTCAATGGTTCAACAGATCTGATTAAAACAGCAGCACCGTGTCCTTCTTTTCCTGTTACAACATTACAGCAGTGATGAACTCCGTAAGTAAAATAAACATAAAAATATCCGCCTTCTCGAAACATAACTTCATTCCTTTGGGTTTTTCCTCTGAATGAATGAGATGCTTCATCAATAAGTCCATCATAAGCTTCCACTTCAACAATTTTGCCTGCAAGTATTTTATTTTTCTCTTGCTTGATAAGGATTTTTCCGAGAAGTGCTTTTGCTACTTTGATCACAGGGCGAATATAAAATTCCCGCGGAAGTTTTTTTGATTTTTGTATTTGCTTCATTGAGAAGTGAAGTTGAGAGGATGATTTATACCTGATCGGTTTCAAGTTTTAATTTCAATTCGTCAATTTTTGAATCGAAGTAATGAGACTTTTCAGGAATTTTTAATTTTAACTTTTCATAAATCCTTATTGCTTCCTGATATTCTCTTTGGTTGACATAAATTTTAGCAAGCGTTTCTGAAAGTATCAGACTGTCATCAATCATATTGAAAGCCGTGTTTTCAATATTTTCTTTATCCGAATTAATCAAAACCTCTTCTGCTTCTTTTAATTCTTCAGCAATCTTTTTAACCTTATCCGTAAGAAAAACTGAGGTTAAATCTTTTTCTGTCACGGGTTGAGTTGATTTCTTTTCTGATGCTTTATCAACATCATAAAATATTTTCTGTTTTTTTATTGCTTCAATTTCGCGAAGATAAAATTCATAGGTTTTGGGTGAGTGAATCAACTCACTTCCCTTTTTCAAAAATTTTATTGCCTGAGAATAATTTCCAAGCAGAGTATGAGCTTTAGCAATTAAAAATATCGCAACAGGATGATCAGGATAATGAATCAATCCGGCATTTAGGATTATGAGTGCTTCCTGTGGATTGTTTTTTTCGAGGTGAATATTTGCCATCCGAACAAAAAGGGGAGTCTGTTTATTGTATTCATAAATCAGACTCACCTTTTCATTAAATATTTCAGATGCGCTTTTGAACATTTATT
This sequence comes from uncultured Ignavibacterium sp., assembly GCA_937934185.1. GTDB lineage: Bacteria > Bacteroidota > Ignavibacteria > Ignavibacteriales > Ignavibacteriaceae > Ignavibacterium. The sequence continues at coordinate 18,457 of CALHAB010000190.1, read as the reverse complement.
TTTTATTTGAAGCGTATGCGTGTTTAATTGATGTTATTGAAACAAATGCAAACCCAAGGAAAAACAACAACTGAAACGGAATTGCAGCAAGTTCCATAAAGTAAATTGAAGACAGAACACCAATCAGACAATAAACAGCAAGAATAGCCTCTACTATAACCGAGAATCCGACTTTTCGTGTAAGGTATTTTTTACCCATCCAGGAATCTTTTTCACTTTCCAATTTGAATTTTGGTGTTCTTACAAATTCACTTTTTCGGTTGAGCAATCCTTCAATTACAGCTCGTGAATTATTTACTGCAAAGCCCATACTTCCAGCCATAAATAACGGGAACAATACGATCTTCTTTCTCCAATCAGTTCTTATATCCTTTTGCGCATACATATAAAACAAAAACGAACTTATAAAAGCAAGTACAAAGATTGACATAATTGCAAAGTAAGCTTCGTGTGAACCGCTGTTCTTTATGAAAATCAGAGGGACATTAAGTATTGCAGCCAGCAAAATAAACGGGAACACAAGATTATTAGTCAGATGAAAAGTTGATTGCAATTTTACTCTTAGCGGAATATCAGATTTCCAGACTAATGGCAGAATTTTCTTTGCAGTTTCTACTGCGCCTTTAGTCCAGCGGAATTGCTGAGACTTCAAAGCATTAATTTCTGAAGGAAGTTCTGCTGGTGAAGTAAAGTCTTTAAGAAAAACAAATCTCCAACCTTTCAGTTGAGCGCGATAACTCAGATCAAGATCTTCAGTAAGTGTATCTGCGTGCCAGTTACCGGCATCTTCAATACAGGACTTTCTCCAGATTCCACCAGTACCATTAAAATTAATGAAGAAGCCAGCTTTGTTACGTACTGTTTGTTCAATAACGAAGTGACCATCTAATGCTAATGCCTGTGCTTTTGTAAGTATTGAGTAATCACCATTCAGATGTTCCCAACGTGTTTGAACCAATCCGACTTTTTCATCAGTAAAAAATGAAAGTGTTTTTTTCAGAAAATCTTTATGAGGAATAAAGTCAGCATCAAAAATTGCTACGAATTCCCCTTTGGCTCTTTCAAGTCCATACTTTAATGCACCGGCTTTAAATCCTTCTCTGCTGCCTCTTCTGATATGCACTATATTAAAACCTTCGGCTTGTTTCTGCTCAACTATTTTTGCAACAATTTCCGTTGTTTCATCAGTTGAGTCATCAAGCACCTGAATTTCTAATTTATCTTTCGGAAATTCAATTTCACAGGTTGCGTTAATTAATCTTTCAGCAACATATAATTCGTTGTATAATGGAAGCTGAATAGTAACAGTGGCGTTTTCATCAATCTGTGTTTTCGGAACGGGATTATTATCTCTGTACTTTTTATGATAGTACAACATAATAAATCCGTGTAATCCAAACACGAATAAAATTGTTAATGATAAAAAGTAGCCAATTAAAACTATATCGTCCATATTCTTTTTCTCCTTCTAATTTACCAACCAGAAACTGTTTCCAGTAAAATATCTTCTGTTAATTTGTCTAAAACTTTTTCAATTGCGTTATTACGATCAGCCAAACTTCCTCCCTGAGGATAATCTTCATAAGATGAGAAAGTTTTATCATAAACAGTAATTTTCTTTACGAGGTCACGATAAGATGCTTTAACTCCGATTGTGATTCTTCTTGAAGTAACATTTTCACCAGCTGAAACAATTGCAGGTGCATCATTAAATGAAACGATTGTACATTCAAGAATTGCATCAGCGTTTACTCTGTCTGCGACCTGTAAAGAATTATCATCAATAAATTTTTGAATGAGCTTTTGTGTTAATGACTCCCTCAATCCGATTTCAGCAGAACCACTTTTATCATCTGCAATTGGTATTGCTATCGTATTCAAATGTTTCGGAACTGAAGCTCCGGTAAATGAGTACGAACAGCACGCAGTAAAATTAAACACCAGAGTTAAAGCAAACAATAAGATTAACCATGATAATCTTTTAAGATTGATTTTTAGCATATTACTGAATTTCATATTCTTTAAGCTTTCTGTATAGAGTTCTCTCGCTGATATTCAGCAATTTAGCTGCTTTTCGTTTGCTGCCGCGGGTTTTATCCAATGCTCTTTTGATTGCCTCCTTTTCCAATTCATCCAACGAGATTATTTCATCCAAATCAGGTGATTTTTGTAAATGGATTTCATTATTCTGTTTTATAATCAAATCTTTCAATTCCAATATATCTTTTTTCAGTTCGAACAATGCTCTGTAAATCAACTCACGATCAACATCTTCGGGAGACTTTCTTAAAAATACAGGAAGATTCCGGTTATCATCGTGAACTTCAACCTCAGGCATTAAATGATAAAATGCTTCTGCATTAAGATCTTTACCACGATGAAGTGCTGCAGCAGTTTCTATTGTGTTTTTCAATTCTCTTATGTTGCCAGGCCAATGATACTGCAGTAAAATATCGAGTGCATCATCGGTTATTTTCGGAACAGGTATTTTGTTGGCCTCGCAAAAGTTTTTAAGAAAATGATTAGCTAAAAGTTCAATGTCAACTTTTCTTTTGCGAAGCGGGGGAATTTGAAGAGTTACTGCCTTTAATCTGAAATATAAATCTTCCCTGAATCTTCTTGCTTCGACTTCTTTTTGTAAATCTTTGTTTGTTGCTGCAATAATTCTTACATCAACTTTAGTAACAGTTTCAGCACCAATTCTCATAAATTCCTGTGTCTCGATTGCACGAAGCAATTTAACCTGAGTTGTTAACGGCATTTCAGCAATTTCATCGAGGAAAAGAGTTCCGCCATCAGCCAGTTCAAAATAACCTTTTCGTGTTTCAACTGCACCTGTAAACGAACCTTTTTTATGACCAAATAATTCACTCTCGAGTATTCCTTCGGGAATTGCACCACAGTTCACACTTATCAATGGTTTATCAGCTCTGCTGCTAAAACCATGGATAGCTTTTGCAAAAACTTCTTTTCCAACTCCACTTTCGCCATAAAGTAAAACAGATATGTCAGATTTGGCAACCTGCATCACAATATCAACAAGATCATTTATTTCCTTTGACCTTCCGATTATTCCAAATTTCTCTTTAAACTGTTCGCGAGTCATAAATTATCTGACAAATTGTAAAATTGGGCTGTAAATATAGCATATTTAATGATTCTAAAGAATGTAATAAGTCAAAAGACGAGTATTTCTAACCCATCAAAAGTAAGAATAATATGTCCTGCTTCCGAGCTCTGGTTTGATAAAAAATCAAGTATTTCCTTTTCTTTCTCATCAGGGATATGGATAAGATATGTTTCAGAGGGTTCAAGTTTCTTAATTGAAGTGATAAGTTCACCGGGTTCTATGTGAGTAATTTCACAAATTAAAATATTGACTGGTTCAGAAAACAGAAGTAAGTCCTCAGCATTTCCAATGTCAGAAGTGAAAATTATTTTTTTATCTAAGTAAGTGAACAGAAAAGAAGGAGAAGCTAAAGAAAGTTCATAATTCTCCAGATGTATTTTATATTTATCAAGATGTGAATTCTGTTTGGTTGTGAACTTTAGATCATCAGTCAGATTAATTTCTTGATTGTAATCAAAATCTTCAAACTGAATTTCGTAATTCATTCTTTCGGGAATGATGAAGGATGAAAGAAGAAAATTTTTAACAAAGGGTAAATTTGATTTATGAGTAATAACTTGTACAGGTTTACTTCTTCCCGCAAGTTTAAAGTTTGTCAATAAACCTGATAGTCCGGCAAAATGATCCGAATGAAGATGAGAAATAATAATTTTATCAATTAAGTTCAGGTCAATATTCTGCTGCAAAAGAGCTTTTGAAATCCCTTCGCCGCAATCAATGAGAATATTTTCAGAAGAAATTTGGAATAGTAACGAAGTGAAATTTCGTTTAAGAGATGCTTTGGCAGAGCCAGTGCCTATGAATTTAATCTTTAACACATTATAACTTTTCTTTTTCTACTATTCTGCCGTTAAGATTAAAACGGGAATTCAACTGCTGAAGAAATTTTTCAGCATCGGTTCTGGTTTTAAATTTTCCTGCATAAACAACATGAAAAGTTGTTCCGCCAACATTTTTATCCCGAATCTCACAATCAATACCTTCATTTTCTAATTCTGATTTTAATCCGCTTGCATTTTCAATTTTTACGAATGCACCTGCCTGAACAGTAAATTTATAATCAGCATCATTTTTAACTTCTATCGGTTTTAAGTTTTCTGTAATCTCAGTTTTTTCAGATATGGCTTCATCCTGTTTAGCTTCTTCCTGACTCAATGCCATTTTAATATAAGGTGAATCCGGATATTTCTCAGTAAGATTTTTAAGAACTTTCCCGGCAGTTTCATAAAATCCAAGGGCATAGTAGTATGAATAAATTCGGTAAAGAGCGGCATCAGCATAAGAACTGTTTGGATATTTTTCTACAAAGCTTTGATAGATTGAAACTGCTTCCTGACCATTTTCAGTTAAAACCCCTTCGAGAAAAATCAGGTTGGCACTTGATGGATTATCTTTTTTAAGTTTGGGCAAAATACTTTTTACTGCTTCGCTTTCACCTTTTTCAATCTGCTTAAGATAAGGAACAATATCAACTTCCTGACTGAATGAAGTGACATTGAGTATTAACAAAAGAAAAATTATCTGGAAGAATATTCGTATCATTTTAGAAGAAATTATTTTTAGTACAGCAGAAAATTAGCGGTATTAAGCACTAAGAACAACACTGTTTTTTTCAAAAACTATATGAGAGAGATATTCACCGAAAAGAGTTGCTGAGGTAGCTTTATTAATTTTTACACGAACATAATCTCCCGGTTTAATATCCTGTTGAGCAGGAATGATTGTAACTTTATTTGTATCAGTTCTGCCTGACAGAAACTCATCAGATTTACGACTGAATCCTTCAACTAAAACAATTTCTTCTTTACCAATTAAACTCTGATTTATTTCATAAGATATCTGCTGCTGAAGATCAATAATTTCCTGCAATCTTTTTGTCTTAACATCTTCAGGAACATCATCGCCCATTTTATAAGCTTTGGTTCCTTCACGAGGTGAATACTTAAACATATACGCACCATCGTAACGAACCTGGCGCATTACATCTAGAGTTGCAAGATGATCTTCCCAGGTTTCAGTGGGAAAGCCAGCAATTATATCGGTGGAGAAGCTTACACCGGGTATAATTTTTTTAGCTTTTTCAATAAGATTAAGATAATGTTCAATTGTATATGTTCTGTTCATCAATTCCAGTATTCTGTTTGAACCGGATTGAACAGGCAGATGAATATAATTACAAATGTTATGATGCTCAGCAATTGTGTAGAGCAGTTTATCAGATAAATCCTGAGGATGTGAAGTTGTAAATCTGATCCTCATCGAAGGATCAACTTTGGCAGCAGCTGCAAGTAAATCTGCAAAATCATTTTCTTCATCGCGATAGGAATTTACATTTTGACCAAGCAAAGTAACTTCTTTAAATCCTCTTGCAGACAGGTCTTCAATTTCTTTTACAATTGAACTGAGAGAACGGCTTCTTTCTCTGCCACGTGTGAAAGGAACAACACAGAAAGTACAGAATTTATCACAGCCGCGCATAACAGAAATCCAAGCCGATAGACCATCTTCTCTGTGTGGTTCAATATCATCATAAGTTTCAGTGCGTGAAAGTTTAACACCAATTCCTTTGTCTCCATTAAAAGCAATATCAATATATTCAGGTAATCTTCTGTATTCATCAGGTCCAACTACAACATCAACTATTTTCTTTTCTTCAATCAGGTCTTTTCTTAATCTTTCAGCCATACAGCCGAGAATGCCCAGCACAAGTTCGGGTTTTTTTGTTTTGAGATTTTTCAGATTTCCGAGTCTTCCATAAATTCTTTGTTCAGCATTATCTCTGATACTGCAGGTATTAAGCAGAATTATATCTGCATCCTCAGGATTTTGAGCAACAGTGTAACCTTGTTTCTTTAAAACACCGAGAACAATTTCTGTGTCAGCGAAATTCATCTGACAACCATAAGTTTCTATGTAAACCGAACCGTTTTTCATTTCAGATTACGACTTCATGCTTTGGTTAAAAAATAAAGAATTAAATTCAGGACTATAAAAGCAAGTGTAAAGAAAACAATATCAAACCATCTCTTCTTCCGTTTAACTTCAATGTGTCTGTCGAAGTTAATTCGTTTTGCCTCCTCATCTAATTTCAAGAAACCGAACATAATTTCTCCCGAATTTTAATTAAAATTTTGCGACGCAAGATAATTAAATTGATTTTTTTATCAACACTAAATTGTGTGACTAATGCAATAACTGAATTTTTTTGATCTTAAAATATTATCGAATTGTCAGTTAGATTTTTAATCAATTCAGCTAATCAAAATCAAAATATTTTGAAGGCAATCTGTCTTTCGGATAATCGCTTTTCAGATAATATTCAAACCAATCAAGTGTTCTGAGAAGATAATCATATCTTGATGTATTTTTACTGTTACCATGTCCTTGTCCGGGATAGAATACTAATCTTACAGGAGCTTTACCATGAAGCTTAAGTGCTCTGTAGAGTTCAAGACTTTGTGATGGATGAACTCTCGGATCTTCTTTGCCGTGTAAAATTAAAGTTGGCGTTTTACTCTGATGAGCATACCGTACAGGACTTCTTTCCCAAACCAATTGTTCGTTCTCGTGTGTCCAGAATCCCCAATGAACATAATAATCTTCGTAAGGAATATCGGTAGTATTTCGTTTTGAAATCTGATTTGATATTCCGACAAAGACGACAGATGCTGCAAAACGGTCAGTATATTTTGTTGCAGCCCAAGCAGAAAAATATCCGCCATAAGAGCCGCCTCCAATTCCAACTTTGTTCCGATCCACAAATCCCTGTTGGATTAAGTAATCAATTCCATCAATAACATCTTCAAATTCTTTTCCTGCAAGATCACCAAATCCCATCATTGTAAACTCAACACCTCTTCCGGATGATGCACGATAGTTTGGCATAAACACAAAGAAATCTTTCGCTGCTGCAAATTGACCCCAAGATCCATAACCTGTTTCCCAACCATTCTGAACTGCCGCTTCAGGTCCGCCGTGAATATAAGTAATCAGCGGGTACTTTTTCCCTTGCTCATAATTAAGAGGGTAGATTAAAACTCCCTGAATGTTTAATCCGTCTTTTGCAGGATATTCAATTTTCTCCTGTTTGGCAAGTTTAATATTTGTAAGCCAGTTATTATGGTTTGTTAGCTTTGATAAATTTTTTGAATCAAGTTCAAAAACATATAATTCATTGGGATGTTCTTTTGTATTTCCTGCAAAGCAAATTTTATTATTTAGGAAATCAAAATTTCTGAAAACAACCTTGCCTTGCTCAAGAATCAGAGTATTTTCCTTTTGATTAATTTTTTGTTCTCTCAAAGTAATATCAACTCCTTCTTCGGAAGAGAAAATCAAAGTATTGTCATCTTTCCATTTAACCATTATAACCGAACCTTCAAATCCTTCAGTATAATTTCTTAGTTGAGAAAATTGTTTTGTATTAGGCACATCGCAAACAAACAAACTTCCGCTTACCGCATCATTAACACTTGAAGCTGAGACAAATGCCAGCTTTGTTCCATCAGGACTGAATGAAAACTGAGTCAGCTTACCGGGATTATCAACTAGCTTATATTTTATTCCAGTCTCTGAGTCAATTACATAAAGTCGTTTAAACATATATGAATCATCAACAAGATTTTTATCAGCAATTGCCGCAGCAATATTTTTCGAATCAGTTGACCATTCAAATTCAAATACTGAAGAAGCAGTTGTGATCTGCTTTACGGTTTTATTTTTTAAGTTCATTACATATAAGTTTCGCTGCTGATATTCCTCTTCATAAATCTCAGCATCGAATCCGCGGTTAAGCATCTCCTGTTTACCTTTGCTTTTATCTTCAAGTCTGATGAATGCAATATTTTTACCATCCGGACTAACTTTGAATGCAAGCACATCAGAGGATTCATTGGTTACTAATTTCGGTGAGCCGCCATCAGCATCAATGTAGTAAACCTGATTTGTTTTCTGCTCACCGATTTTTCCTAAAAAGTAAATTCTTTCTGATTCAGAATCCCATTGAATTGAAGAAACAGAAACTTTATTAGCAAGTAAACCTATGTTTTCATTTTCATCAATTCTGTAAACAAAAAGCTGATTAAAATTATTACCTGGTTCTTCATTCAAAGGTCTGGGAACATTTAAAGTGTAAGCAATCATTTTTCCATCCGGCGAGAAAACTGTTTCACCGACATTTTTAATCTTAAATAAATCATCGACTGAGAGTCCCCGATTTTGAGACTGGATTGTAATTGCAGATAAAAAGAATAGAACTATTAAAGCAGAGTTAAATCGAAGTAAGTTTTTCATCCCGAACCTCCGAAAAGTTGTGGATAATCTTCCACTAAAATAAGAATAAACTTACCATTCGGGAATAAAAAATGGCTGACTCAGTACAATTACCAAATCAGCCATCTGAAAGAGTTTAATGATTAAGGGATATTACTTCATCATTTTACTGTTTTGTAATTCATAGCTTAATCTTTTCAGCTTATAAACTTTGTCTATTGCTTCAACCATTCCTTTTGAATGAACAGAAACTGTCCTGTTCTCTTCTGTTCTGAAAATAAAATTACCAGGCAATGATTGAATATTTCCATCGAAAGCAAGTCCAACAACTTCTGCTTTTTTATTTATAACAGGACTGCCGGAATTGCCTCCGATAATGTCATTTGTTGATACGAAATTTAACGGAGTAGATAAATCAAAATCTGCTGGTGGTGTAATCCATCTGTCCGGAAGATTCCACGGAAATTCTTTATTGAAAGAATAAAATCTGTCGTATAAACCAAAGTATGTTGTAAATGGAGGAGCAACTGTTCCGTTGTATGGAAATCCTTCCACTACACCGTCAGAAATTCTTAAAGTAAATGTTGCATCTGGTGGAATTGATGTTCCGTAAACTTCAAACAATGCTTTACCAAGCTGTGAGGAATAACTGTCTTCAAGATCGAGTAATTCTTTGTTTCTCTTCTGAACTTTTGCAACAGTTTCTTTTGAATTCAATTCAAACTGGATAAACGGATCGTCAGAATTTAATATTGCATCCGGACCCTGTTTTACTAACTCTTTAATTTTCTCTGCGCTTGTAATTTTTGATTTTGAAAGAATGTAGTCAAGAGCTTCTTTTCCGGTTTTTCCGCCTGTAAAGTTTTTAACAAGAGGTTCATTCATTCCGACATATCTAACCATTACATCAATTCTGTTTTGTAAAAGTCTGTTTTGCATCTTTTCATCAAAATCTTTTGGGAAGATAGATTCAATTGTATTTTCAAGTTCTTCACCTACATATAAATCATCTCTTTCACTTTCAGGTTTCTTTAATTCTTCGGCAAGAGTAATTAACTGATCAGCAATTGAAAAATACTGAGGCGTGGTAAATCTGTTTTTGCTAAATGCAAAGTTTTTGTTTGAAACATCTCTTAATTCTTTTCTGATGTTTGCAATTTTATCCCAGAGATCGCCGTACTTTTTATTTAATTCAGGATTTGATTTAACTTTTGATTTAAAAGTTTCTTCAAAGTCAATTTTTCTTTTCATTAAAATCGGATCTCTTAATCCTTTCAATATTCCATTGAAAGCTTTTTGCGAGTTTTCAAAGCTGAAAATCATATCCTGGAGTTGTAGTTTTCTCTCAGGATTTTCTTTGAGCATATTTTTGTAAAGGTCAATTAAGCTGCCTAAAAGTTCAAGAGTTCTTGGATATTGGATATCTCTCATAAACTCAAGTTGAGCAACTGTGTTCAGTCTGTCTGTATTGCCCGGATTACCAACAACGAACACAGCTTCTCCAGCTTCAGCTCCGGCAGGACTCCACTTGAAGAAATGTTCTGTTTTAAGCGGTTGACCATTCTCATCATAAACACGGAAGAAAGAGCAATCAAGATTGTATCTCGGATAAGTAAAATTATCAGGATCTCCTCCGAAAAATCCAAGTTGATCCTCAGGGGCAAAAACCAAACGAACATCTTTGTATCGTTTATATCCGTACAAAGAATATTTGCCACCATTGTATAGCTTTGTAACAGCAACCTCGAGACCAGTGGCTTTTGCTTCACGATCTTCAATTGTCTGAATTATATCATTTTCAAGTTGAACTCTTTCTTCATCTGTTTTTGCCAAATCAACAGCTGCCATTACTTCATCAGTAACATCTTTAATTAAAACTAACTGATCGACATAAAGTCCGGGAACCGGTCTTTCATCTTCCAATGACGCAGCTATAAAACCATTTGCGTGTAAATCCTCGCCGTCTCTGGTAACCTGAGTTACGCTTTGTCTGGCACAGTGATGATTGGTCATTACTAATCCATCTTCAGAAACAAAAGAAGCCGAGCAGTAATTTGCAAATCTCAACGCAGACATACGAACATGATCAAACCACTCTTTGCTGGGTCTGAAACCATATTCTTTTTCAAAATAATCAATTGGAGGATATTCAAATGTCCACATTTTACCGGTGTCAAACGGACCGGCTTTAACAGTATCCAGATTCATCCAGTCAGATGACTGGACTAAAGTGGCGGAAGTGTTTTGTGCTTCAGTGCTTACTGAGGCGCAATTTGTTGCAAATAGTGCGATTGCAACGAATAGAAATAGTTTTAATGAATCAGATAATCTTTTCAACATAGATTTACCTTATTGTTTTATATGAATTGATAAATATTCGATTGGAAAAATAAAGAAAATATTTTTTTGGGCTTACATAAATTCGTGATGAGCGGTAAAATATTTTGATAAATGTCAGGATAAACAGAATAATCCATCTGAATAGAAAAATACAACTTCGCTCAGGCGAATCTTATCGGATTTGTAAGTCAGATTGCTGATCAGATATATGAATCCGGTTGATATAACGGTTCAACTTCCCATTCATCTTCAATAGTTCCGATGCAATGAGAACATTTGGGAACCGTAAAAACAACTTTCTCTTCATAAGGTGCAACACGGATAAAATTCAAAACTGTTTTACAGCTTGAACATTGCACTATGTGAGAAGTTGTTATCTTTCTGCTGCAATCCGGACAAAGGTAACCTAAATCTCCCGGTGCTTCTTCAGGATGCACGAGAAATATAGAGTTACATTTTGAATTATTGCATTTAGCGAAGTGCCATTTGACTGTATCTGTTGTAACGATAACTCTCTCCGAAATTATTACTGGTGAAAAAGTAATATCCTTTATGGTAAAAGTCCAAGTAAAAATCTGTCTCTGTCAGAAAATATTTCATTAAATTGCGAGCGAAAGTAAAACTATTTTTACAAAGCAAAAAAACCAAAAATTATTCACTGAAAATTAAATCTTATACAGGAGATTTTTATGGAAAGACTGGAAAGTTTTAAAGCTTACGACATAAGAGGCAAAGTTCCTTCTGAACTGAACGCTGATCTTGCCTATAAAATAGGAAGAGCTTTTGCCAAACTGGTATCAGCGAAAAAAATTGTAATCGGACATGATGTCAGAAAATCCTCAGAGGAATTGAGTAATGCTCTTGCAAATGGATTGATGGACAGCGGAGTTGATGTTATTGATATTGGTCTTTGCGGAACTGAAATGATTTACTTCGCAACACCTTTTCTTGATACTGACGGCGGAATAATGATTACTGCAAGTCATAATCCTCCTGAATATAACGGAATGAAATTCGTAAAACGGGATTCAGTGCCTGTTGGATACAGTTCGGGTTTGAATGAAGTTGAAAAAATGATACTTACAAATTCATTCGATTCCTCTACAGATAAAAAAGGCACTTATAAAACATTAGATGTTATGAATGATTTCATCAGTAACCTTAGAAAGTTTTATGACCCTGAAAAGATTAAACCTTTCAAAGTAGTTGCAAATGCTGGCAATGGTTGTGCAGGACTTGCTGTTGATGCCATTGAACCTCTGCTTCCTGTAAAACTTATAAAAGTTTTTAACGAACCAGATTCAAATTTCCCGAATGGTGTTCCAAATCCTCTTTTGCCCGAGAATCGCCAATCTTCAATTGATGCAATATTAAGCAACAATGCTGATCTTGGTGTTGCCTGGGATGGTGATTACGACAGATGCTTTTTCTTTGATGAGAAAGGAAATTTTATTGAAGGATATTACATCGTTGGTTTACTTGCAAAGTCAATTCTGTTAAAACATCCGGGTGAAAGAATTGTCCACGACCCACGATTAGTCTGGAACACATTGGATGTTGTAAAAAAATACGGCGGGGTTGCTGTTCAATCCAAAAGCGGACATGCATTTATCAAAGAGAAGATGAGAGAAGTAAATGCAATTTACGGCGGAGAAATGTCAGCCCATCATTATTTCCGTGATAATGCTTACTCTGACAGTGGAATGATTCCTTTCCTGCTTATACTTCAGTTGATGTCTGAAGAAAATAAAAAACTCAGTGAACTTGTTGAGGAGATGATAGCTGCTTATCCTTGTTCAGGTGAAATAAATTCTACTATTGATAATCCGAAAGCCAAGCTGGAAGAGATCGAAAAACTTTATTCAGATGGAAAGATTGATAAAACTGATGGATTAAGTGTTGAATATCCTGATTGGAGATTTAATCTAAGAATGTCGAACACTGAACCAATAATCAGACTGAATGTGGAATCCAGAGGCAACTATAAATTGATGGAAGAAAAAACAAAAGAATTGCTGGAAATAATAAGAAGATAAAATATCAGTTCAGAAATTGTCAGTCTTCGATTTAAATCAGACTGACAATTTCAGATAATTATAAAATAGATTTACTTTGTTTCAATCTTAAACGGTACTTTCAATCTTTCCCACTCTAATCTGACTACTGCAGAATAATCCGATGTTCTTGTTATAGTATAAGTAAGCCATTCCTGAAATGCAGAACTTTTTTCCGGTTTAACTTTTATTCTCAGAGCATCCTGTGCTTCATTATATTCAAACGCTCCCCACTGATCTGCAATCTTGTTGAAAATCAATGTCCATTCATTCTTGCCCGGAATTGCAAAGAAACTGTATGAGCCGGCTTTCAATGGTTTACCTTCTATCAAAACATCTGAACTGAAAATAAATTTTGTAGCTTCATTTGCACCGGCACGCCAAACCTGATTATATGGTACTAATCCTCCCCAGATTTCTCTGCCTTTTACTCCCGGACGGCTATAAATTATTCTGACTTCCGTAAAGCCAACTACCTGCATTACTTCTGCTTTGGGACTTACTCTTACCTTTTCTTCTTTGTTTTGTGCTGACAAAGAAATCAACCCTAACAGCGCAAGAATAGTAACTAAAAAAATTCTCATAATCATTCCTGTTTATTTCTGAATTTGTTTATTGCACTTATTACTCTATCAATATCCTCGAAAGTATTGTAAAAGTGCGGTGACAATCTAATATATCCTTCTCTTAAAGAACAAACAATTTTTTCATCCTCAAGGTATTTGTATAATTCCTCAATATTATCGGTTTTGAAACTCGTTATTCCTGAAAAATATTTTTCTTCAACTTCATCAATCAAACAATCAATTCCAATCCCGTTCAGTCTTTTTCGGAGATATTTTGTATTGGATATTACTCTTTCTTCAATTCTGTTATAGCCAAAATCTTTCAGCATCTTTAACGAAGTGTTAAAAATATAAATTCCAAGTGAATTTAGAGTTCCTCCCTGAAAAGCATTAGCTGATTTTTTCAGTTCCATTTTATAATCGAGAATATTCCAGGCATCCTCAACCGAAAGCCAGCCGACATAAGCAGGTTTTAATTTGTTCTGCAATTCTTCAGTAAGATAAATAAAGGCAAGACCCTGAGCACCGAATAACCATTTCTGAGTTCCACAGGAAAGAAAATCTATTTTGAATTTTTTAACATCAAAATCCAAAGCACCAATTCCCTGAATTCCATCAACGCTTAAAATTATGTTATTCTCTCTGCAAAAACTTCCTAGCTTTTCAAGATCAAGTTTATAACCTGATAAAAACTGAACAAAACTTACAGAGATTAATTTTGTCTGAGGTTTAACATCAGCTATAATATCTTCTGCAGAGACAATTCCATTTTTTGATTCCACAAAATCTACTTTTACACCAAATCTTCCCAGATTAAGAAAAGGATAAACATTTGCGGGAAATTCAATATCATTCAATAATATTCTGTCGCCGTTTTTCCAATCAATTCCCGTTGCAAGAATATTCAGACCATTACTTGTGTTATCTAAAAAAGCAATTCGATCTGGTTCTGAGTTAATCATTTGACCCAGAAGAAGTTTTGTCTCGTCATAAACTTTCAGGAAAGATAAATAGTCATCTATTTTAGTTTCAGACTTTTCCTTCAAAAGATCGCTCACTCTTTCTCTCACTGCTGCTGAAACCGGCGCAGTAGAAGCGTGATTGAAATAGATAATTCCATTTTTAATGAATGGAAATAATTGACGAACATTTTCTATATCCATTAGCGATAATCCCTGACAACCGTCTTTGAAAATATTTTAAAGAATGTTTAGTTTGACAACGAGAAAAATAATTTAAAGTATATCATTCCTCTAAACTTCAAAATAAAAATGAGGAAATATTATGGCAAATCCTAAAGCTCCTGCACACAGAGAATTAAAACCCGAAGAGTTGCGATGGAAATGTGACCCGAAAATTTTTGAATTCGAATCTTCTGAAGAACTCGAACCAATAGAGGGAATTCTTGGTCAGGAAAGAGCATTGAAAGCAATCCGTCTTGGAGTTGATTTGAAAAGTCCCGGATACAATATCTACATCGCTGGTCTTTCAGGTTCTGGTAAAGCCACAACTGTTAAGAAGATGCTGGAAAAGATAACTGCTAAATGTCCGGAGCTTCACGATTATGCTTATGTGAACAACTTCAAAGATCCCGATCAACCGATGCTTTTGAAATTTCCGAAAGGAAGAGCAAAAGAGTTTCGACAGGATTTACAATCTGCTATTGAAATACTTAAGCAAAGAATTCCTCTTGCACTTGAAAGTGATTTGTACTTAACCCGGAAGAAAAATCTGATAGATGAATACAATCAGAAAGAACAAGATCTGATGAATTCATTCGATAAGGAGTTAAGAAAAAAAGGATTCTCACTTGGACAAATAAAGGTCGGTGAAGTGATCAGACCAGATATTCTTCCGCTGATTGATGGAAATCCTGTTCCAATATTTCAGATAGAAGAACTTGTAACTCAGAATAAAATCACAAAAGAAAAAGCACAGGAAATTTTCAGACAATATCAGGATAATCAGCAGGACCTTCAGCTGCTTTTCAAAAAAGGTCTGAAAATAAGTCAGGAGTTTCAGGAAAAACTTCAGCAGCTTGAGCGCGACAGTGCTGAAGTAATTGTTAAAGGAATTTTTGAAGGTCTGAAAGAAAAATATGGTTCAAACTCTGTTCTGAATTTTCTTAACCAAGTCGAAGAAAACATACTCAGCAATATTCAGATATTTAAAGGAGTAAAACCTCTTGGTGAAACCACACAACAAGGAGTTGAGATTGATTATTTCAGCGATTACGATGTAAACATAATTCTTGATAACAGTGATACAAATGAATGTCCGGTTATAATTGAAACTAATCCGACATTTGTTAATCTCTTCGGAACTATTGAAAGAGTAAGCGATGGACACGGCGGTTGGTACAGCGATTATACAAATATCAAAGCCGGTTCATTACTTAAAGCTAATGGCGGATATCTTGTCTTGAATGTTATACATCTTTTTGAAGAACCTGGAGTATGGAAAACACTTAAAAGAGTTCTGACCTACAATAAACTGGAAATTCAGGAATCTCCTTTCCTGCTTTCGCTTTCCTCCACTTCATTAAAACCTCAGCCAATTGAAATTGATACGAAAATAATTTTAATTGGCAGTCAGATTATCTATTCATATCTGAGTGAAAGAGAATATGACTTTAAAAAGATGTTCAAAGTAAAGGCAGATTTTGATTACGAGATTAACCGAACTGATCACAACATTCAGGAATATGCTAAAGTAATAAAGAAATTAATCAAAGAAGAAAATCTTCTTGAATTTGATAAATCTGCCATTGCATACCTGATGGAAATAAGCGCAATCTTTGCAGGAAGGCAAGACAAACTTAGTACTAGATTTTCGAGAATAGCTGATATTATGCGTGAAGCAAGTTTCTGGGCTAAGGATGACGGACAAAAAATTGTTTCTGATTTTCATGTTCAGAAAGCTTACCGGATGGCAAAAGACCGACACGGAATGCTTGAATCTAAAATTACTGAAATGTACAAAGACAATCTCATATTGATTGATACGCAAGGAGAGAGAGTCGGACAAATAAACGGACTTGCTGTTTATGATGCAGATTTTTATTCATTCGGAAGACCGACAAGAATTACTGCAACCGTTTCTCTCGGAAGCGGCGCAATTATAAATGTTGAGCGTGAAGCCGGAATGAGCGGAAGACATTATAACAAAGGTGTTCTTATTATCTCAGGTTATTTCCGCGAAACATTCGGACAGGATATGCCTTTATCATTCAATGCAAATCTTGTGTTTGAACAATCATACGGAATGGTTGAAGGCGACAGCGCATCGTGCACAGAGATTTTTGCTTTGCTTTCTGTTCTTTCAAACTTACCTTTAAAGCAGTCAATTGCTGTTACCGGTTCACTAAATCAGAAAGGTGATGTTCAGCCAATCGGTGGTGTGAATGAAAAGATTGAAGGATTTTTTGACATTTGTAAATTACAAGGGTTGACAGGTAAACAGGGAGTTATTTTTCCAATTCAAAATATCCGTGATCTTATGCTTAAAGAAGAAGTAATTGAAGCAGTTAGAAAAGGTATATTCCATCTTTATCCGATTTCAAGAGTAGAAGAAGGAATTGAAATTCTCACAGGTGTAAAAGCCGGAAAGAAAACAGCAAAAGGTTATGAAGCTGGTTCTGTTTTTTATCTTGTTGAAAAAAGAATAAGAGAACTTTATGAAAAGTCCAGACAGCTCAGAACCCAAAATAATAATCAGACAAAAAAGAAAAGCAGGAAATAATGCCGGAAGCAGTTGAACATATAGCTAAAACAAAAATACTTGCAACACTCGGACCAGCAACATCGTCTGCTGAGCAAATTAAAAATCTCATCTACGCTGGCATTGATGGAGTAAGATTAAATTTTTCTCACGGCGATTTTAATTTCTTCGAAGAGATTTTCAGAAATATCTACCTTGCCTGTGTGGATGAAAAAACTCCACTTGCTGTGCTGATTGATTTGCAAGGTCCTAAAATCAGAATCGGTGAACTTGCTGAACCGGAAATTCAGATTAAAGAAGATGATACTATCGAAATCACAACTGATAAAATTATTGGAACCAAAGAAAAGATTTCCACGACTTATAAATATCTGCCACGAGATGCTGAAATCGGAAATCTGATTTTAATTGATGATGGTTTGATTCGTCTTTCTATAATTGAAAAAACTGAGAACTCAGTTATCTGCAAAGTTCTTAACAACGGAACTCTGAAACCAAGAAAAGGCATGAATCTTCCGGGAATGAAATTAAGTACTCCATCAATAACCGAAAAAGATTATGAAAACCTTGAGTTTGCACTGAAACACAGAGTTGATTTTATCGCTTTATCTTTTGTTCGCAGCGCTGAAGATGTAATTGAATTGAAAAACTGGTTGTTGATGAAAGGGAAAGAAATTCCTGTAATTGCAAAAATCGAGAAGAAAGAAGCTGTAGAACAAATTGACGAGATTCTGAAAATTGCTGATGGAATTATGATTGCCCGCGGAGATTTGGGTGTTGAACTTCCGCCGCAGGAAGTACCTGTTCTGCAGAAATCAATTATAAGAAAATGTAATGCTGCTGGGAAGTTGGTAATCACTGCAACACAAATGCTCGAATCAATGATAAACTCACCAATTCCAACCAGAGCCGAAGCATCTGATGTTGCTAATGCGGTGTGGGACGGAACTGATGTTGTTATGTTAAGCGGTGAAACTTCTGTCGGTAAATTTCCGGTAAGAACAGTTCAGATAATGAATGACATTCTTAAAAATGCTGAAGAACATTCTCTGAATAAAAAAGATATTGACTTCCTGATTCCTGAGCTGCTGCAGGAAAAATTATTTGATTCTGTAGGAAGAGCAGTTGTTGCAATAAGTCATCAGACAAATGCACAGGCAATTGTTGTCTTTACTGAAAAAGGAAGAACAGCAAGACTGATTTCCAAATACAGACCTAAAGCAAAAATCATTGCCGTTTCAAATAACTTTAATACGATGAATAATCTCTCATTGCATTGGGGAGTAATTCCGATTTTTTCAGAAAAGGTTGATAAAGAACATATCGCAATCGAAGAAGCTAAATCTTCAATACTAAGTTCAGGACTTGCAAAATCA
>CALHAB010000189.1 GCA_937934185.1 uncultured Ignavibacterium sp. | reverse complement strand
CTTTCTGTTGATGATTATGTAAATGGTGTATTGAAGTTCGACAGAAATATTTTAGCTCGTACAATTACACTGATTGAAAGCAACAATCCAAACCATCACGATACTGCACAGGAAGTATTAAAGAAACTGCTTCCCCACTCCGGCAAGTCATTAAGAATTGGAATTACCGGTGTTCCCGGTGCCGGTAAGAGCACTCTGATTGAAACCCTTGGAATGTATCTAATACGGCAAGGTCATAAAGTTGCTGTGCTGACAGTTGATCCAAGCAGCACTGTTACAAAAGGCAGTATCCTTGGCGATAAGACAAGAATGGAAAAACTTTCGAAAGAAGACAACTGTTTTATTCGTCCCTCTCCTTCAGGAGGAGAACTTGGTGGAGTTGCAAGAAAAACTAGAGAAACAATCACTGTTGTTGAAGCAGCAGGTTTTGATATTGTGTTGATAGAAACAGTTGGTGTCGGTCAAAGTGAAATTACTGTTCGTTCAATGGTAGATTTCTTTCTGCTTGTGTTGATTGCAGGTGCTGGTGATGAACTTCAGGGGATAAAAAGAGGCGTGATGGAATTATGCGATGCCATTTTAATAAACAAAGCAGATGGTGATAATGAAAAGCGGGCTAAGATTGCACAAGCTGATTATAATAATGCTCTTCACTATCTTCAGCCAGCTACAAAAGGTTGGCAGCCGAAAGCTTACATTGGTTCAGCATTGACCGGAAAAGGTATTCAAGAACTTTGGAATTTAATTCTGGAATTTGAGAAGCAGACTAAATCCTCTGGCATTTTTGAAGAAAGAAGAAAAGCTCAGATTGTCGAATGGGTTTTCAGAATGGTTGAAAACAAACTTGTTGATGATTTTTATAATGATGAAAAGGTAAAAAAATCAATACCTGAATTAAAGGATGAAATACTTAAAGGTCAGCTGACACCAACTTTAGCGGCAGAAAAACTTCTTGAGATCTATAAAACTAAAAAGGGTTCATAAGCCGAACCCTTTTAATTGAAAAATTAAACTCATTAAAACTCATCCATACCATCTTCATCTCTTGGTCTTCGCTCTCTTTCACGATTGTTATTACTCGGGCTTAATCTGTAAGTTATTCCCAAATAAGCAACTCTTGATTCCATCTTTCTGTAAGATGATGTAATAAAATTCTGTCCGATTGTTTCTGATTCCCATTTACGTGTGTTGAAGACATCACTTACTCTGAATGTGAAAGAAAGCTGCCCATCAAGGAAATCTTTTCGCATTGCGAAGTCAGTTGCAAACTGTTCCTTCATTTTACTCTGACCCGTTACTGTAGGAGCATTATAATTCAGATTTATCTGAAAATTAAAATCTTTACTTAGCATAAAAGTGTTATTCATTTTAGCTAACCAACTATAATCTGAATTTGATATATCAAGACCTTCAAACTCATTTTTGAAATAAGTAAAGCTTGTATTTGTTCTGAACCAATCAAATAAAGGTGAGCTGAAAGTTAATTCTAATCCGTATGAAAGACTCTTTGCCAGATTACGCCAGGTCGTTTCAGTAATTCCATTATCATTTACAATAGTGTAATTAGTTATTGCATCATTAGTGTTACGGAAAAAAATTGATGATGTTAGAGCTGTCCTCCCAAAAAGTTTTGAATATCCAAGTTCCAGAGAGTTTATATACTCTGGTTTTAATTCCGGATTTCCATAAGATATGTTTAAGGAATCCGAACGATCGACATAAGGATTAAGTATTCTGTTATTTGGTCTTTCAACTCTTCTGCTGTAACTGAGTTGAATTTCCTGTTGATCAGGTAAACTCTGCACAAGATGAATTGTAGGATAAAGTGAAAAATAGTTGTTGCTGAAAGAGTTATTACTGAGGTTCTCATTTCCCGTAACATCAGCTTGTTCAGCCCTTAAACCTAACTGATACTGAAATTCATTAATCTTATTGGAATAGATTCCGTAAAGAGCATAAACATTTTCCTTATAATCAAAATCAGTTTTTCTGGTAATGTCATTCAACCAAATTCCATCGTTGTTATCGTAATTGAGATAATCATTTTTCGAATTAAAATTTTTCAGTGTGACTTTGAAACCAGTTTCAATTCTGCCAAATCCTTCAATCGGATTTATGTAATTGGATTGTAAAGTCCACTGACGGTTTTTATTATCAGACAAACCTTTCTGTAAAAGATTACCAACAGGATTGAAAGAATTATCAAAGTTAGTTTGAATAAAGTCCTCATCTCTTTTCATCTTAAAGTCTGCAAGTATAACATCGCTTGTTAATTCAGCACCTTTAGCTTCAAAAGTTCTCTTATAACTCAAAGTATATTGTAAAGCATTCATTCTTCTTTCGGCATCACTGTTTCTCTCGAAATATCTGGTTAATTCATTTGAAGAATTTAAATTTTTGGTTTTGACCAGACTTTCAGTATCAAAACCGAATTTCCTGTAGCGAACAGAAAATGTGTAAGTACTAAAGTTATTTGGTGTAACATCTAAACCTGCAGTAAAATTATGTCCGAAATGATTGAATGCTCCGTCGTTTATCTGATCAAGATAAGAGAGAGTATTATTTATATTATTTGTGCGAAGAGAGTTTCCTTTATTGTCAGCATTGTGTATTCTTGAGTCAATAGAAGCAAAGAAATTAAAATCCGGAAGTTTATAATTAAAATTTAATGAACCATTAAACTTATCTCCTGTTCCACCGGTAAGACTGATGTTGCCATTCAATCCGCCATTAATTCTTTTCTTTAGTACAATATTTAATATTCCCCCTGTTCCTTCAGGATCATATCTTGCAGAAGGGTTAGTAACCAGCTCAATAGATTCAATCTGACTTGCGGGAATATTTGACAATACATCACCGCTTCCCAATCCAAGAAGTTCACTTGGTTTACCATCAATCAAAATTCTTATATTCTGATTACCACGATAACTGATGTTTCCATCTGCATCAACACTGACAGATGGAATATTCTGAACAACATCAACAGCAGTTCCGCCGACATTCGTCAAATCTTTCTCTACATTTATTACTTTTTTATCAAGATTATTTATTATTACATCTTTTTCTCCGGTAACCACGACATTAGATAGTTCAATAGTTTTTTCATCAAGTGCGATAACTCCCAAATCCACTTCCGGTTGTCGGGGCGTAACTCTAATTGAATCTATAGTTCTGTTATCATAACCTATGAATGATGCACGAAGAAAGTAAACACCGGGTTTCAGGTTGCTCAATATAAATCTGCCTTCTTTATTAGTGATTGTTCCATTAACCATTGATGAATCCCTGTAACTAAAGAGAACAACATTGCAGTATTCAATTATCTGTTTTGTCTGAGCATCAATAATTTTACCTGTAATTTTACCATCTGATTGCATACCCTGAAAATTCCCCTGCCGGTTTTGAGGAAACACCAGATTTGATAAGATAAAAATTAATATTAGGATATATTTTTTAAACATATACATCTTTCAATTTTTTGTATTTGACAATCAAATAAACAATAAGGTTTAACTTTTAATTCAATTTAGATATAAATATGATGTGAAGATACAAAAAGTGGTTCAAAATGAAGTGGCGCTAAATCATAAAAAAAGCAGCTCACCATTGAAAGTGAACTGCTCATTTTGAAGTTAATTTGCAATTAGTTTGAAATTTTTATCTCAACTCTTCTGTTGAATGCTCTGTTGATATCACTATCGTTGGAACGAATCGGTTGTTTTTCTCCAAACCAGCTTTTACTGATTCTGTCAGGATTAACACCTTTACTGATCAGATAATTATAAACAGTTTCCACTCTTCTTTGAGAAAGCTTTTCATTATATTCATCAGAGCCAAAACTATCAGTGTGGCCAGAGATTACAACCTGAACATCTTTAAATTCATTGAGAGTTTTAACTGCCTGATCAAGAATCGGATATGATTCAGGTCTCAAAGTGTATTTATCAAAATCAAAATGAACATTGAATAGGACGGGTTCTTTAACCTTCACTGTATCTTTCTGATATCTGATAATTTCATATGGTTCTTTAATGATTATTGAATCACGATAATAAATTTCTCTTACTCCTTCAGGACATTTATCACACAAATCGGAGACATCGCCTTTTGAAAAATACCATAATAACCCCAAATCAAACCTTCCGTATGTATCGCCATTCCCACCAAAGAAACCTTTTGAATTTTCATTGATTCTGTCATTACCATCAATTTTATTATTAGAAGCTGTGTGATAAACTGCTTCAGTTTTAAGAGCAAAAGATTCAGATAATCCCCACCTTACTCCTATTCCAAAATTTGCCTGATATCCAAGAAAGTCATCATTTAAATCAGGGTTAAAAGAATTTTCATTTTTAAAGAATGTTAAACCACCACCGAATAACAGATAAGGTGAAACTGAACGACAAGGCAAAAATTCATATAACACATCAATGTTTGAACTGAGTTGATTGATAAAATGCGATTGAACCTGAGCGCCTGGAACTCCGGTATAGTTGGATTCCATTCTTAGATAATTATTTAATAACCTTAAGCTAACCTGTTCATTAAAGAAATATTCAATAGAGAAATAAGCACCATAATTTTCATTTCCCGAATAACCTGTACCGCTGACACTAAAAAATCTTGGATAAGTCGCTCCAATACCAAAAGCCCATTTATCCGAATATGTTTGAGAATAAGACACCTGAATATTTATGAGCAGGATTCCGATAATAAAATATAATTTTTTCATAATTCCTCTTTACTTTTATGTTTTATGGTGCAAAGTAAATGCCATTGATCTATTTGATTAGGCAGCTTGGTTGCAGAGATAATTTTCTTTTCGCAATTATTTTTG
The DNA here is from genome assembly GCA_937934185.1 of uncultured Ignavibacterium sp. GTDB lineage: Bacteria > Bacteroidota > Ignavibacteria > Ignavibacteriales > Ignavibacteriaceae > Ignavibacterium. The sequence continues at coordinate 3,237 of CALHAB010000189.1, read as the reverse complement.
AAGTTAGCGGATTAATCAACTAATTTTGTCAAAAGGGAATTTTAACAATCAGGAAATACAATGAAAAAAATTCAAAAAAAATCTTTTCTGATAACCAGCTTTTTGCTAACAATACTTTTATCTTTTCTTCAAGTCTCAGCACAAGTCAAAAACGAATCTTATTATAAGAGAATCAGTGATCAAAAATTCAAAACAAATAAATTTTTACTTTCCTTAGAAGGCGGTTTTACGCAGGGTTTTACAGATTATAAAAAACAGGTCTCAAGCTCTGTTTTCAGATTCGGCACTGAATATAATTTTAATCCATTAAGTGGATTAAATCTGGGATTCGGTTTGCGCACAGGACTTGGTCATATTGATGGACAGGATAGCCGTCAACGAATTACCACTAATGACGGCTTAAGAAATATACCAGAAAAAATATCAACTAAATTTTTTGAGCTCGGATTTGTCGGGAATATTGGTTTTGATTTATTTGAAATAGTGAGCCCTTATCTGATGTTTAGTGCTTCTTACTTTAATTTTGATCCTCAGCTCGAAGATGGAACAAATGCTCCCTATAGCAGAGATGGCAAATACGAGAGAATAATATCAAACATAGGTGTTGGCGGAGGAATGCGGTATAATATCAGCAATGCTGTTTCACTTTATGTTCAGGGGGAATACTTCCTGCCAAACACAGATTACCTTGAAGATGTTTCTGCATCAAAAAGCAAAGACAGTTTTATCTCAATAACGCTTGGCTTTTCATATAATCTTTTAGCAAAGAAAGATTCTGATGGTGATGGAATTCCTGATGATGTTGATGATTGTATAAAAGCTCCTGAAACTTTTAATGGATATAAGGATGAAGACGGCTGCCCGGAATTTGACACCGACGGAGATGGAATTATTGATGATCTCGATGATTGCATTGGAATACCTGAAGACTTCAATGGTTTTAAGGATGATGATGGCTGCCCGGATGCAGATAGAGATGGTGATGGTATTCCCGATTACTTGGATCAATGTCCTGATGAAACTGAAGATATAGATGGATTCCAGGATCAGGATGGTTGCCCAGACCCGGATAATGATAAAGATGGTATCCCAGATAATATGGATGAATGTCCTGACGAAGCTGAAACATTTAATGGTTATCTGGATGAAGACGGCTGTCCGGATGAAATTGAATTGGGAATTACAATTGATGAAATGGTTCTCAGCGCAGATGATTTATTCCAACCTAATTCAGCAAAGTTTAAGGAAACGGCTGCCTCACAATTAAATGAACTGGTCAAATTTTTAAAGGGAAGACCAAATACAAAATGGCGGATAGAAGGACATATGGATAGTCAGGGAACCGCTTCTTACATAAAGAAAATGTCATACGACAGAGCAAAAGCTGTTTATGATTATCTTGTTTCAAAGGGCCTGGACTCACAAAGATTTGAAATATATGGTCTGGCAGATAACTTCCCGATTGCAAATAATCTTACAGAAGAAGGCAGAAGACAGAACCGCCGAATCAGAATTGTTTTGCAGAAATAGGAATTAAAGAATTCAGAATTTTAACAATTGGGGAATATTCTGCAGGTAATTTTTTCCTGCAATTGAATAATAAGCTGAAATCGCTGGATTTTCGAAATAAATCAAGTGGTATAATTTTTCCTGAATTTTTCGAAAATCAACTATGAAAATGATTTCAGCTGAGAAAATAAAAATAGCAGATTTTCGGGCATCTTCTGAAGAAAAGAAGAACTTAGCAAAAGATTTAAGAAGAAAAAAAGCACTAAAGATAAGTATGATTAAAACTTATCTTTCAGTGCTTTACTTTTTTGTGTTGGTTGGTTTGACAGTTTATTTATTCGTTAAGTGAGTTATCTATCAAACTAATTTCTTAATAACTTTTGCAGGAACTCCGGCTACAACAGTATTTGGCGGCACATCTTTAGTTACCACTGCACCGGCACCAACAATAGCATTCTCCCCTATCGTTACACCGCACAAAATTGTTGCTGATGAACCAATTGAAGCACCATTCTTAACAAAAGTTTCTTCAAGTTTCCAGTCAGCTTCAGTTTGTAAAGAACCATCGGGATTTACTGCTCTTGGTATTTTGTCATTAATGAAAGTAACATTGTGCCCTACAAAGACGCCGTCTCCAATATGTACACCTTCACAAATAAAAGTGTGCGACGATATCTTGCAGTTCTTTCCTATTGTAGCATTCTTTTGTATTTCAACGAAAGTTCCGATTTTGGTATTATCACCTATTGTACAACCGTATAGATTGACGAAATCGAATATTTTAACATTTTCCCCAAGTTTCACATTGTTGATATTTTTTTTCTCCACAGGAATTACCTCACAATAATTTTTTGTTATGCTGAAATCAAATCAGCCAATTCAACAATCTGCCCCATATTTTTAATCGAGCGATCGCTTGCTTCCAGTATCTTAACAACTTCAAGACCGTCATAACCATTTGTTTTAGGCAAACGATTCTCTTTGATTGCATCGAGACATTCTCTAGCTGCAAGTGCAAGGGCTTCAACCTGAATAACTTTTGGTGAATACATATCGCCTATTCTGTACTGAACCAATGCTTCGTGAATTTTCTCCGTTGATTTAATATCAACACCGCTGTCATAAACTTTAATCTTTTCCATATTTTCCATATCATCATAAACAACCATTTTTTTATCGCCTCCAACAATCATTCTTCGTATTTTTACAGGTGATGTCCAATTGACATGAAAATGAGCAAAGCAATTATTTTCAAAGTAAACACAGATGTGCGCAAGATTTTCTAAACCATTAAAATTAGCAATACCTGTAGCAGTAATTGCTTTTGGCTTCTGATTATCTAATAAATGCAGCATTATGGAGAGATCGTGCGGTGCTAAATCCCAAACAACATTCACATCTTTCTGAAATAATCCAAGGTTGATTCTCTCTGAATCAAAATAAAGTATATTACCGAGTTCACCTTTGTCCACAAGTTCTTTTAATTTTATAACAGCACCGTTATAAATAAAAGTATGATCAACAAAAATTTTAAGGTTTTTTCTTTCTGCTGTTTCAATTAAATCAAGAGCTTCATTAACTGATGCAGTAAAAGGTTTTTCAACCCAGATATGTTTACCATTTTCGAGTGCAGTTTTAGCTAATGAATAATGAGTTGCAACCGGTGTTGCAATTACAACTAAATCTGTATCACCTTTTAATATCTGATCGTAATCTTCTGTAAATTCT
>CALHAB010000188.1 GCA_937934185.1 uncultured Ignavibacterium sp. | reverse complement strand
ATTTCTTTATCGGGAATTTTCTGATTGTTTTTATAGATAGATTTTATTTTATCATTGTCGAACTCAACGCGATAAGAATCATTTCCATCTTTGAAAATAAAAGTTTTATCTGATGTAATGCTTTCTGAATTCTTTACTGTTTCGCCGGAAGAGCAGGCAGTTAACATTACCAACGACACAGAAAAGGAAAGAAGAAAATGACCAACCACTTTTGTTGTAATAATTCTTTTCATAATAACCTCAAAGTTTTTAATTCTGGTTATTAAGACTGAAAAAAATTTTATAATGTTTCGTAATTCTGCTTTTGAATTTAAGAATGGTTAATGAAAGTGATGAGCGGAAGCAGCAGAGCATTGATAATCTTTCGTTTTGTAAGTATGAAATAAATTTTCAAAATATGATTAGATAAAAATGTCCGGCAGTCAATTTTTCAGAGACATATTTACAATATAATTTTTTATCCTGTCTGCCGGAAGCCAGGTGTGACTCCGATTTATCGGAGGAAAATTGTTATTTATGATATAATCTCTCAGTCGCTGCGCTCCTTCGAAATGACATCATATAATTTTTCAGATGTTTTCTTCATTTAAAAGTGCTTCTTTACATTTCTGAAGCTGAGCAATTTGTTCATCAGAAAGTTTCGGATAATCAGGTTTTAATTTTTTCATAGTTTGAACTATTACTTCGCTTACAGCTAATCTTGCGAACCATTTTTTATCAGCAGGAATAATATACCACGGAGCATGCTTTGTGCTTGTAGCGGCTATTGCTTCTTGATATGCTTTCATATAATCATTCCAGAACTTTCTTTCATTCACATCTGCGGCAGAAAATTTCCAGTTCTTTGAAGCGTCTTCAATTCTTGACAAGAATCTTTTTTTCTGTTCCTCTTTAGAAATATTCAGAAAGAATTTGATAATTACAGTTCCATTCTCATATAAATATCTTTCAAAATCATTTATTTGTCTGAATCTTTTCTCCCAGATATTGTCATCAATTAATTCTTCCGGAATCTGCTGATACTTAATTAAGTTGTGAACTCTCACAATCAAAACCTCTTCATAATGTGAACGATTGAAAATTCCGATTCTTCCGCGTTCAGGAACAACTTTCTGAATTCTCCACAAATAGCCGTGATCAAGTTCTTCCTTTGAGGGTTGTTTGAAACTATAAACTTGTGTTCCCTGCGGATTAAGTCCGCTCATAACATGTTTTATTGCTCCATCTTTTCCAGCGGCATCCATCGCCTGAAAGATTATAAGTATTGAATATTTATCCTGAGCATAAAGTTTGTCCTGAAGCTCAGTCATTGTTTCAATATTTTTTTTCAGAAGCTCTTCAGCTTTTTCTTTTGATCCGATATCTGCTGTATAATCAGTTTTGAATTTTGATAAATCAAACTTGCCCTTATTACTGGCGATAAATTTTGATATGTCCATCTTTTTTATGCCGTGCTTATTTTTGAATAAATCTTTAATTAAAAATAGTAATACTATGAAATTATATCTAACAGTTCTTTTAATGATTTTAAGTGTGAGCGTTTATTCACAGAATCAGTTTCAGCAATTTATTAATTATGTTAATTCACTGCCTGATCCTGCTTCCAAACAATCTGCTGTTGACAGCTTTATTGTTTATGCGAGAACACAAGGCATTCCTTTTATTACCGGCGACTCAGCAAATTTTGTTTATCGCGGCAGTGTCAGTTCAATTTCAATTGCAGGTGATTTTAATGGATGGACTCCAAGCTGGAGTATGATGAATTTATCTGGAACAAACTTCTGGTATTATTCAAAAGTTTTTGAATCAGACGCACGACTTGATTATAAGTTTGTAAGAAACGGAAATGATTGGATTCTTGATCCTGAAAATCCAAGACAAGTTAGCGGAGGATTCGGTCCAAACTCGGAGCTCGCAATGCCTGATTATGTTCAACCCTGGGAGATAAACTATCGGAGTAACATTCCTCACGGCACGATTGTAAACAAAACTATTTACAGTATAACTGTTGGAGCTTATTATCAGTTAAGAATTTATCTGCCGCCGGGATATGATTCTGCTTCCACAGAAAGATATCCTGCAGTCTATTTTCAGGATGGATTTGAATATATTTCACTTGGAAGTGCAGTTACTGTAATTGACAATCTTATTGACAGTAACAGAATAAATCCTGTTATTGCTGTCTTTGTTAAACCAAATAACAGAAATGAAGAATATGCAGGATCATCGCGGGTTAAATACAGATTATTTTTTGTGAATGAACTTGTTCCTTACATTGATTCAAACTTTAAAACAATTCCCTCTGCTGATAAAAGATTGATTTTGGGTGATTCATTCGGAGGAAATATCTCAGCACTTATAAGTTATAATCATCCTGAGATATTCGGATATTGCGGTCTTCATTCAGGTGCATTCTGGCCAAATAATTATGAAGCTTATAATCTTATTGTAAACGGTCCGGTCAAAAACATAAAATGGTGCTCTGTCTGGGGAACTTACGAAGGTTCGCTGCCGGGTAATATGAGAAACTTCAGAGATTTTCTTCTGCAGAATAATTATCAGTTAAACTGGGAAGAAAGACACGAAGGGCACAGCTGGGGTTTATGGCGTGCAACCATTGATAATATGCTGATATTCTTTTCACCCTTTGAACCAAACTCCGTCGGCTCAAACAATGAAAATATTCCAGATGATTTTTTTCTTTATCAGAATTATCCCAATCCATTTAACCCAGGCACCAGTATACAGTATGCAATAAGCAGTAGGCAATTTGTTACATTAAAAGTTTATGATGTTCTTGGAAATGAAGTCGCAACATTAGTTAATGAATACAGAGAGGCCGGAAGATATGAAGTTGAATATAAAGTAGGACAAACTTCCAGTTTGTCAAGCGGAATATATTTCTATCAACTTCGTGTAACCAATTCTTCACAAGGCACGGAACAAATTTTTATTGAAACAAAAAAAATGGTTCTGATGAAATAGTATCATACAAGCAGAGGAAGACATAAGTAACCGTAGCCTCTGGTTGCGTATTTATGATGTAAGGAGCGAACTCCTGTTCGCGCCGATTGAATGAATCGGTAAAGATTCTGATTTAAATTTCTCTCTTATACCTTATATCCTTATACCTAATCCCTTTATACTTATTTCTTTATTCCTCTCTCCTTATCTGTCTGTGTCATCCCGAACTCTGATTCATCGAGGTTAGAAATCTACTGCACAACAAATCACGAAGTGATGAAATTATTGTAACGAAATCATAAAACAAAAGTATAAAATCCTGAAAGGATGACATTATTAAACCACTCAATAAAACAAATGTGACTAAAGTCCCGACAGTGATTTGAATTGTCATTACTATCCCTGCCTTAAAAGATAGGGCAATAAAATCAATCACCCAATCAATAGCTTCAAAAGTAAAGCACTTATTTAATTTATTATTGTTTGGGATTGCGCAAAAGTTTTTGTTACTCTTATTATTTATATCCTTATACTTTATTCCCTTATACCTATTCTGTCATTCCGACTCCGATTTATCGGAGGAGGAATTTATAACCCGTAGCTCAAGTCTCCAGACTTGAGCTGCAGAGCATAAAATCTTTAAAATAAACAGAAAAAAAACTATTCTGCAGAGAATACTGCGCAAAAGTTTTTGTTACTCTTATTATTTATATCCTTATACCTTATTCTCTTATACCTATTCTGTCATTCCGACTCCGATTTATCGGCGGAGGAATTTATAACCCGTAGCTCAAGTCTCCAGACTTGAGCTGCAGAGCATAAAAATCTTTAACATAAACAGAAAAAAAACTAT
>CALHAB010000187.1 GCA_937934185.1 uncultured Ignavibacterium sp. | reverse complement strand
TTCGCATTCAGTACTGATTCAATTCTGGCGAGAAGTTTTAAGAAAATCTGATACTTGTCAGACTGATTTTTTAGATTTTTATTTTTAATAAGAACTGCTTCTGATTCAAGTACACTGATAGAAGATTTGAGCTTATTTAGTTTCAAAGTATTTCCTGTTGATACAAGGTCACAGATGTAATCAGCAATACCGAGTGAAGGTGCAGCTTCAACACTTCCGCTGATGTTGACGATCTTTGCATCAATTTTATTTTTCTTTAAGAAATCTTTAAGAATGTTTGGGAACGATGTTGCAATTCTTTTACCGTTGAGATCTTTTATATCTCTCAAATCATCATTTTCAGGAATTGCAATTCTCAAACTGCATCTTCCGAATCCAAGTTTCCTGACAACCTTTACATCAGCTTTTGTCTCGTTGAGAATATCTTCACCAACAATACCAAGTTCAGCAACACCATCCTGAACATATTCGGGAATGTCATCATCACGAAGAAATAACAAATCAAGTTTAAAGTTTCTGATGCTTACGACAAGTCTGTCATTGAATTTTTCAATTTCAAGATTACAATTCTTCAAAAGTTGAAGAGAGCTTTCAGATAATCTCCCGCTTTTCTGAATTGCTAGTTTCAGATTTCCATTGTTTTTCATAAAACTCCTTTAAAACAAAAAACCCGACTTACGCCGGGTTTGATTTCAATATTTTGTTAAGTGGACTAAATACAAATCACCGGCGCACTGCTCGAGTACTTAAATGATGATGGTGGCGGTGATATGTACTATTAAAATTTTTCATCGCTGGCACAAAAATAAAAATTTAAATCCAATTGTCAATAGAACCCATTAAAACAGTTTTAAGTTCATTTTATCTGTTAGCAGTTTAAGGTCATCAAACTTTCTTTCAAAAACTTTTCCTAAGTTTGAGTATTAAATATTAAATATTATTATATGGAAAGTTCTATGAAAAGTCATTCAAAATTCGATTTTCAAACCAAATGTGTTCATTCAGGAATTGATGAATACGAATACGGTGCAGTTGTCCCGCCTATTTATCAAACCTCAACATTTAAATTTAAAAATGTCAAACACGGTGCATCGCTGTTTGCTGGCGAAGAGAAAGGTTACATTTACACAAGAATGCTCAATCCAACAGTTGAAGCGATGGAAAATGCAATTGCAGAACTTGAAGGCGGACACAAAGCACTTGGCTGCGGCAGCGGAATGGCTGCGATAAGTACAATTTTTATAACTCTTCTTCAGTCAGGTGATCATGTTGTTTGTTCATCTGCAGTTTACGGACCTACAACAACAATCCTCAACACAGTAATGAAAAAATACGGAGTTGAAACTACATTTGTTGACTCATCCGATAGTGAAAATGTTCGTAAAGCAATAAAGCCAAACACAAAAGTAGTTTATATCGAAACCCCCGGTAATCCAACACTTTGTATTTCTGACATAGAGGCAATTTCAAAAATTGCTCACGATCACAAAGCTACAGTTGTAGTTGATAATACTTTTATGAGTCCGGCTTTACAAAACCCAATAGCTCTCGGAGCGGATATTGTAATGCACAGTTTAACAAAATTTCTAAATGGTCATGCTGATGTTGTTGGAGGAGTGATTGTTGTGAAAGATGAAGAAACTTATCAGCAGTTCAGAAAAACATTAAATCAGCTTGGTGGTGTGATCGATCCATTCAATGCTTTTCTTGTACACCGTGGACTTAAAACACTTGCAATAAGAATGGAGAAGCATTGTCAGAATGCACAAAAGATTGCAGAGTGGCTTGAAAAACATCCTCTTGTAAAATCAATAAGATATCCTGGGTTAAAATCTCATCCTCATTACAAAACAGGATTAAAGCAGCACAAAGGTCCGGGCGGAATGATCTCAATTGAATTAGCCGGTGGAATGGAAGCCGGAAAAATTATGATGGATTCTGTGAGATTATTTCAATTAGCAGTTAGTTTAGGTGGAGTTGAAAGTTTAATTCAGCATCCGGCAAGTATGACACATTTTTCAATGGGAAAAGATGCAAGGGAAGCCGCAGGTATAACTGACGGATTAGTTCGAATATCAGTCGGAATTGAAGATGTGAATGATTTGATTGCAGATTTGGAACAAGCACTCAATAAAGTAAAAGAAAATATTCCAAAAGAGTTTGAGGTGCATGTGTAATAGATGAGATGAAATGCAAAAAATATTTCTTTATCTTTTGTGTGAAAAAATCCGATTCTATATCTCTGAAAATAAATGAGCAGTGTTAAAATGATTGTAAATTCAGCTAAGCCATTTATTAAATGGGCTGGCGGCATTGCATTGACAATAATTTACAAGTACTCCTCTAATTTTGGATTTTTTACTCTTAACCCAAAGACTACCTTTTGTTAAAGATGAACTTATTGTTTAATATAGAGCGTGCATCAGGTTATAAGGCCAAGCCTCAAATGATAAGAATCTTATCCGAGGATTGGGTTCTTACTAATTCATATTGTCCAAAGTGTGGAAATTATCCACTCAAAGAATTTAAAAATAACCGTCCTGTTGCTGATTTTTGTTGTAGAGTGTGTTCAGAAGAATTTGAGTTGAAAAGCAAATTTGAGAAACTTACTAATACAATCATAGACGGGGCATATTCTAAAATGATTGAAAGAATAAATTCCAAAAACAACCCGAATTTTTTCTTTCTAACATACTCTAAAAGCTGGAGTGTCAATAACTTCCTTATTATTCCTAAACAATTTTTTACTGAAGAAATTATCGTTAAAAGATCTCCGCTACCAATTACAGCAAGAAGAGCTGGTTGGATAGGTTGCAATATTGATATAGCTAAAATTCCTAATTCTGGGAAAGTTTATTTAGTTAAGAATTCCATAATTATTGACCGAGAGATCGTAAAACAATCTTTTAATAGAACATTATTTCTAAGAGAAAAATCAATCGATGCGAAAAGATGGCTTCTTGATATTATGAAATGCGTCGATGAAATTGAATCAGATATATTTAATCTTAATGAAATCTATAATTTTGAACATAAGCTTAAATTAAAATATCCCAACAACAATTTCATTAAAGATAAAATCAGGCAACAGCTCCAAATCCTTCGTGATCACGGGATAATTGAATTTATTGGCCGTGGTAAATACAGAAAAATAAAACAAGGAATTCAATCAAAATAAAATTCAAGGTTTTAAAGAAAATAAACAACTTAAGCTTTATCTTTTGAATGAACCTAAAGTAGAATATGAGGTGTCACCAAAGTTTTAGATTGTTCAGCATTATTCTATAATCTATTAAAATTAGTTGACCATAAAAGAGCCTCGTTTACCGACATTTTCCTGCTGCTTACCGATTTTATATTTGCACCAACATTTATTTGATTTACTTTTCCAACAGAAAAAATGCACTAATGCATAAAGGAGACAGATATGGAAGATATTAACAACAAATTCGACAGAAGAATGTGGCTTGGCGGGGCTTT
>CALHAB010000186.1 GCA_937934185.1 uncultured Ignavibacterium sp. | reverse complement strand
TGCCGGTAATATATATGCCGGCACAACAGGAACTGCCAGAGGAATATTCAAATCAATCGATGGCGGGGATACCTGGACAAATGTTTTTTCAACCGGTGCATCCAATTATCTCGATATAGCATTCGATCCGTTGAACAATGTATATGTTGCCAACAGTTCAAACGGGTTAATAATTTCTACTGATGGCGGAAACTCATTCACTACTATTCCGGTAACTACTTTTGGGGGAAATTCAGTTAATACAGTTACCTGTGGACAGAATGGTTTAGTATTGGTTGGTGTTACTTCTGGCGGCATTTACAGAAGCACTGATTATGGAGTGACATTTAATCAAACTCTTTCCGGGTACTCAATAGTTAGTTTGGATTTCGATAAGTTTGATAATAACAGAGTGTATGCAGGTTCATCTTCAACAACATTAAATGGATTTTTTGTTTCAACTGATGCTGGTCAAACTTTTAGTGGTCCTTATAATAATGTTAATGTTTGGGAAATCCTTCAAAAACAAGATGGCACATTGCTAACCGTTTCTACATCAACCGGTTATCCGGTCAGCAGGTCAACAGATTTCGGAATAACCTGGACAAATATCGGCAGCACACCTGCCGCAATCAGAGGAGCTTGTCTGGATTTGGTAGAGGATATTTATGCTGCAGGAAATGGTGGCGTCTACAAATCCACTGACGGCGGAATTAATTTTGTTAATTACAACCTGACTTTCTCTGCTAATAAGATAATTTCATACCAAAATAAAATACTTGTTGCTGTATCAGGCACCACTAACGGCGGAATATATGTTTACACTGATGAAACTATTCCGGTTGAATTGGTTACCTTTAAAGCAAAAGTAAATGATAGTAGTGTAGAACTAAGCTGGTCAACAGCAACTGAAACCAATAATCTTGGTTTTGAAGTACAAAGAAGTCAAATATCAAAAGACAAACCTCAATATGATTGGCAAAAAATAGGGTTTGTCAAAGGAAGAGGAACAACTACTAAACCAAATAGTTATTATTTCGTTGATGAAATTCTTTCAAACGGTAGATATGCATACAGGTTAAAACAGATTGATTTTGATGGGTCATTCAGTTATTCAAATGAGATAGAAGTTGATGTTGATTTTAATCCAACAGATTTTTTGCTTTATCAGAACTATCCAAATCCATTCAATCCAAGCACTAAAATCAGTTGGCAGTCGCCGGTTTCCGGTTGGCAAACTTTGAAGGTTTATGATGTGCTTGGAAATGAAGTTGCAACACTTGTTGATGAATACAGATCAGCAGGAAGGTATGAAGTTGAATTTCAGTCCACAGTCAGCAGTCATCAGTTGGCAAGCGGAATTTATTTCTATAAAATCCAGACAGGATCATTTATTCAAACAAAGAAGATGAACTTGATCAAATAATGAAAATCTTCCATTGATAATCCATCAAAAACTAAAACACTTGAAATGTGCTGTTTTCAAGGGTTTCTCAATTTTCTCCTACAATTTTAACACTCAATTAATATTCGCTTAACATTCTCTTAATATTAGAAATTTATGTTTGGGTGTCAAAAAAAAAGGAGAGAGTGTTATGCTCAAAGAAAAAAAATTTCCAAAAGTGTGTCTGAAGTTCATATCAAAAATCTTTCTGATATTCTTAATGGGATATCTGCCTCTACTTGCCCAAGGCAAAGGTACAATAACCGGATATGTCCTTGATAAAGAAACTGGCGAACCAATCATCGGTGCGAATGTACTTATAGAAAATACAAATATTGGTGCCGCAACAGACCTCGAAGGTAAGTTTCTAATAGAAAATGTAAATGCGGGTAAGTACAACATTATAATAAGCTACATCTCATATTCGAAATTAACAATTAAAGATGTTGTAGTTACTGCAGGTAAATCAACTGATTTAAGAGTTGCGCTTACATCCGAAGCAATTTCAGTAGATGAAGTTGTTGTAATTGATAAACTTGATCGTTCATATGAGAATGCTTTAATCAATCAAAGAAAGAAAGCAAATTCAATTAGTGATGGCATCAGTTCTGAACAAATAAAGAAAAGTAATGATGCCTCAACCAGTGATGCGCTCAAAAGAATTCCCGGAGTTACTTTGCTTGATAACAAATTTATATTCGTTCGTGGTACGAGTGAAAGATATAGCAATGCACAACTTAATAATACTTCATTATCCAGCACAGAGCCTGAAAAAAAATCTTTTGCTTTTGATCTACTTCCAACCAACTTACTAAGCAATACAATAGTTGTAAAATCATTTACTCCTGATATTGCAGGCGATTTTGCTGGAGGAACTGTTCAGATTAACACAATTGATTTTCCCGATAGACTTAAAATCAATCTCAGCTATTCAACTTCTTACACATCAAATACATCATTTAAAGATTTTTCAACTTATTCGGGCGGGGCAAGTTTCTGGGGATTTGACAATGGAAGCAGAGCTCTTCCACCATCTTTTCCAGCTAACCTTGCTACAGCTGGTCTTACCAGATCAGAAATAAATGAGCTTGCCCGTACTCTTAACAATGTTTGGGCTCCTGAATCAAAGAGAGCTCCTTTAAATAATAATTTCTCCTTATCAGTTGGAGATGGTACAACTTTGTTAGGACAAAATTTTGGATTTGTTGCAGCTTTTTCATTCAGAAATTCTTACAAGAATTCTGATGTTGAAAGAAATGAATTTGAAGCCAGCGGTGAACCCAGATTTGAGTTTAAGGGTCTTCAATCCACTTATTCAACAATGATGGGCGGAATGTTGAATCTTAGTTATAAGGTATCAGATTTCCATAAATTTTCTTTCAAGAATACCTACAGCCGTTCAAGTGATGATGAAGTATCAGTTTTAACCGGTGCTCAATATACTGATGCCGGCAAAGAGCAAGTTCAGACAGCACTCAGATTTGTTGAAAGAGATGTTCTTTCAACGCAATTAAATGGAGAGCATTATTTCCCGATTCTTAACAGCTTAAAACTGGATTGGAAAACTTATTACTCAGAATCAAACCGTAATGAACCCGATTACAGACGTGTTCTTTATGGAAGAGATATTGGAACCAACGATCCATTTGCAGCTATTCTCGGATTTCAGCCCAACTTAAAAAATGGTGGTAGATTCTATTCGAATCTATTTGATAAGACAAGAGGTGCAGGTATTGATTTAACCTTACCAACTTCCTATGCAAAATATAAGTTCGGAGCACTTTACGAAGAAAAGAAAAGAGATTTTACATCAAGATTAATTACTACAATTATAAATGCATCAGGAAACGGGTTTACAGACTTCAGCCTTCTTTACTTGCCATTAAATGAGATATTTGCTCCCGAAAATTACAGAAGAAACGGATTTTCAATTGAGGAGTATCAAAATGGTTCTAATAATTATTTCGCCAAGCAGGATGTTTTCTCAAGCTACGGAATGATCGAGCTGCCTTTTTATTTCTTTGATCAGGAATTCAGTTTTGTAGGTGGTGCTCGATTAGAAAATTCGCTCCAGCAGATTAACTCATTTGACTTAAGCGGACAGATTCCATTAAGCAATCAACTTAAAAAAGTTGATGTTCTTCCTTCTGCCAATCTAATTTATAGAATCAGTCCAATCACAAACCTGAGACTTGGATACAGCCAGACAGTGAACAGACCTGAATTAAGAGAATTGGCTTCGTTTGCTTACTTTGATTTTGCAACTCAAACCTCTGTCAGAGGAAATCCTGATTTACAGAGAGCTTTAATAAGAAATTATGATTTAAGATTCGAGATCTTTCCTGGAGTTGGTGAGCTTGTTTCAGCAAGTATTTTTTATAAATCAATCACTGATGCAATTGAAAAAGTGGTAGTAACTGGTAGTGCTCTTGGTTCTGAAAGAACTTTTACAAACTCTGATAAAGCAAAGATTTATGGGTTCGAGTTGGAAGGAAGATTCTCACTTGGATTTTTAGGCTCTTATTTTAATAATTTCTCATTAAATGGTAACTACAGCTGGATTAAATCATTAGTAAATGTAGAAGGAACAGAAACAACTATTCCAAGGCAAGAAAGACCACTTCAGGGACAATCGCCGTATGTACTTAACTTTGGTTTATACTTTACAGAACCAAATATCGGTACAATGGTTGGAATTCTCTACAATAAAATAGGTGAAAGAATTGTTGAAGTTGCAACTGCATACGAGGAGGATGTAACTGAACAACCTCGGGATTTAATTGATCTGGTTATCTCACAACCATTCCTTGATAACTTTGAAATTAAATTAGGAATAAAAGATTTATTAGCACAGGAACAGCTATTCACTCAGGGAAATAAAAAATCAAGAGTAAATAGTTCCAACACATCAATTTCGTTAGGATTATCATACAAAATTCAATAATGAAGAGAGAGCGGAGAGAGAAAAAGCATTGAAACTAACAAACATTATTAACAAATCAAGGAGACAAAATGAAAATAATTAACCAGTTCTTTTCTATCATTGTTGTTCTTTTTATCTTCGGTTTAGCTGAAACATTTGCACAACTTGCACCGGTAGACAGCGTAATTGAAGGTAATATTAATTCTAATGCTTTTCTCTCAAAAAACAAGCGTTATCTTCTAAGAGGTTTCGTGAATGTTAATCCTCCCGCTACATTAACAATCCAGGCCGGAACAGTAATTTACGGGGAAAAAGCAAGTAAAGGTACACTAATTATAAACAGAGGAGCAAAAATTATTGCTGACGGTACACCTAATGAACCTATTGTTTTTACCTCTCAGGAATTACCAGGTAACAGAGGTCCTGGAGATTGGGGCGGAGTTATAGTTGCTGGTAATGCAAGAATAAATGTTCCAGGTGGAACTGCAATAATTGAAGGCGGAACAGGAACAATTTATGGCGGTGGCGCTACACCAAATGATGATGACAACAGTGGAATCATAAGATATGTTAGAATTGAATTCTCTGGTATAGCTTTCTTACCTGACAATGAAATAAACGGATTAACTCTCGGCGGAGTTGGCAGAGGAACCACAATTGAATATGTTCAGGTTAGTTATTGTGGTGATGATGCATTTGAATGGTTTGGTGGAACCGTTAATGGCAGATATCTGATTTCTTACAAAGTAGTTGATGATGACTGGGATATGGATTTTGGTTTCAGAGGAAATCTCCAGTTTGGATTTGCTATGAGGGATCCAAACATAGCTGATATTGGTGGAAGCAACGGATATGAAACAGATAATGACGGTACCGGAACATTTAACACTCCAAGAACACTTCCTATAATTTCTAATTTTACCACTATAGGACCGATGCCTGATACTTCTTTCACTGCATATAATCCAAATTTCAAAAGAGGAGCACATATACGAAGAAGTGCTCAAACATCAATTTACAACTCTATTGTAATGGGCTTTCCAATTGGGTTATTACTCGACGGTGCAAATGTTGGTAATGCAGCACTTGGTGACACTCTTCAAATCAGAAATTCGATTTGGGCAGGTTTAAGAGCTAATAATGGAATAATTACCAATTATGGTCAATTAAACGCTTTACAGTGGTATGATACACC
>CALHAB010000185.1 GCA_937934185.1 uncultured Ignavibacterium sp. | reverse complement strand
TTTACGACACAAATCAAAAAGTATTTTCCCAGGACTTCTGACACATTCAATAGTTAACACTTTTGCTGCAACATTAGTAATGAATTGACGAATGAAAAGAAAGAAAACAACCGCTAACAGCCGCTTGCCGCAATGGGGGCTGACGTGGTTAATTGAACATTCTACCTCGCATCAGCTTTTGTGGTGTATTGACAGTTTTGTGCTCCGAAACCCGCCCGAACGCAAAGCCGCAAAATGTTGGCTGTTAACATTAAACTAAACCTAGGTATGCTTATGGCATCAAAAACTTCCAAATTGATAAGCTACATTTATCTTCTGTTAGTCCCTATTATAGCGGCAGGACTTGGATTTGGTGTTGGACATGTAAGCTATAAGTTTTATTTGCCAGTATGGTTATTGAACGCAACTTTAATGACATTTGCTTCCTGGTCGCTTGGGCTGAATGTTATCAGACAAAATGATGAAGCCAAAAGTAAATTGGCAACAGCAGCATTTTTCTTGATTGTCCCCTGGATTTTAATTTCAATGTTTGCTGGATTGGGTCCGCCACCAGAAACAGCCACAGAATGGACAGCCAGTGCAACAGAGCAACAAGTAAGATACTTTATGCTTGTTATCAGCGGCGTATCTATTGCATTTGGTTTTGTATGCTTAATAGAAAGAATTAAATCGAAAGGTGAAAACTTTTATTCAATACTTGCTTTGACAGCAATATTAATTGCTATCCCTCTATTTGTTATCAATATGCTTTACTGGGGATTTTTCCTGACAGAATTATTCAAAATAATGTCAACCAAAAACTTATTAAACTATCCTGAATGGTTTTTACCTGTAAGACAATTGTTTGGTCTTATTTCAGTTATTGAAGTGGCGCTGACATATCTTGCAACTTTTACAATTGTTTTGGCTTTAAGGAAAGCTGGTTGGTTAATGAAAACATCCAGTTCAGTTTATTTGTTCTTTTGTTCAGTAGCATTTGTTATTATTATTTTATCAGCGTTTTTCGCAGAAACATTTAGAACACCAGGTTTTGCTGTTTCAATTCCTGCAGTTCCGTTTCTAATACCATATTTTTTAGGGGTAAATCTTTTAAAACGAATTGGGTATAGTCAAATTCAAATTGAGAAAAGTAATATCTAACATTACTTATGCGGCGGCATAGCAGAGGAAATTATAAGTTTGTAAAGTATTTATTTTAAGAAATTTAATACTGATGAAAAAGATAGAGCTTCTAATCGGCCACTGCCCTGGCATTCGAAACTATTTCTTTCATTTTGACTTGCCGATAACAGATTAAATGAACATCAAAATAAAAAGAAGAAAATGCAAAAGTATACTGTAAATCAACATTTGATTGAAACCATTTTAGCTTGGGTAAATTCAGGCGAAATTGCAATTCCAGAAATTCAAAGACCTTTTGTTTGGGACAGTTCAAAAGTCCGGGACTTAATGGACAGTTTATATCAAGGTTATCCGATTGGTTATATTATTGCGTGGAGAAATCCAAATGTAAGATTAAAGGACGGAAGTTTAAGCGAAGGTAAAAAAGTTCTTATTGATGGACAACAAAGAATTACAGCTTTAACTGCTGCAATACTTGGACAGTATGTAATCAATAAAACATATGAAAGAGTAAAAATTAAAATTGCTTTCCACCCGATTGATGAAAGATTTGAAGTTCAAAATCCAGCAATTCTAAAGGATAAAACTTGGCTTCATGACATTTCTGAAGTTATGAACGGCAGTGTTTTGAAAATTGTCAGGGAGTTCTTAAAACTCAACCCTGAAGCAAATGAAGATCATATTGAAAAGACGATAACGAGACTAGTAAATATTCCTAAAAAGCAAATTGGACTAATCGAACTTTCACCTGACCTTGATATTGAAACAGTAACAGAAATATTTATACGCATTAATTCAAAAGGAGTTGTTTTAAGCCAGGCAGACTTTGCGATGAGTAAAATTGCTGCCGACACAGAAAATGGTGGAAATGAATTGAGAAAAGCCATTGACTATTTTTGTCATTTATCCATTGCACCTGAATTTTACAATCACATTGTGGACAATGATAAAGAATTTACGAGAACTGAATATTTTCAAAAAATGGAGTGGCTCAAAACCGAAAACGAAGATCTTTATGATCCGGATTACAATGATTTAATCCGTGTTGCTTTTACTTCTCAATTTAACAGAGGAAGACTTTCTGATTTAGTGAGTTTGCTTTCCGGTAGGAATTTTGAAACAAGAACTTATGAATCTGAAATATCACAAAAATCATTCTTGGCCCTCAAAAAAGGAGTGCTCAACTTTATAAATGAAACAAATTTTAAACGATTTTTAATGATTATAAAATCAGCAGGATTCATTTCTCCAGAGCTAATACGTTCAAAAAATGCAATAAATTTTGCTTATATAGTTTACCTCAAATTAAAAGAACTTGGAGTTAATTCAGTTGCAATTGAAAGCTATGTTAAACGTTGGCTTGTTTATTCGATTTTAACAGGACGTTATTCGGGTTCACCAGAAAGTTTGTTTGATTATGATATTAAACAAATTACTCAAAAACCTTTTGATGAATACCTGAGAGAAAAAGAAGAGAGCGAATTATCAGAAGCATTTTGGAATGCTTCTTTACCTCAAAGTTTAGATACTTCCGTTGCAAGTAGTCCATATTTTCATGTTTTTCTTGCTGCACAAGTAAAAGCAAATGATAAAGGATTTTTATCTAAAGATGTGCTTGTAAGTGATTTGATTTCGCTTCGCGGGGATATTCATCATTTGTTTCCCAAAGATTACCTTAAAAAGAATGGATTAGATAGAAGTAAATACAATCAAATTGCTAATTATGTTATTATGCAATCTGAAATAAATATTAAAATTGGCAATAAACCACCCAAAGAATATTTCGATTTGATTAAAAGGCAAATGTCAGAAAACCATAAACAATTAAGTGGAATTTCAACAGAACAAGAATTGTTTGATAATTTAAGAATGCATTGTGTTCCAATTGAAATTATGGAAATGACAATATCAGACTACCAAAACTTCTTAATATTAAGACGAAAATTAATGGCAAATAAAATTAAAGAATACTATTTTAGCTTATAATAAATAAAATGAAAAAAATATAAAAGAATGTATTTGTCAGAATGGTTTTGGTGACCATTCATACTCTTTAGTTCCTTAAAATTTTTGTACTTGTAAAAAGAAAATACTCCGCAATCCATTAAGCTATATTCTCTCTTTGGCTAAAAAGCTTTAAAGCTACATGGCTTTTTTTGCACAATTGTGCTTCAAATTAAGTTTTTAAGAAAGAGATAAATTAAAATCAGTCAGGATCTTTAGAGCAGACTGAGCAAGTAAAATTTCAGTTCGGTTGTATTAGTCAAAAATAATTATTTAACCGGTAAGTATAATATTTTTAATGAATCCTTTTCTAAAATAAAATTTGAGTTTAATTTAACTGCTAAAAAAGGAGCGCTATGAAATACAATTACTCCAATAAATTCCTGCGCATATTTTTGTTTCTTCTTCCTGTTCTGTTATTCGGATTTAGTTCCAACAATTCAGAATTAATTATCAAAGAGAAAGATGGAATCAGGTATGTGGCAAATACAGTAATTATTAAGTTGAAATACATCCCTGCAGCCGATGCTTATGGTAATGTAACTCTTAGTTCCAATCTGAATGAATTCTTTAAATCATTCAATCTAAAAGAAGCAAAAGCATTATTCCCGGATAAACTTAAAGAGAATTCATCACTCTCAGGAATAATTGAAATTGTTTATGATTCAGATGTTGATCCTTTTTATTTAAGCTCCAAAATTTCCAGATCATTTGAAGTTGAATGGGCAGAGCCAAGATATGTTTATGAGCCTGATTATGTACCAAATGATCCAAGTTATGCTTCACAATATGCATTATCAAAAATTAGTGCAGCACTTGCGTGGGATATTAACAAAGGTGATACAAGTATTGTGATAGGAATTGTTGATACAGGTGTGGATTGGGATCATCCGGATCTGGCGGCAAATATCTGGCGAAACTGGAATGAAATTCCGAATAACGGAATTGATGATGACAATAATGGATATGTAGATGATATAAGAGGATGGGACTTTGGTGGTTTAAGCGGAACACCGGATAACGATCCGATGGAAGATCAGCCGGATCACGGAACTCATGTTGCAGGAATTGCTTCAGCAGTTACAGATAACGGAATTGGCGTTGCATCAATAGGATTCAATTGTAAAATAATGCCTGTAAAAACAACGCGTAATGATCAACGAGGCTCGAATGGCCCTTACATTGTTTATGGCTATGAAGGAATTGTATATGCTGCTGATAACGGCGCAAAAGTTATTAACTGCAGCTGGGGTGGAAGCGGATTTTCGATGTTCGGGCAGGTAACAATTAACTATGCCTTATCAAAAGGTTCGCTTGTAGTGGCTGCGGCAGGTAATTCAAACAGCTCCGGAAGTCATTATCCTTCATCTTACAAAGGAGTTTTGTCAGTTGCATCAACGACTTCTACAGATACCAAATCAAGTTTTTCAAATTATGGATATTCAGTTGATGTGTCTGCACCGGGAAGCAGCATCTATAATACCTGGCAGAATGATACTTATGCAACATTAAGCGGCACTTCAATGGCTTCACCATTAACTGCCGGTCTAGCAGGATTAGTCTTCGCACAATTCCCATCTTATAGTGCTGAACAGGTTGGTGAACAGATAAGAGTTAATTGTGATGACATCTACACAATAAATCCATCTTTCCAATATCTGCTTGGCGGTGGCAGAATCAATGCATTCAAAACACTGAATAACACTAATTCAATTTCAGTCAGGGCAATTGATGTTTCCTTCAGTGATGAAGCACCCGGCGGAGACGGTGATGGAATTTTTGAAGCAGGCGAGATTATTTCTGTTCTGATTAATTTTAAGAATTATTTGAATCCCACTTCTAATCTTTCTGTTCAATTGGAGTCAAGAAATTCTTATTCATCTGTTATAAACGGAACCTTCAATGCAGGTGCAGTCGGAACACTCAGTGAGTTTAATAACAGTGCATCTAAGTTTACATTTTCTATTTCAAATTCTGTTGCACAGAATGCCAAACTTAATTTTCTACTAAGATTCAGCGATGGTTCTTATTCTGACTTTCAATGGATAGAAACAATAGGTAACCCAACTTATGCAACTCAGTCAGGGAACGATATTGCGCTTACAATCACAAGCAAAGGGAATTTCGGATTCAACGATTATCCTAATAATCTTCAGGGCGATGGTTTCAAATATCTTGGCGGTTCAAATCAATTATTT
>CALHAB010000184.1 GCA_937934185.1 uncultured Ignavibacterium sp. | reverse complement strand
TTAAAGATTTACATATTTAAGATAACTTATTTGTGTAATTTTATACAAAAGTAAATCAATCAACTTTATTTTATTAATTTCACGAAGTAAAAATTTAACTTTAATCGGAGCTGAAATGGAAACTCATATAAAGAATGTTGTTAAAAGAACAGGAGCGATAGTGCCATTTAACCAGGAACGGATTGCAAATGCTATTTACCGAGCTGCTGTTGCTGTTGGCGGAAGAGATAAAGAAAAAGCAAAAGAACTTTCTGATAAAGTTGTTGCTGTATTAAATGAAAAGTTTCCTGAAGGAAGCACTCCACATATTGAAGACATTCAGGACATAGTTGAAAAAGTTTTGATTGAAAACGGTCACGCAAAAGTTGCAAAAGAATACATCCTTTACCGAGATGAAAGAAAAAGAGCCCGAGAAGCTGAAAACAGATATGCTTCAAAACTGAATGAAAATATTCCATGGCAGAAAGTCTGGCGAAATCTTGATTGGGCAGTATCGCATAATCTTCACACTGTTGCACATTTAAATGAAAGAATAGCTAAAGGCGAGTTCCCGCAAATAGTTCACGAATCAGAATGTTTGTACGAAGACGATGTTGAGCTGGCTGCAAATCTGATTATTGAACGGCTTGATTCGCTGCGAATGGTTATGATCAGCGGACCTTCTTCATCAGGAAAAACTACAACAACAATAAAGCTTGAACAGAAGCTGATTAAAAAAGGGTTTAAGTTCAAAGCACTTAATGTTGATCATTATTTCTTCGATCTTGAACTTCACCCCAAGGATGAATTTGGTGATTATGATTTTGAAACTCCGCAGGCATTAGACCTTGAACTCATAAATGAACATCTTGTTAAGCTCAGCAAGGGAGAAGAAGTTTTGATTCCAAGATATGACTTTAAAACCGGAACCCGAACTCTGAATGCAACTGCAATGAAACTCGAAAAGGATGAACTCTTACTGATTGATAGTTTACACGGACTTTATCCTGCTTTCAGTAAAGACATTTCGGTTGATCTGAAATTTAAACTTTACCTTGAACCTCTTCTTCAGATGAAAGGAATGGATGGAAGATATGTGCGCTGGACTGATATAAGATTAATCCGAAGAATGCTCCGTGATTCTGTTTTCCGTGCATATAATCCTCAGCAAACCCTTGAGCATTGGCATTATGTGCGTTCAAGTGAGTTAAGAAATATTATTCCTTACAGCAACACTGCAGATTTTGTTATCAGCAGTGCAATGCCTTATGAACTTCCGATTTATACAAATCGAATGCTCAAACTTTTTGAACAGTGGAGCATTAAGTATAAAGATGATGTTTTGAAACAAGACGCTTATGAAAGAGCTGCAAGAGTTTATAATTTACTTAAAACCGTAACGCCTGTTGCTGATGAATCACCTATTCCGGGAGATTCTGTAATTCGTGAATTTATCGGTGGAAGCACTTTACAATATCATTAAGAAGAACGGATGATTAAATCGCTTGAGATAAAAGATTACGCGCTGATTGATCACATTCAAATTGAGTTTGAAAAAGGTCTGAATATTATTACCGGCGAAACCGGTGCTGGAAAATCTATTCTGATTGATGCGATGAGTCTGCTGCTTGGTGAAAGAGCTTCAACTGAAGTTATAAGAAAAGGCACTCAGAAATCTGTTGTCGAAGGAATTTTTGAAGTTGAAGGAAATAAAAAGGTCAAATCTCTTCTTGAAGAAAATGATATTGAATTCCTTCCCGAACTGATTGTAAGAAGAGAAATATCACTTAAAGGTTCTAACAGATGTTTTATTAACGATTCGCCCGTTCCGCTAAACCTCATCAAAGAAATCGGAGATTTACTTGTTGATTTACACGGTCAGCACGAACATCAGTCTTTACTCAGAACAGAAACTCATATTGATTTTGTTGATGATTATTCTTCAAACGATAAGCTTCTGAACGAGTATCAATCACTTTATCATAAGCTGAAAAGAAAAAAAGCAGAGCTCAATGAATTAAGGAGTAAAGAATCTTCACTGAAAGAGAAGAAAGAAATCTATCAGTTTCAGATAAATGAAATTGATTCGGTTAATCCTTTGCCCGATGAAGACGAGCAATTAATTGAAGAGTTAAATATTCTTGAAAATTCTGAAAAACTTCTTTTGCTGAGTGATGAGATTTATAATATGATTTACGAGTCAGATAATTCCGTAAATGATATGCTTGGTGAAGTTAAACATAAGCTTTCACAGCTTTCATCAATTGATAAATCAATGCTTGAGGCAGAAGGCGAATGTGAATCGGCACTCACAATTATAAAGGAACTTGCCTCAGCAATTCGTGCGTACAAATCAAAAATTGATATTGATCCAAAAGAAGTTGAAGACAAAAGAGAAAGACTTGCGGCAATTAATCTTCTCAAAAAAAAGTACGGCGGAACTCTTCAAAAAGTAATTGAATACAGAGCTAAGATAGGAAGCGAGTTTAATCTTGCAGAAAATTTCAGTGAAGAAATTGCAGAGCAGGAAAAACAATTAAAAGAACTTCAGAAGCAAACCGGTGAAGCAGCACAAAAGTTATCAGAAGCCAGAAAGAAGAATGCAAAAAAAATCGAAACGGAAGTAAAAAAAGTTCTTTTACAACTTGGCATAACTGAGCCGCAATTTGAGGTTAGAATAAATTCGCAACCTTCAGATGATGAAGAAGATTTTATTCTCATCAATTCAAAAAAATATTTTTATTCAGAAAAAGGAATTGATGAAATAGAATTTTTTATTTCAACAAATCCCGGAGAGGATTTGAAACCGCTTGTTAAAGTTGCCTCAGGCGGAGAAGTCTCAAGAATAATGCTTTCGCTGAAAACTATTCTTGCAAAGAACGATAAACTTCCTCTTCTTATTTTTGATGAAATTGACACCGGTGTGAGCGGAAGAATTGCACAAAAAGTTGGACAGGCATTGAAAGACTTAGCATCCTATCATCAGATAATTGCAATAACTCACCTTCCACAAATTGCAGCAATGGCAGACCATCATTTCGTTGTTGAAAAAATTCAGGAAAATAATCGGGTTGTCAGCCATATAAGAAAATTAAATGAAGACGAACACATCAAAGAAGTAGCAAAATTACTTAGCGGTGAAAAAGTTACCGATGCAAGTATTCAGAGTGCAATTCAACTTATAAAATCCTCAGGATAACCCTTCACTTATCAATCTTTTGTTACGATAATTTACTGTTAATAATGGTATTATTATTGAATTTTATCAGTGACTTTACACAGGAGTTCAAAGAATGAAAAAATATTTTCTCATATTTTTTTTGGTTATCTCAGCACAGAATATTTTGTCTCAGGGAGGAATTCGTGTTGATAATCTTCCAAGCTGGGAAGCTGAAAAATATGTTAAGCCACTTGCAACTTATCTGGGTACATATTTCAACAGCGGAACTTATCACAACGCAGATGTAGATGATTTATTCGGATTCAGATTCAGCATTGTTGGAATGTTTACTTTAATTCCGGAAAGTCAGAGAAAATTCAAAGCTGATCCCAGAGTTGAAGGCGGAGACGGACTTAATGAAACAGCAACCATATTCGGAAACAAGGGCGAATATTATCTGAGTAATAATGGTTTTATAATTTATCCTTCGGGTTTGGGAGTAAAAAGTATTCCACTGGGTATTTATCAGATATCCGGAAGTTTGTTCGGTACAGAGTTGATGCTCAGATACTTTCCTACACTGAAATTTGAAGATTTAAAAGCCGGACTATTCGGATTTGGATTAAAGCATGAAGTCAGTCGTTACTTCCCGTTATTGCCTCTCGATATATCAGTTCAGTTGCTCTATAATACATTATTGATTGAAAATAAAACTAACGATCCATCTGATTATGTAAAATTTAACTCAAAGAATTTTGCTTTCAATGTGCATGCAAGTAAAACACTCGGCTTACTTATAGTTTACGGTGGTTTACAATATGAATCCTCCGGGCTTGATGTTTCTTACTACTTTAAAGATCCTGATGGTATTTATCCTTCGCTTGCAAATAAAGTTTATGATATTTCTGTTGATGGAGATAATCATTTTCGTTTAACACTTGGAAGTGCTCTGAAACTTTCTTTCTTCGTGCTTAGTGTTGATGCTAACATCACATCGCAAACAACATTCACTGCTGCAATGTCTTTTGAATTTTAAGGAGATTAAAAATGAAGAAAATATGGTTTTCAATAATAGTTTTAAATCTATCACTAATTACGGCCTGCGATCCGTTTGAAGATTACTTTATCAACCTGAAAATGGATCAACAGTTTCAACTTATTGGAATCGGACCAAATATTGAACAGCAGATTACTTTCTGCTTAACTGATTATGATGATTATAATGACAATATTGATAAGATAGAACAAATCAAGTATATGGACGCTGCATATCTTACAATTGATGCTTCACAGAATTTATCCGGCGACAATCTGATTCTTAAACTTTATCAATCTGACGGAAGCACTTTATTATTCGAATACCGTCTTCCTTCATTTGTGGCTTCTGATTATAAGAATAAAGCTCTGTTAATAAGACTTTCACAGGAAGATAAAGACAATCTCAACAGATACCTGGCTAATCATAAAGTTAATAATTGTTTCAAAGCAGTACTTTCTGTTGAAAATGTTCATTCTGATAATCCACTAACATTGTTTTTCCTTAATGCCAGAATCGAGTTTGTTGCCGAATTAAAACTTAAGCCATAAACCGGAATCTGTGCTCTGCTGCTAATGATATTAATTTCAATTCGCAGAGCACTTTTTATTTATTCTTTTTACATTTGATAGTGAAATACAAAAAAATGTAAACAAGAATAAGTTTTGAAGCCAACTGCATTATATATTCACATTCCTTTCTGCGATCACAAATGTATTTACTGTGATTTCTACTCTATTATTACAAACGATAACATTCAAAACTTTTTATCCTCACTCAAAACAGAAGTAGAATTTTATTCACAGCAATATTCATCTGAAAGAGAAATTATTTCTGTTTTCTTTGGCGGCGGCACACCTTCGCTGATGACTCCGGACTATATTGCTGTAATAATTGATTCAATCAGAAAAAATTTTTCATTGCGGAATGATGCTGAAATTACTCTTGAAACAAATCCCGGCACAGTCAGCAAAGAAAAATTATTTGATTTCAGAAAATCCGGGATTAACAGAATAAGCATTGGCATTCAATCCTTCGATGAAGATGATTTAAAATTTTTAACAAGAATTCACAATAAGCAGACGGCCATAGATACTGTGTACAATTCGGTTGATGCGGGATTTGAAAATATAAATATAGACCTGATATTTAATCTTCCGGGACAAACGAAAGAAAAATGGAAACTAAACCTTGAACAAGCTGTTAGTTTACCAATCAAACATATTTCTGCTTACAGTCTTATCTTAGAAAGAGGAACGATTCTGAACAAAATGGTTCTCGATGGAGATGTAAAAATTCAGGATGAGGATTATGACGCAGAACTTTATGAAATGACAATTGATTTCTTGTCAAACAAAGGTTTTATTCAATATGAGGTTTCAAATTTTGCAAAAGCCGGATACGAATGCACACACAATAAAGCTTATTGGGAATACAAAGACTATATTGGATTTGGTCCGTCGGCACATTCATTTGTAAATGGTAAAAGATGGTGGAATTATTCAAGCTTAAAAAGATATATTTCTGAAGTCAGTGAAAAACAAAATGCAATGATGAATTATGAAATTCTGAACAAGGAACAGATGAGAGATGAATACATTATGCTTGCATTAAGAAGTAATGGCTTGAATCTCAATGAATATATAAACTTATTTGGTTCAGAATGGCTTGACAAACACGCAAAAGAATTTGAACTTCTTAAAGAGCGGAATTTAATTGAAGTGAACCACAATAAGATTAAACTTACTTCAAAAGGTTATGCAATTTGCGATGAAATTCTTTCAAAAATTCTTTAATCATATTCTATGTTAAAAATTAAACTCCATTGGCAGATACTAATTGCATTCGTGCTTGCCGTTTTATTTGGATTGTTTCTTCCGCAATATTCAGACTATGTAAGATGGCTTGGTGATTTATTTCTCCGTGCATTAAAAATGATAATAGTTCCTCTTGTTTTTACTTCCGTTGTTTCGGGCGTAACAAATCTTGGCAGCACTAAAAATCTTGGGCGACTTGGCTTAAAAACAATTGTTTATTATCTCACCACAAGCACAATGGCTATTTTAACAGGACTTGTTCTCGTTGATATTATCAAGCCCGGTGTTGGTGCAGATTTAGGATTTAAGATGGATGTTCCTGAGCTTACCAAAGCTACAGGAAGTGTTGGTGATATTTTTTTGCGGATGATTCCTTCCAACATTTTTGAAGCGCTTGCATCGGCAGATATGCTTGCTCTGATATTTTTCGCAATTCTGTTTGGAATATTTATTACGAGAGTTGATGAAAAGCCACAACATTTTATGACTGATTTTTTCAGCTCTGCTTTTGAAGTAATGATGAAACTTACATCGTTTATAATACTTTTTGCTCCAATCGGAATTTTCGGAATCGTAACAGGAATAGTTGCTGATCAGGCAGCGGATAAAAGTAAACTTATTTCGATGATTCAGCATCTGGGCGTTTATATGCTGACAGTTCTGAGCGGATTAGCAATACATATGTTTTTAACATTGCCGCTTTTACTTAAACTTATCGGGAAAGTGAACCCATACTTACATTTCAGAGCAATGTCACTTCCGCTGATAACAGCTTTTTCGACTTCTTCTTCATCTGCAACACTTCCTTTTACAATTCAGGCAGTTGAAAAGGAAGCAGGTGTGTCAAATAAAATATCGAGTTTTGTTCTTCCGCTTGGTGCAACAATCAATATGGATGGTACTGCTTTGTATGAATGTGTTGCTGCTATGTTCATAGCTCAGGCATATGGAATTGAACTTGGATTTATTCAACAAATGATTGTTGTGGTTACTGCTTTGCTTGCATCAATTGGTGCGGCGGGAATTCCAATGGCTGGTTTGGTGATGATGTCAGTTGTCTTGACCGCTGTTGGTTTACCATTGGAAGGTGTCGGATTGATTTTAGCGGTTGACAGAATTCTTGATATGTGCAGAACAGCAGTTAATGTATTCAGCGACAGTTGCGGTGCAGTCATTATAGCAAAAACAGAAGGCGAAAGTCTGAAGGTTTAGGATAGTTTTTATTTATTAAAAATTATTTTGCAGAACATACTATGAGTCTGTTAACAATCAATCGGAGCGAACAGGAGTTCGCTCCCTGCAAAAAAATACAAACATTAACTCTCGGGATTTTATGAATAATGCTGAGAAAAAATTTTGAGGAATTGAAATTTTATAAGAGGGGTCTTGTTATAAAAGTCTAAAATTGTCAGAGTGTGCCCGCCTGACGTGTATTACTTCGGTAATTCGGGAACATTACAGAGGCAGTCAGGCCTGTCGAAGACTGACATACAAAAAAAATTACTCTTCGACCTGCCACGACTTTACATTCAGGTCAAGGCGGGTAAACTCAGTATAAAATTGAAAATTACTTTTTAGTCAGCCCTGAGAAAACTTTAATCTTGATAGGATTTCTTAATCGCTGCGCTTACCCCGAAACAACATCATCGAATTAATTTAGAATCCTCTGGAAATAATTCTTCTTGTAAATCCGCCAGTATGTGATTGATAATCAGCCAGCAAATGGTTGATTATCAGCCAGTTAATTGTAATTGAATTTTAATAGCATAGCACCTGTGATTTTTTAAGAATCAGCTCAGGAATATAGGTGGTA
>CALHAB010000183.1 GCA_937934185.1 uncultured Ignavibacterium sp. | reverse complement strand
TATGGCAAGGTCATATTCTTTTTCAGTTCCGAGCTTGATTCCATCAGTTCCATTTTCGGCAGTGTCAACTTCAAATCCTTCCATTTCAAGAAGCCGCTGCACACCAATGCGAAGTCCCTTCTCATCATCAACAACTAATATTTTTGGTTTTGTGCTCTGCATAAACTTCAATGGCACTTAGATGACACAGATTAAACAGATTTTTACATATATAAATCAGCAATTATCTGATTTATCAGCGTCCTCAGCGTGCCTTTATTTTCCTTTCATCTCAAAGTATGTTTCAAGTTTCTGAACAAACTCATCAATTACTACAGGTTTGTTGATAAGTTCATCAGCATTTATCCATTCTTTTTCCTCACTTGTTGAAGCGCCGAATTTAAAGCCGGTGTCATAAGTAGCAGAAGTCAGAATAAAAACAGGAATGTTCTTTCCGTGTTCATCTTTTTTGATTCTATGGCAAAGTACAAAACCTGAATCATATTCTTCCATTATCAAATCAATCACGCAGGCATCGGGTTTTGTTTTCTTAAAAACTTCCCAACCTTCTTTAGAATTGTAAGCGGTTAAAACTTCATAACCTCTTGACTCAAGTAAAATTTTATTCTGTTCAAGAAGATCAAGATCGTCGTCAACTAAGAGTATTTTCTTTTTTTCATTCATATTTAATTTCTCCTGATAATTTTTCAAAACCGTTTGAAGAATGATTTTTCGGTAAAGTTACTTTGAATGTTGTTCCTTTACCTTCCTCTGAAATAAAGCTGATATTTCCTTTATGCATTTTAATAATTCCATACGAGATTGCCAGACCTAATCCTGTACCTTTACCAATGCTTTTTGTTGTAAAGAAAGGAGTAAAAACTTTACTCTGATTTTCTTTTGGAATACCGCAGCCTGAATCAGAGAATTCAATAATTACTTCTCTATCATTACACAGTAAATTGACTGTGAGTATTTTTTTCTCCGATTCAATCATTGCATCACAGGCATTTTTAATGATGTTGATAAAAACCTGTTTTAGCTGGTCTTCATCAGCTTCGATAAGGCAGTCGTTATTTCCGGCGTTAAAAATAAAATCGATTTTCTTAAAAGCTGGGTTTACCGTGAAAGGTTTTAATATATCGTGAATTGCTTTTTTAATATCAAACACTCTGAGATTTAATTTTCCCTGTCTGGCAAAGTTCAGAAGATTTGAAACTATATTCTTACATCTGTTAGCTTCTTCAATAATCAGCTCAAAGTCTGCTTTGTAGCGATCGTCGTTGTAATATTTTTCAAGTTCTTTTTTCAGCATGGAAGTGTAAAGTAAAATAGTAGCCAGAGGATTATTTATTTCGTGAGCAACACCGGCTGCAAGCTGTCCGATTGAAGCAAGTTTCTCTGCTACTCTCAACTGCTCCTGAGTGTTACTTAAATTTTCATAAGCGTTTTTTAATTCGTCAATAAGATAAGGCAAACACATTTCTTTTTCTGCAAGACCTTTTGCAATTGCAATAGCATACTCACGACAGGTTTCATAACCGCAGGCACCGCAGTTTAATTCATCCTTTGGAGTGAATTTTTTAGTCTGAGCCAGAATTTCTTTTATCTGATCTTCAGAAGGCATTGGTCTTCTTTGATTATCTGCTTTAAAGTTTCTTACGAGATTTAATTTTCTTGCATTGTATAGATTACTTTTCCAGACCCGCTTATCAACATTGTTAATTTTTTCCTGAATATAATCAATAACTTTCTCACGACGGGAATAATAGTTTAATGTTGTGTCAACAGCCGGTCCGCTTATACAACCTTCACAGAAAAGAATATCAGTGAATTTAGCATTGATGTTGTTATGTGCAATCTCTTCAATTATCTCAAGGACTTTTTTCTTTCCTTCAACTACTATTATATCTTTTTCAAGAATATCGTCATTAACATCAGTGGTTTTAAGTAAACCACCTGCAAGCGGATAAGCTTTTCCCATCATTGCGTGCGGAGGATCGAATTCACTTTCCTCAAGTGAATTTATATCAATCTGCTTTTCACTGAACATTTCTTTAAGCTCGTGAAATGTCAGGACTGCATCAATAACTCCGCAAACTTCATCATCAATTGCTTCGTGTTTTTTTGCAACACAAGGACCGATGAAAACAATTTTTACATCATTCCCCAGTTCCTGTTTCAGATATCTGCCGAGTGCAATCATTGGTGAGACAACTTTTGCAAGATTTGGCACGAGTTCTACATAATATTTCTGAATGAAGCTGACTATAGCCGGACAAGCCGAGCTGATAATAGTTTTTTCAGTTTCTGATTTCAGAATATCTGAATAATGATTTGCAATAAGATCTGCACCGAATGCCGTTTCAACAACCTGAGTAAATCCAAGCTCTCTTAATGCAGAAGGAACTTTTCTGTAATTATCAGGAAAGGAAGCAGCAAATGAAGGTGCAACAATTGCAACTGCTTTTTTTGTTTGAAGGAGTTCAAAGACAATATCAACTTCTGAGAGAATTTGCTTTGCATCCTGTGAACAAACTTTTACACAATGACCGCATGCAATACACCGCTCTTCAATTACCTGCGCCTGTGCATCAACTACACGAATTGCAGCTGCGGGACATTCTCTTATGCACGAGTAACATCGTTTGCATCTGTCTGTTATTGTGCTGACTATTGCGCGGTTCATCTTTTTCTCAGTGTTTCTTAGTGTACTAAGTGTCTAAGTGGTAAATCTTTTTTTTAGCCACTAAGGCACTAAGAACACTAAGTTTAATTCAGTTTCTTAAAATCTTTTTTTTATCAAAGTACTCTGTGTGAAGAATCTCGTGTGCTTTATGAGAATTTGGTTCGCCAAAAAATTCTCTGTATAAAGTTTTAACCGATTCGTTCTCATATGATCTTCTGTGCTTTGCATTTTCGTCAATCTGATAAAGCACTTTAACCCGTTTCATTACTTTTTCAGGTTTCTGATGAATTGGTTGCCCGCCGCCATTGATACAACCGCCGGGACAAGCCATCACTTCAATAAAATGATGTTTGGATTTTCCTGAAGCAACTTCTTCAACGATCTGTTTGACATTACCGATTCCGTTTACTACTGCAATGTTAATATCCATTCCGTTTATATTCACAGTTGCTTCTTTAACACCATCCATTCCGCGGATTTCTTCAAATTCAAGTTTATCAAGGTCTTTACCAGTAAGTTTCCAGTAAGCGGTTCTTAAAGCAGCTTCCATCACTCCGCCGCTTGTTCCGAAGATTGCCGCAGCTCCGGTTGATTCACCAAGCGGATTATCAAATTCACTTTCAGGTAAATCATTAAAATCAATTCCGGCTATCTTGAAGAAGCGGACAAGTTCTCTGGTTGTTAGAACTGCATCAACATCAGGCAAAATTTCTTCTTTCAGTTCTGGTCTGGCTGATTCATATTTTTTTACAGTACAGGGCATAATCGAAACAACAAAAATATCTTTCGGATCAATTCCCATTTTCTTTGCATAATAAGTTTTGAGTACTGCTCCTTCCATTTCGTGTGGAGATTTACAGGTTGAAATATGATCAAGAATTTCAGGATTATTCATCTCGGCATATTTAACCCAACCCGGACAGCAGCTTGTAAACATAGGCAGTGCGCCACCATTCTGAATTCTGTTTATAAGTTCAGAAGCTTCTTCCATAATAGTTAAGTCAGCAGCAAAGTTTGTATCGAAAACTTTTTTGAAACCAAGACGGCGAAGTCCAGTTACAATCAACCCGGTTACATCAGTTCCCAGAGGCATATTGTATTCTTCACCAATTGAAGCACGAACAGCAGGCGCAACCTGAGCTATGCAATATTTTTTTCTGTCGTAAAGAGCTGCAGCAACTTCTTTGACAGAACTTTTCTCTCTCAAAGCTGCAGTCGGACAAACGAGAATACATTGTCCGCAAAGTATACAATCACTTACATTCAATCCTTTGTTGTAAGGAGTTGTAACGATTGAAGTGAATCCTCTTTTTGTGAAATCAATTGCACCAATTTTCTGAACTTCGTGGCAGGCACGAACGCATCTTCCGCAAAGGATACATTTTGCAGGATCGCGCTCCATTGAAGCACTTGAAATATCAATTGCGTGAGATTTAGTTTCGCCGACATAACGATGTTCACGAACTCCATATCTTTCTGATAAATCCTGAAGTTCACAATTTTTATTTCTTACACATATCAAACAATCCTGCGGATGATTTTCAACAAGAAGTTCAACAATTGTTTTTCTGGCTCTTCTTACACGAGGTGAATCTGTTTCAACTACCATTCCTTCAGAAACAGGATAAGCACAAGCAGGGGTCAATCCTCTGAACCCTTCAACTTCAACAGAGCAGATTCTGCAGGCACCTGTTGGAAACAGATTTTTCATATGACAAAGAGTTGGAACTGAAATGCCAACTGATTTAGCAGCATCAAGGATTGTCATTCCTTCTTCTGCATTAACTTTTATTCCGTTTATTGTTAACTGAACCATCTAATACTCCGAAATTTCAATTGTTAAATTTTTCATAATTCTCTTAAACGAGATTGTTGCAAAAGACTCATTCCGAACTTGATTCGGAATCTAAAAGTTTGAATTTTGAGAGAAAACAGACCCTGAAACAAGTTCAGGGTGACAGTTTCATACTTTTTACAACCCCGCAATAATCTTAAAGAACAATTTTCTTAAACTTTAACTTTAACTTAAACTTAAACTCTAATTAACATTTATCGCATCAAACCGACAGGTTTCAACACACATTCCGCATTTAACACATTTCTCATCAAGTATGTAATGTGCCTGACCTTTTTCGCCAACTATTGCTTCAACAGCACATTTTCTTAAGCACAGTCCGCAGCCGGTGCATTTCTCATTATCAATTGTGAATGTGAGAAGTTCCTTGCAAACTCCTGCTGAGCATTTTCTGTCGTAAAGATGTTCTTCATACTCTTCACGGAAGTATCTTAATCCCGAGAGAACAGGATTTGGTGCGGACTGACCTAATCCGCATAGTGATGTATCTTTAATTACATCAGCCAATCTCTGCAAGTGAATCATTCCTTTAAATCTCAGCAATTGTTCATTTTTATCTTTTCCTGATGCATAACGCTGAGGAATTCTTTCAATAATTTCGAGCATTCGTTTTGTACCTTCACGACAAGGGACACATTTACCACAGCTTTCCTGCTGAATAAATGTGAGGAAGTATTTTGCAACATCAACCATACAGGTATCTTCATCCATTACAACAAAACCACCAGAGCCCATCATTGCACCAATTTCTTTCAATGATTCATAATCAACAGGAGTATCAATCAAATGCTCCGGAATACATCCGCCCGAAGGACCACCAATCTGAACTGCTTTAAATTCTTTACCGTCAGGAATTCCTCCTCCGATTTTAAAGACAACATCAGCGAGTGTTGTACCCATTGGAACTTCAACAAGTCCTGTATTTTTCACATTACCACTCAGTGCAAAAACTTTAGTGCCTTTTGATTTTTCTGTTCCGATTTTTGCGAACTCTTCTCCGCCCATCAAAATTATTGGAGGAACATTAGCAAAAGTTTCAACATTATTGATTACTGTTGGTTTACCCCAAAGTCCTGCTTCGACCGGATAAGGTGGTCGAGGTCTCGGCATTCCTCTTTTACCTTCAATCGAAGCTATCAGAGCAGTTTCTTCACCACATACAAATGCGCCGGCACCTTTTTTAATTTTTATGTGAAGTGAAAATCCTGTGTTGAGAATATTATCTCCAAGTATTCCATATTTCTCACAAAGATTAATTGCATTTTGTAACTTTTCAATAGCAAGCGGATATTCAGCGCGGCAATAAATGTAAGCTTGCGAAGCACCGATTGCATAAGCTGCAATCATCATTCCTTCAATAACTCTGAAAGGATCACTTTCAAGAAGTGAGCGATCCATAAATGCACCGGGATCACCTTCATCTGCATTGCAGATTAAATATTTCTGATCAGATTTTTGTTTGAATGCGAGTTCCCATTTCTTTCCTGTTGGAAATCCTCCGCCGCCTCTTCCTCTCAATCCACTGATCGAAATTTCTTTTATTACCTCTTCCGGCTTCATTAATCTGACAACTTTATCAAAAGCTTTGAA
The DNA here is from genome assembly GCA_937934185.1 of uncultured Ignavibacterium sp. GTDB lineage: Bacteria > Bacteroidota > Ignavibacteria > Ignavibacteriales > Ignavibacteriaceae > Ignavibacterium. The sequence continues at coordinate 953 of CALHAB010000183.1, read as the reverse complement.
TCCGCCATACGCTAAATATGTATCAATTGAATCGGGATTGATTATACCACAATTGGATAAAACTATTTTTCTCTGAAATTCAAAGAAAGAAGTCTCATTAATATTTCTTGCATCTTTATTACTTTTTCCGTGAGTTCCTAACAGCTTCTCTTTGAATATTTTCTTTTCAACAAGAACTGTTTGTAAAAATTTAGGAACTATCTTGGGAACAATTTCACAATAAGAAACCCGATCTTCACCAGGAAGTTTTACATCTACAATCGGCTCAACAGCACAGTAGCCAATGCAGCCGGTTGATTCAACAACAGCTTCGATATTTAATTTTTTTAATTCCTCAAGAATAACTTCTTTAACTTTGCCTGCACCTGAAGCAAGTCCACAGGTTCCCATTCCTATAATTATAATTGGTAAATCGTGTTCTTCATATCTCAATCTTTTTCTCAATGAAGATATTTCAGTTCTGCATTTTTCATCACTGTGGCAGAGAGGTCCTTCTGTGCAGCATTGAATAAAATGTTCACAGGGAGTTTGTGGTGTGTGCCAGCATTTTTCGCAGCAAAGTTGATCAAAATTTTTCATTCTGCTACCTCTGCTTTCTCTGATTTCTTGACAGTCTGATATTTTTTAAGAATTCTTGGGATATCTTTAACAGTTATTCTACCGTGATAATCATCGTTAACAAGAATCACGGGTGCGATAGAGCATGCACCTATGCAATTAACAACTTCTAAAGTAAACTGCTTGTCTCGGGTGGTTTCACCTGATTTCACTCCAAGTTCAGTTTCCAGAGCGTATAATATGTTTGCCGAATTTTTAACATGACAGGCAGTTCCTCTGCAAACGCGGATAATATTTTTTCCTAATGGAGTTAGTCTGAACTGATTATAAAAAGTAGCAACTCCATATACTCTGCTTAAAGGAACACCAACAAAATCAGATATATCTCTTAATGC
>CALHAB010000182.1 GCA_937934185.1 uncultured Ignavibacterium sp. | reverse complement strand
TAACTCATCATAGGTGTTACAAGATTTGTTACTGAGTCACCAATTCTGAATGCTGCCTGAGTTAATGCAGGATGATAACCAAGCAGCATAAACATCGGAATAAAAACAGGAGCCATAATTGCCCACTTCGCAGAAGCACTTCCCATAAATAAATTTATGAATGCCGAAACAAGCACAAATGCAACTAGCAACGGAATTCCTGTTAATCCAATATTTTTAAGAAAAGCTGCTCCATTTATTGCAATAATTAATCCGAGATTGCTGTATCTGAAAAAGTAAACAAACTGTGCTGCAAAAAATACCAGAACGATATATGTTGCCATCGTTGACATTGATTTGATAATATGTTTCATAAAATCTTTATCATTCCTTATTGTGTTGACAGCAATTCCATAAGCAAGTCCGGGCACTAAAAAGAAAACGAGTATTCCTGTGATTATTCCATCAAAGAAAGGCGAATGAAGAATCTCACCTGTTTTTGGATTTCTGAATAATCCGTTTTCAGGAATTATTGTCAGAGCAAGAAGAATAACAAGAATCAATAACGATAATCCCGCCCATTTAAGTCCTTTCTTTTCTGTTTCAGAAATTTTTTCAACTGAAATTTTTTCTGCATTACCTTCATAAGATTTTAAACGAGGTTCAACAATCCTTTCTGTAATCCAGGTTCCTAAAATCACAATCAAAATTGCAGAGACGAACATAAAATAAAAATTAACGGCTGCATTAATTTTAATATCAGGATCAATAATATTAGCAGCTGATTCAGATAAACCGGCAAGCACCGGATCAATTGAACCAATCAAAAAGTTAGCACCGAAACCTCCGCTGACACCGCAAAAAGCAGCTGCTAATCCAGCCATCGGATGTCTTCCTAATGCATAATAGATTGCAGCACCAAGCGGGATGAGAATTACATAACCAGCTTCTGATGCTAAGTGAGATAAAACTCCTGCCAAAACAATTGCTCCCGTAATAAGTTTGCTTGGAGCTTTAAGCACAAGCGCTCTTATCATTGAATTGAATAATCCCGAACCTTCTGCAACACCGATTCCAATCATAACTGCCAACACATAACCTAATGGCGGGAAATTAACAAAGTTGTGCACTACATTAGTATAAATCCATCTTATACCATCAGGAGATAAAAGATTTTTTACTGTTATTTCAGAACCATCAGCAGGGTGTACGGCTGTTAAAGAGAACCAGTCACCAATCAGTGATGCAACAGCTACAAGAATTGCCAGGATAGCAAATAAGGTTGCGGGATGCGGTAACTTGTTTCCTATTATTTCAATGTAATCAAGTACCTTATTAAAAAGTTTGGAAGAATTTTTATCCTGTTTCAATATGTCCTCTCAACTTAGAAAAAATAATTTAATTAAATTGAACACAGTTATTTAATTCACTTTGCAAAGATAAATCAGTAATTCGGTTTCACAAGAAAAATAAAAACTATGGATGATACGATCTATTATCTGAGTATTTTAACCATTGCACTAACACTTATTGGTATAGCGATTGGGAGTTATCCTGGTTTCAGAATGAACCGTGCAACTATAGCATTAGTTGGCGCAACAGTTTTGATAATAATAAATAATCTGTCACTTGAAGAGGCTGCAAAGATAGTAGATATAAATACCATAATGCTCCTTTTTGCGATGATGGTATTGAATATAAATCTAAGACTTTCCGGATTTTTTAATATAATTGCAAACAGGATAATCAAGATCGCAAAAACACCACAGCAACTTCTTGCACTTATTATTTTTTCTTCAGGATTCCTATCAAGCTTATTTCTTAATGATACGATTGTAATTATGTTTACTCCCCTTTTAATTGAAGTCATTTTGAAACTTAAAAGAAATCCGATACCTTATCTGATAGCTTTAGCAACATCAGCAAATGTTGGAAGTGTAGCAACAATAGTTGGTAATCCACAGAATATGATTATAGGAATATTTTCAGGATTAAGCTTTATTGAGTTTGCTGCTAAGCTGTTTCCGGTTGCTCTTTTAGGTTTGTTAATAGTTTGGATCGTGATTGTAATGATTTACAGAAAAGAGTTTCGGGAGAAAATCATCTTAAAGTCGGAGGAATTACAACCAAGAGTATTCAGACCATTGCTGATTAAAAGTTCAGTTGTTCTTACTATTATGTTGATTGCATTCGTTTCAGGATTACCGATTGCACTATCTGCACTGGGAGCTTCAGCTTTATTACTAATCACAAGAAGAATAAAACCAGAAAGAGTTTTTATTGAACTTGATTGGTCACTTCTGGTATTCTTCTCAGGTTTATTTATAGTGACAGATTTATTAAATCAAATTTTAATAGCACCAAATTTTAACGGGAATATAGAGTTTATTACTGAAAATCCTCTGATTGACCTTTCCGTTATATCTTTAATATTGAGCAATTTAATCTCAAATGTGCCAGCGGTTTTAGTTCTAAGTCCAGTAATTAAGCAGTTAGGAAATTCTGAAATTTATTGGCTGGCTCTGGCTATGTCCTCTACTTTTGCAGGTAATCTCACATTACTTGGTTCGGTAGCTAATCTCATTGTTGCTGAATCTGCAAAAAGACACGGAGTGAATCTATCTTTTTCTGAGTATTTGAAAAGTGGAATTCCAATCACAATTCTGAGTGTTTTAATCGGAATTTTCTGGCTGATTTTTCTCATTTAAAATAAAGAACCCGATGACCGAAGCCACCGGGCTTGCCCATACAAAAGGTCTGGGGGTTAACCTTCTGCATGCGACACTGTAAAAATAATTTACAACTTTCTATTTTGCAATAGGAAAATCTCTGAGTCCAAAAAATATTTTATTAGCAGACTTTTTTCTATAACTTATTATAAATTAAGGGGTTAGGCAATCAAATAATAAAAACTCAACTTAATTAAATCAAAAAACTTAACTATTTAACTGACAAATCTCTTTGATATGTAATTTTTACCGATAATTAATCAGGTCTATCATCTCTTTTACTGCCTGATTCATTCCAACAAATACTGCTCTGGCAATTATGGCGTGACCAATACTTACCTCATCAATTTCTCTGACTTCTCTGAATACTTTTATGTTGGAATAATTTAATCCGTGTCCTGCATTAACACCCAATCCAAGTTTTTTTGCGTGTCTCGCACCAATTCTGATTCTGTCAAGTTCATCAAATTGTTCTTCTTCAGACAATGCATTTGCAAAGGCACCTGTGTGAATTTCTATAAAATCACTCCCTATTTCTGCCGAGGCATCAATCTGATTGACATCCGGTTCAATGAATAGTGATACTTCAATCTCATGGTCATGAAGTTCTTTAATAGTATCTTTCAGTAATGAAATATTATCAATAACATTTATTCCACCTTCAGTGGTTAATTCCATTCTTTTTTCAGGAACTATTGTAGCCAGCTCAGGTCCGACATCGCAGGCAATCCGGATTATTTCTTCTGTCGCAGCCATTTCAAGATCAAGTTTTGTGGTTATTAATTCTCTTAATAACCTTACATCTCTTTCGTTAATATGTCGTCTGTCTTCTCTCAGGTGAACCACAATTCCATCAGCTCCAGCTTGTTCAGCAAATAAAGCAGCTGTAACGGGATCTGGTTGTGTTTCTCCTCTTGCATTTCTCAAGGTAGCGATATGATCTACATTTATTGCAAGTCTCATTGAAATTCTCCTTAAAAAATATTTCCGATAATATTTAACAATGATTGAATACCAATACCATATTCATTAGTTCGAAAACGAATCACCGAAATCAAATCGATCGAATACATAACTCCAATATGAACAACTACACAATAATAAAACGATCTCGTTCTCAAAGCAAGCCAACCTAAAGCAATGCCTCCGGGAATAGCACCTAATGTTTCGATAAATGGTTTACCGTTGTGCAATATCACAAAAGGAATCATCTGAATAAATATGGAATAGAAACCAAATTTCTTTTCAAGACCAAAAAGCATAAATCCTCTCCATAAAAATTCCCAACCAATCATATATAACAACATTCCCAGTTCGTAGATGATAAAAATATTCCATGAGTCTCTTGCTGAAGATAAGTGCGGATATTTTTGAGTAAAAACATCTGAAGCAGATATAAACCAAATAACAGGAATCATGATAAATAAAAATACGATGCTGAAAGTTAATCCTATTTTCCAGTCTCCAATTCTGAAACCATAATCTTTAATCTTTTCTTTAAAGAACAATTTAATGATTAAAAATGTCGGAAGTATGAATGTGAAAAGATCCCCAATAAACCAATAGAGATATTCAAACAGATAAGGATCCTTTGAATGAAGAAAAAAATCAAAAAGATTTTCACGAAAGAACCTTCGTGATGTAAAATACCAACTTGTGGTTTGAAGAATTCCAATAGCTAAGAAGATCGTGACAATTTTTCTGTCAAGCTGTTTTAAGTTATCCAGGAAATCCTTTACTTCCCGCTTTATCACTTTATTTAACTCTATCAAAAATTTATTACCAGCAGAAAAATATCTAAATTTTGAAGAAAATCACAACTTTTTGTTAACCTGAATTTGACAAAATCTTTCAATAACTATATTTTAGCACTCGCTTTTTATGAGTGCTAATCACAATCATTAAAAAAATAAAGGAGTAAAAAATGGCAGATTTTAAGATAAAACCTTTAGCCGATCGCGTAGTTGTAAAACCGGCAGAAGCTGAAGAAAAAACTGCTGGAGGAATTATACTTCCCGATACCGCAAAGGAAAAACCAATCGAAGGAACTGTTGTTGCTGTTGGTCCTGGAAAAACAAGCGATGATGGAAAACTCATCAAACCAGAAGTTAAGGTTGGCGACAGAGTTCTTTACGGCAAGTACAGCGGTACAGAAGTTACAATTGATGGTGAGGAATATCTCATCATGCGCGAGAGTGATATTTTCGGAATTTTAACTAAATAAGAAAAAATAAGAGGTAAGAACTATGGCAAAATTAATAGTATATAATACTGAAGCTCGTGCCGGTCTTAAATCCGGTGTAGATAAACTTGCTGATGCTGTTAAAGTTACATTAGGACCTAAAGGTCGCAATGTAATCATTGAGAAAAAATTCGGTGCACCAACTGTTACAAAAGACGGTGTTACTGTCGCAAAAGAAATTGAACTTGAAGATCCGGTTGAAAATATGGGAGCTCAGATGGTGCGCGAAGTTGCTTCCAAAACCAGTGATGTTGCTGGTGACGGAACTACAACCGCAACCGTTTTAGCTCAGGCAATTTTCAGAGAAGGATTAAAGAATGTTACTGCTGGTGCCAATCCAATGGATTTAAAGAGAGGTATTGACTTCGCAGTAACAAAAGTTGTTGAATTCTTAAAATCCATTAGCAAAGATGTTGAAGGTAGAAATGAAATTGCTCAGGTTGGTGCTATTTCTGCAAACAATGACAAATCAATTGGTGATTTGATTGCCGATGCCATGGAAAAAGTTGGTAAAGATGGTGTTATAACTGTTGAAGAAGCAAAAGGTACAGAGACATCTTTGGAAGTTGTGGAAGGAATGCAATTCGACCGTGGTTACCTTTCACCTTATTTTGTTACTGATCCTGAATCAATGGAAGCGGTACTTGAAGATCCTTACATTTTGATTCACGACAAAAAAATCTCTTCAATGAAAGACCTTCTGCCAATTCTTGAGAAAGTTGCTCAGCAAGGTCGTGCTCTTCTCATTATTGCTGAAGAGGTTGAAGGCGAAGCTTTAGCAACTTTAGTTGTGAACAAGATTCGTGGCACACTGAAAGTATGCGCTGTTAAAGCTCCCGGATTTGGAGACAGAAGAAAAGCTATGTTAGAAGATATTGCTGTGCTAACAAATGGTACTGTAATTTCCGAAGAAAGAGGATTCAAACTTGAAAACGCTACAATTTCTTATCTCGGAACTGCAAAGAAAGTTGTAATCGATAAAGACAATACAACAATTGTTGAAGGTTCTGGTAAGCCCGAAGAAATCAAAAAGAGAATTAACGAAATTAAAGCTCAGATCGAAAAAACAACTTCAGATTATGATAAAGAAAAATTACAGGAGAGACTTGCTAAACTTTCCGGCGGAGTTGCAGTACTAAAAATAGGCGCTTCAACCGAAGTTGAAATGAAAGAAAAGAAAGCCCGCGTTGAAGATGCATTACACGCAACCCGCGCTGCTGTTGAAGAAGGTATCGTTGCTGGCGGTGGCGTTGCTTTGGTAAGAGCAATTCCAGTTCTTGAAAAGCTTGAAGGACAAAATGAAGATCAAACTACAGGCATTAGAATAGTCCAGAAAGCTCTTGAAGAACCATTAAGACAAATCGTTAACAACGCAGGTCTTGAAGGTTCTGTGGTTCTTCAGAAAGTTAAAGAAGGTAAAGCTGATTTCGGATTTAATGCTGCAACAGAACAATACGAAAATCTGGTTAAAGCCGGTGTTATTGATCCGACAAAGGTAACAAGAACTGCTTTGGAAAACGCAGCATCAGTTTCTTCGCTTCTCATTACAACCGAAGCTGTTGTTTACGAGAAGAAAGAGAAAGAACCAGCTCCGGCTATGCCACACGGTGGTATGGGCGGAATGGATTATTAATAGCTCCTTTATTGTTGGTTGGTTGGACAAGGCGAGGATTACTTTTTCCTCGCCTTTTTTGTTTACATTTCAGTTATTGAATTTTCTTATATTCAACTTTAGTGATTTGGATTTGTTAAATGAACTACAACGAACTTACAAAAGAAGTTATCGAGCATCTTAAATTAAAGCGGTATAAACTTGCCTTAATTACCTCAAAAAAACTTATTGACTTATTTCCGGAAAATCCAAAATCATACTCTCTTTACTCAGAAGCTCTTTTAGAGAATCTTAATCCATTTCAGGCACTGGATATTATAAACTATGCTGTTGAAATTTCAGCAAATTCGCCGGAAATAAGATTAGACAGAGCTTTCATTCTTTACCGCTTGAGTATTTTTGATGGAGCTTTAGCAGATATTGAATTTTATCTTTCATATAAGAAAAATGACAGTAAAGCATTGTTGTTAAAAGCTAATACTCTGGCTGCAAGTGAAAGATTTTTTGAAGCTCTTGAATTGCTGGAGGATATAAATGGTAATTTACAACCAGAAGAGAATGTTGATATCCTGTTAGATTTGATTAAAACATCTCTTGATATAACTGCCGGCACAGTAGAAAAAATAAAAAATGAAAATGAACTATTGAATCTTTGCATCACATCGATGAATGCTGGTTATTACTGGTTTACTCCTTTTGTACACAAAACATTAACTGAAAAATTTTCTGATGAAAAACTCAAAACAGAGCTGAAGCTATTACATCTTATTTCGCTGACTTCAATGTTCAGGATAAAAGAAGCTGAAAATCTTTCTTATGAATTCAAAAATATTTTTTATAACAATTCAACTTTCAATGAAGTTTTATCGAAACTTCAGACAATCAATAAATTCAGAACAACTGAAAGCAAACCTTTAAGCATAAGAAAAATTTTGGCTCAAACCGAATTGATTAAATCTCCCGAAAGTCAAATAGAGATATTATCTGCAAGATTATTTGACTTAAGTGATAGTCTTGCTTCAGGTAAAAGGAAATACCTCTTACAGTTCGATGAAAACAATCTTACTTATCTTGCTGTTGAATTAATTTTTAGAAATCCTTTCTTCAAAGAAGAAAGTAAATCTCTGAAAGGCACTGCAATATGGTATTTGAACGATAATGAAACCGGAAGAAATAATTTTTTACTTGAGTTGAAACCAGATTGGGAAATTATCGAGTTTGTGCAAAGCTGGGGAACTGAATTACCGGGCTTCTGGAAGTCGGGTGAAGGTAAAGTTGAGATTTATTTAGATGAAAAATTAATTTGTTCAAGAAAATTTCTTATAGGTGAAACTGAAATTATGAATCTGGAAATGACTGAAGAGAAAATAATTCCGGAAAAGTTATTGAAATCAGAAACTTCACAACCACCATCGGTTGATCTTTATGCTTATCACAAAACTGAACCACTCTCATTCGAAAATTTACTCAATGAATTATATGAATTCATCGGACTTGAAAATTTAAAGCAATCTTTGGTTGATTTTCTTACCTATCTGAATTTTATAAACGAGAGAAAAAGGAAAGGAATAAAAACAGACGAAAAACTTGAACTTCACTGTTTGTTTCTTGGTAATCCCGGCACAGGAAAAACCTCTGTTGCAAGATTGCTTGGCAAAATTTTAAAAGCAATGGGAGTTCTGGAAAATGGACATGTGATTGAAGTTGACAGAGCAGGATTAGTAGGTCAATATATTGGTGAAACAGCCATCAAAACAGACAAGATAATTTCCGAAGCTTTGGGTGGCATTTTATTTATTGATGAAGCTTATACATTAAAAAAATCAAATATATCATCAGACTTTGGACAGGAAGCAATTGACACTTTATTGAAACGAATGGAAGACAACAAAGGTAAATTTATTGTCATCGCAGCTGGTTATCCTTCTTTAATGAAAGATTTCATTGAATCAAATCCCGGACTTAAGTCAAGATTCACACATATATTTAATTTTGATGATTATTCTCCTGCCCAGCTTGTACAGATATTTAAGCTATTTGCTTCAAAGGAAGAATATGAGCTCGAAAGTGATGCTGAAGAGTTTTTATCCAAGCAGTTCGAAGAAATCTATAAGTACAGAGATGAATCTTTTGGTAATGCAAGACTTGTCAGAAAAATATTTTCTGAAAGTAAAATCCAATTAAGCAAACGATACCAATCTGTTAATGAAGAAGAAAGAATTAAATTTTCTCTGAATAAGATTGGCATTGAAGATATCAGAAATGCTATTGAGAAAATTGGGGAAACAATTTCAACAAAAGATTCTGATATAAAGGCTGTAGATAAAGTCTTGGAAAAGATTGATTTGCTTATCGGTCTCGATAATTTTAAGCGCGAAGCAAAAGAACTAGTTAAATTATCAAATTATTATCTGGAGGAAGGAGAAAATCTTTCAGAAAAATTAAATTTTCATTTCATCTTTGCAGGTAAAAACTTTGCCGGACAGAGTACTGCTGCTAAACATCTCTGTGAACTTTTGTATTTACTTAAGTTGATTCAAAAAAATGAACTTTTTGAGTTTGATGTAAGACAATTTATTGAAGATACGCCTTATCAAACTGCTGAAACAACAAATAAAATTTTCAACAAAGCTAAAGGAGGAATTTTATACATTAAAGAATTTGATACTATCTTTAATGAAAAGCAATTAAACTCATCAATTGTCTCAGAATTTGTCCGGGTACTAATAACAAGATTACAAAAAGACGCAGGAAAAATATTTGTGATTGCTGAAACTGATTCAGAATTTCCCAAATATATTCCAAATGAATACAATTCAATTAAAACTTTCTTTACAAAAGTAATTGTGTTTGATGATTACACGCCTGATGAACTACTTGAAATTTTTTCCACAATGATGAAAGACAAAAAGCTTTTCCTGACCGATGCCAGCAAGGAACTATTACGTAAATTTTTCTTCCATGTTTATCGCAACAAAGAAAAATATCCTCCAAATACCTTACTTCTGAAAAATATTTCTGATATTATTCAAAGAAAACATTTGTTAAGAATAGCTGATATCCCTCGTGATAAAAGAACTGATGATGTTAACAGAAACATCAGTCCGGAGGACATTGAAGATATTATTTTAATGGAGAAATCGAAAGAGACATCTACATCAGGTGAATATAATTCTTCCATCAGAAAACAACTTGATGAATTGGATAAGCTTGCCGGGTTAGGTGAAGTTAAGAAAACTATACTTAGAATAATTAATAGTGAGAAAGTCGCTACTCTTCGCAGAGAAAGAGGACTGGCTGTGCTGCCGAGAAATCTTCATGGACTTTTTGTTGGTACAAGTGGAACAGGAAAGTCAACTATAGCTAAAATCTATTCAAAAATTTTATATGAAATGAATCTGATACAATCTGATGAACCATTGGAATTGGATAGGTTGACAATTAGAAATTTTATTAGGAGCGGTGATAATTTAAAGCCAGAAAATTTGTTTTCTCTCTTTGACGGAAAAGTAATTGTTCTTAATAATGCAGGCCAATTTATTTCGAGTCAGGATTTTTCTTTGAATAATTTCTTTAACACAACTATCAGCTTACTTAAACATTCGAGTAATAAATTTGTCCTGATTCTTTCCGATGTTAAAAACGAAATTGAAAAAATTTTTAACACTTATCCTGAACTTAAAACTTATTTCACAAATACTTTCTTGTTCAACAATTTTACTCCGCGTGAAATGCTTGAAATTGCTCTCAACTTTACACAGCAATACGGCTATCAGCTTGATGAAGGTGCGTGGCAGTTATTATTGGATATATTCAATGATCTTTATTCAAAAAATCCTGAGAGCGGAAATTCTAAAACAGTTCTTGAATTGATCTTTAAAGCAATTACTTTTCAGGAAGGAAGAATAGGAAGCAAAGAAAAAGTTTCGGATGAGGATTTAATCACCATAACGATTGAAGATATTGCAAAATTGATTTAATAGAGATCAGCTGATTCTGTTTTTACAGAAATGATTTTAATTACATTATTTTCTTCAATGATTGCAGCACTAAGTTTATTGCCGGATATTGCAGCAGTATCAATATACAGTACATTGTTTTCTTCAATGAACTTTGGTTCGAACATTCTTGTGTGACCTACGATCTGGAGTTTTCCGATATTCATCAGTTTATCACGACTCCATACTATGCTGTATGGTTCTTCAATATCTTTTCTGAGAATATCATCCAACTTTTTATCATCTGATAAAATCTCATCGGTGATTACACCTTCATAGTAGGAAGAAATTCCTGCGTGAGATATAAAACAATCTTTGAGATTATAAAAAAGTGGCGCCTTGATTATGAGTTGAAGATGTTCATCTATTCTTTCAAAACGATTTTCATATGACATCAATGTAAACTCTGCACCATTGCTAAACCATGCATCAGCAAAAGTTGAATGAGGAAATCTGAAATAATGATAGAACATATAATCATGATTTCCGGCAGTAAATTTTATATTTCTTTCACCAACAAAATCCATTACTTCACAGCTATGTTTGCCCCGATCAACTAAATCACCGACAAGATAAATTTCTGCCTTTGGAAATTCTTTTTCTACTTCTTCAATAAGTTTAGTAAGAGTAAAAAAGCAGCCATGCACATCTCCTATTACTGCAACCATTTTATCTCAGATATGAAATACTTCTTTTGCATATTTAGTAAGCTCATCTCTGAAATTTGGATGTGCAATATTGATTAGAGCTTTCGCTCTTTCCTGAATAGATTTGCCAAATAATTCTGCTACACCGTATTCAGTTATTACATAATGGACATCACCACGGGAAGTAACTACACCAGCACCTGGTTTTAATGTTGGAACAATCCTGCTTATAGTAGCATTCTTTGTACTTGAAGGAAGTGCAATGATTGGCTTACCTCCTTCAGAACGGGCTGCACCACGAATGAAATCTACCTGACCGCCTATTCCGCTGTAAAATTTTGTACCGATGGAATCAGAGCAGACCTGTCCGGTTAAATCAACTTCAATTGCCGAGTTAATTGCCACCATCTTGTTGTTCTTGGCAATTATAAAAGGATCATTAACATATTCCTGTGGATGAAATTCTATGATTGGATTGTTATCAATAAAATCATAAACTTTTCTTGTACCTAAAACGAAACCTGCGATGATTTTTCCCGGATGCAAAGTCTTTTTTTCTCCGTTTATAATTCCCTGCTCGACCAATTCAATAATTCCATCTGAAAACATCTCAGTGTGAATTCCAAGATCTTTTTTTCCGTGAAGATATCGCATCACTGAATCCGGTATTGCTCCAATTCCCATTTGTAAAGTTGAACCATCTTCAACCAGATCAGCAATGTAGCTTCCGATTTTATCAAATACTTCGAGTTCATCCTTGGTAGCATTCGGGTCAACTTGCGGAAGTTCATGAATTGGTTCATCATATTCAACAATGTAGTTGATTTTATTTATATGAATAAAACTGTCCCCAAGAGCTCTTGGCTGATATTTGTTTATCTGAGCAATTATAAGTTTTGATTTTTCTGCTGGTGTTTTAATTGTTCCTACATCAACACCGTAACTGCAAAATCCGTGTTCGTCAGGTGGTGAAACATTAAGCAAAGCAACATCAGATTTTATTTGTCCATATTTGAACAAAAGAGGAACTTCGGATAAGAAAATCGGAATGAATTCTGCTCTTCCATCATTTACTGCCTGTCGGGAATTAGCTCCTATGAAAAAAGCTTTATGCTTAAAATGTTTTTCCATTCCCGGATGAAGGTAAGGTAAATCTCCAACAATAAGAATATGATAAAGTGTAATATCCTGTAATTCATCCTTTCTTCTGACCAAAGCTCTGATCAACTCCATCGGAGCTGCACAACCCGGCTGAACTACAATGTTATCACCTGATTTGATATGCTTAACTGCTTCATCAGCAGAAACAAGTTTATTATTGTAAATTCTTAAGAGATTAGTTGGAATAAACTGCTTATACGATACTTCTTCCTGTGCTGCCATATCAATACTCATATTTTTTAATCAATTGGTTGAAAATAAATGTAGCTTCCTGAATTCAATATTAAAGTTGTGCGCAATAGATTCATTGGAACAATATCCATTGTGAGTACAAACACCTTTTGCTAAACCTGCATCAGAAAGTAATGCATTTGTTAAACCATTCTCTGCAATATTCATTATATAATCTAACGAAGCGTTGTTCAAACCATAACTTGCAGTTCTTGAAACTAATGCCGGCATATTTGGTACACAATAATGAATCACATCGTGCATAATGTAAACGGGATCTGAAAGAGTTGTGATGTGACTGGTTTCTACACATCCTCCCTGATCAATTGAAACATCAACAATCACAGCACCTTTTTTCATCTGTTTAACCATATCTTCAGTAACCAGATGAGGAGCTTTTTCGCCTTTGATCAACACAGCACCAATAAACACATCAGCGAATTTTACTCCACGCGAAATTGTATATGGATTTGCTACGACAGTGGTAATTCTTTTTCTGAAATTAACATCAATTTGTCTAAGTCTGTTTAAGTCTTTATCAAGTACAATAACCTGAGCGCCTCTTCCTAATGCGGCTGCAGCGGCAGTTACACCTACAACTCCTGCACCCAGAATAACAACTGCAGCTGGTGCAACTCCTGTTATTCCACCGAGCAAAATTCCTCTTCCGCCTTTGCTGAATGTTTCGAGTTGTCTTTCAGCATTTTGTATTGCAAGCTGTCCGGCAATTTCACTCATTGAATGAAGAACCGGAAGTCTGTTATCCTGTTCAATCAGTTCATAACCAATTGCAGTGATTTTTTTGCGAAGCAGTATATCCAAAACCTTTCTTTTACCGACAGCAAGGTGAAGAAATGAAAAAAGTATCTGATTGTCCTGAAGCATCTCAGCTTCCTGCTCGCTCAGAGGTGCAACTTTTACAACAACTTCAGCGCGGCCAAAAACTTCCTCAGGAGAATAAACAATCTGTGCTCCGGTTTTTCTGTACTCTTCGTCGAGGAAATGACTTCCTTCTCCTGCACCACTTTGGATATAAACTGTATGACCAGCCCGAACGAGTGCATCAACACCTGCCGGTGTGAGTGCTACTCTTTTTTCTTCGAACTGAGTCTCTTTTGGAATGCCAAATCTCATAGCTAATTCTTTTTATTTTTATTTGTAAATATACTAAATGTTAATCTTCGAAAATTCAGTTAACAGGAGTCAGAGGTTTTTTCCCGCTCAAAACTGAAATTACATTTTTTGCGGCTAATTCTGACATAGCATTTCGTGCTTCAATGGTCGCACTTCCGATGTGAGGAAGCAGAACAACATTATCAAGCTTTAATAATTCCGGATTAACAGCAGGTTCATTTTCGTACACATCGAATCCGGCAGCAAAGATTTTTTTATTCTTCAGTAATCCGATAAGATGTTTTTCATCAACTACTTCGCCTCTTGCAGTGTTTATAAATATCGCATTCTTCTTCATCAGGTTAAGCATATCAGAATTGATTAGATTTTTTGTTTTATCTGTCAGAGGTATATGTAATGAAATAATATCAGAATTTTTCATAAGTGTTTTAAGAGAAACTTTTCTGGCATTAAAGAATTTTTCCGCTTCAGGATTTTTGTTTTTAGAGTAGTAAATAATCTTGCAGCCAAAAGCAAAAGCTCTTTTGGCAACAGCAAAACCTATTCTTCCCATACCAACTATACCGAATATTTTATTTTTCAATTCGTATCCAAGTAAAAGTTCAGGACGCCAACCTTTGAATTGTTTTCGTCTCATCATTTTTTCACCTTCATTCAGTCGTCGTGCGCAGGCAAGAACCAAAGCCATTGTTAAATCAGCAGTTGAATCGGTGAGAACATCAGGAGTATTCGTAACAATAATACCTTTGCTTTTGGCATATTCAATATCAATATTATTGAAACCGACAGCATAGTTGGCAATAATTCTGCATTGTTTCATTTGGTCAATTACATCTTTATCAATTTTATCGGTGAGAAGCGAGATTACAGCATCAGCATCTTTCACATTTTTGATTAATTCCTGACGAGTGATAAGATTTTCTTTTGAATGAACCTTAACAGAAAATCCTTTTTTACGAATAAGCTCAATTCCAGCATCAGGAATTTTATATGTTACAAAAACTTTTTTCTCAGCCATACAAAAGTGTTACGATAAAAAGTGCTGCAAGAATTCCGGCTACATCTGCAATAAGTCCAACCGGTAAAGCATATCTTGTATTTTTGATATTTACTGCTCCGAAGTAAACAGCCAAGACATAAAATGTTGTCTCGGTACTTCCAAAAAATGTTGAGACTAAAATTCCGATAAAGGAATCCGGACCGTGAACTTTCATAATCTCAGCCATAATTCCGAGTGAACCACTTCCAGACAAAGGACGCATTAAAGCCATTGGCAATGCTTCTGCAGGCATTCCTAAAGGATCAGTGACTATTTTGAGAATTGGGACAAGCCAGTTATTCATTGCTCCGCCGGCTCGGAAAATTGCTATCGCTACAAGCATCGCAACTAAGTATGGAATAATTCTGACTGCGATGTTAAATCCTTCTTTTGCACCTTCAACAAATTGTTCATAGACTTTAACTTTTTTGTAAGCACCAAATCCGATAAATGAAACTATTATAACAGGAATTGCAATTACGGAAACGACTTCAATAGTTCTTTTGAATAAATTGAATGTAGTTTCATTAAAAATGAATGATAAAAATTTTAACGCACCAATAGAGGAAACCGCAATCAAAGAGAGAATAATAAAAATTACAAGCAAGATTTTTTTTAAATTCTTTTTTATTGTTTCGAGAAATTTTTCTCCTCCAGAAGATATTAAATGAAATAATTTTGCTGTTGTCAAACCCGTAAGAGTTGCACAGAAAGCAGCAAACATTGTAGTGCCGATTATTATTGTTGGATCAGCGCTGCCCGCAGCTGCACGAACAGCAATTGCTGTGGCTGGAATCAAAGTCAATCCCGCTGTGTTAATAGCAAGAAAAGTTATCATCGAATTAGTTGCAGTTCCTTTATTCGGATTAAGAGAATCAAGCTCTTCCATTGCCTTTAAACCGAATGGAGTTGCTGCATTACCAAGTCCAAGCATATTCGCAGAAATGTTCATCACCATTGAGCCAATTGCAGGATGATCCTGTGGTATTTCCGGAAATATTCTTTTTGTAACTGGTTTGATAAAGTTCGCAATTATTTTAATAAGACCGGCATCTTCTGCTACTTTCATTACACCAAGCCACATTGCCATCAAACCAATCAGTCCAATTGCAATTTCAACTGCTGTTCCTGCAATTTTTATCGCTTCATTTGTAACCTTTTTAAGGAATACAAAGCTTACTGATTCAAGAGTAATCTTTGCCGAATATCTGGCTGAGTCTACAGCTGAATTAAGTTTAATCTGACCGATAATATCATCTTCTTTTCCGGATGCTGCAGCAATTTCTTTTAATATATCGGGGAAAGAATTATCAACTTTAATGAATGCCTGATATAAATTTTTTTGATTTGTTTTGGTAAGTCTTACAGGAATGATTAGATCATTTTCAACTGACTGATTATAAAATTCCAGGAATGATTTTCTGCTGATTATGATTTTTGTATCAAATGAATTTTTATCCTGAAAAGATTCTGAATATTCGACGATACAATCAAGTTGATCGTTATTGCGGAATTTATTAGATGAGATGTCCGATACATCAAGATAAACTGCAGATGCAAATCCCAAAAGGATCAGTGCGAGCCAGACATAATTAAGCAATATTAACCTCGCGGCTAATTAGGAAATTAGTTGCCTTCTTCTAAATAAGATTTTATTTCAGAAGTGTCAATTATACAAACAACAAAATTCTCAGGAACCTCATAAGTATCAGATAACAAGCGTGAAGAATACTTTGATCTGTACATCTCTTTTATCTGATCAATTAATTTTTGTTCATCAACGATTCTTATTTCACCATTTATCGTTATTGATTTTAGACGATAAGTAATCTCTCTTCCGCTTTGCTTTTCGGTTTTAACAATTGAAAAGCTTGCAGGACTATTAAACTTTATACTTTCAAAAGTTTCTTCATTTTTGTCAAGATAAACAAAAATATTTTTGTCAAGATAAACAAAGTTGGTTGGAACTGAATAGATTTTATCTGTATCAAGAAGCATAGAAGCAACGCCTGCCAATGCTTCGTTTAAATCTTTTTCAATCTCTTTTATATCGCGAATTATTGTTTGTACCCGTTGCATAAAAAATCCTAAGTTACTTTAGTTTACCACACATTTCCCTGCCGTAGAAAATTGGCAGAGATTACAATGAACCAGATTTTTAGAAAATGAATTGCTTACGATTCCCTCTATCTTTGCAGAAATTTCACTTTTTAATTCATAAATATTTTCAGATGAGTATCTGATTAAGAAATCTTTTTCCGGCATTCTCAGAAATATCAATCTTGCTTCAAATATTTCATAATCCTTAAATAAATGTGACGAAATATATAAATAAAATTTTAATTGATTTGAATATTCTTCGAACTTATGTGATGCAGTTGTATCATCAACTTCATCTGTTTTATAATCTATAATTAAAATCCTGTCTTTCCCGAAAATTATTTTATCAATAATTCCGTGCAGAAAATATGAATCTTGTTTTAAGTAAATCTCAAATTCATTTTTATAATTGTCATACGACGATAATTCTTTGAATATTTCAGAAGATCTGAATTTTCTTATTAAATCCATAGTCTGATTTATATTCTCGTCGGCAGATTCACTATCAGAAACAATTTGTTTAATACGACTTCTGATAAAATTCAAAGCTTCAGTCTCATTAAGCTCCAATTGAAGTGTTTTATGAATTAGCTCACCAATTTTTTCTGATCTAACCGAAGACCTCTTTATTACCGGTAATATTTCGGGTTCATTTTCAATTAAACTATCAGAATAATTTTCCTCGTCAAATGAATAGTTGTTATATGCTTGTGCAGAGATCTTCCATTCAGGCAAAAGTTTATTAAGTAAAGCAAAACCAAGGTTGTAGGTCAGATGATATTTCAGCGGACATTGAGAATAAACTGAAATTCTTGTTGCGGATATTATCTGACTCTTTTCTTTTTCCGGATATTTTTGAATTAAATATTTTCTTTCAGAATCTTTATCAGAAGACTTTTTAACTGGTACATCAACAGTATCAATATTATGTGCGACAGGAATTTTCAGTTCTAAAGTCTTTTTCTGATTTATGAATTTATTTTCTTTGTAAACCAAATACTCGAGCTCATCTTCAATGGTTATATCATCTTTAAAATCGCTGTTAAGAGCATCTTTGAGGAAATAAATAAATGATTCTTTGTTTGGCTCTTTATCTTCCTTTAATTCTGCTGAAATAAAAAGTTTCTCTTTTGCTCTTGTAACAGCCACATATAAAAGCCGTTTTATCTCAGCAATGTTTTTTTTCTTTTCAATGAAATCATTTAATCGTGTAATTGGAAGAGATATATATTCACCGGTCGGATTATTCGGATCCTGCAGCTTTGCAAGTATGCCCAGATTTTTATTTACAAAAACTGACCTGGATTTAATCCCTACCGGTTGACTATAATCATCAGCTTTAAATAAGAAGACGACCGGAAATTCAAGTCCTTTTGCCTGATGAACGGTCATCAATTGAACTGCATCGAGAACAGAACTAACAGCCGCCTGAGGTTCATCTTCAATGCTTGTTATTGCTTCTGCAAGAGAGTTAACAAAATCATAAAGATTACGATAACCTTTACCATCAAAATTTGTAGCAACAGAAAATAATTTTTTAATGTTTGCTGTTTCCTGTTCACCATCGATGCGATTATGAATTACCGCAAGATAATTGGTATCAGATAATATTTTATTTAATAACTGGGTTAACTGAAGAGATGCACTTAAATCAATGTGTGATTGCAAAATCCTTTTGACATTTTCGATTCTTTTATCACCTGGAAAATTTTTAAGTTTATCAAAAAAGTTTTTGCCAGGTTGAAGAGATATTTCGAAAATCTGTGTGTCAGAAACAGTAAAAAATGGCGATCTTAAAATTCCAACCAAAGCAGCATCGTTTTCCTGATTGAGTAAAAATGCCAGATAATTGTAAATGTCATTTATAACCTGTCTCTGATAAAATCCTCTTCCACCAACTATTGAATATGGAATTCCTTTTTTAATAAAAATATTTTCCAGTTCGTCAAATGATTTCCGCTTCCGTACAAGAATTGTAATATCACCGAAATTATAATTTTCATTACTTACAAGCTGAATTATTTTGCCGGCAACAAGCTCTGCCTGAGTTAGTTCATCGTTGTCAACTTCTGAAATCAGAAAACTGATTTCACCTTCCCGTTCTTTTTCTTTTGCACAAACTATCGGAACATTTTTGAGCTCACCGAACAACGGAATATCTTTTTCAAACAATCTGTTGAAAACATAATTTGTAAAAAGACATATTTCATCATTCATTCTGAAACTGTCTGGTAACTCCATCAGGTGCGAAAGATTTCTTTCTCTTACAATATCATTTTTAGTTTTATAAAATATTTCGAGTTCGGCATCACGGAATTTGTAAATGCTCTGCTTTTCATCACCGACAATAAAAAGCTTACCTGATTTAAGATAGTCGAGAATCGGTAGAAAAATTTCATACTGTAATTCATTCGTATCCTGAAATTCGTCAACCATCAGATATTTGAATTTATTACTGAGATAATTCTGAACATCCGGATTTGTTAAAAGATTTTTTGTAAGAAGCAGAATATCTTCAAAGTCAATGTAAGATTCCTCACGCTTTTTAAGTTCGAATAATTCAAGTGCCCGCTCAAAAAGTGTTAATAAATCTCTGCCAAGTCGTATTAAATCTGGATACAACCCACCACTCATAACTTCAGTAAACATATCAAGCTCACTGAAAGTTTTTTCAACAACTCTGATTTCTTTTGCGAGTGAATCAGACAAATCCTTTACAAGATATTTTTGTTTTCTTACTGTTCCGCTGCCTGTAAGTATTTGATTTTTAATATTACGAAGAAGTTCAAAAGGATTTTTATTCTTCTCAAATTCTTCCAGATGATATTTTATAACTGGTGCAAATTCGCTCCTGGGATTTTTAGCAATCACTGTATTGTTAATTTTATATAATGCTGAAATAAAATCGCCAACATAACTGTTCCAGATCTCACTGAATATGTTGTCAAATTTTTCATTAAACATTTTAATGATTTGTTCATCAGACAAAGAATAAATTTCTTCTTTGACCTTCAGAACTTTTTTTCTCTCACCAAGTAAATCAATAAGTTCCTTTTGAAGAACAGATTTTCTTGAAAAGTATCTCAATAATCTTTTAACTATATCTGATTTTGATGGATCATTAAAGTATTCATCAATTGTTTCTTCAACTGCTAACTCAAGAATTTCTTTTGTGAGAGACTGGTCAATTGGAGTAAAGTTTGCGTCTATACCAGCTTCTACAGGAAATTCACGAAGAATGTCAATACAAAATGAATGTATAGTTGATATGTATGCTGAGACAAGATTTCGTCTTATCTTCTCGAGAATTTGTATTCGCTGCTTATCCTTTACAATCTCAATTTCATCTTCAATAAGTTTTGATATTTTCTGATAGAGCTCGCTTGCAGCTTTCTCGGTAAAAGTAATCGCTGCAATAGAGGAAACCTGTCCATCAAGCTTAATTGCGGCTTCAAGATATTTTCTGCTAAGAACAAATGTTTTACCTGAGCCGGCGTTTGCTGTCAGAGCAAGATGGTCATCAAGTGTTACTGCCTTTTGCTGATGTGGAGTTAACATATCAAGTTTTCTTAAAAACCGGAATATTTATTTTGAATGTTGTGCCGCCGGTTGAAGATGATTCGAGTTCAATTTTACCATTTATGTTTTCAATAAATCTTTTAGCCATACTCAAACCTAAACCCATTCCCTGACTTTTGGTAGTAAAATTTTCGTCGAAAATTTTATTTTGTATTTCCTCAGGAATACCAGTTCCATTGTCTTTAATTCTGATCTCAAAATAATTTTCTTTTCTTTCAATTTTGATTACTATTTTGTTTGCATTTGCCTGAATTGAATTACGAATAAAATTTATAAACATTCTGCTTAATTGATTTTTATCAGCTTCGATTAGTGCTTCCTGATAATCAGTCTCAAGAATTATCTCAGCTTTTTCATTAATGAAAATGTTAATTGTATCATTAACAATTTTTATCAAATCAATTACTTCAATTTTTAAGCTTGGCATTTTTGCAAATCTGCTAAACTCAGATGCTATCTGACTCAGATTATCAATCTGAGTTAAAATAGTATTTGAAACCCTGTCGAAGAGTTTATCGAAGTCATTGTGTTTATCTCTGTAAGCAGCAATCAATTGTTGGATTGCAAGCTTCATCGGAGTAAGTGGATTTTTAATTTCGTGTGCAACCTGCTTTGCCATTTCTTTCCAGGCAGATTCTCTTTCAAGTTCAGCAAGTTCAATTTGATTTCTCTTAAGTTCCATAGTCATAAGATTAAAACCATCAAGCAGTTCTTTTATTTCACCTTTTGCTTTATGCTGAATCTGAACATTCAGATCACCTTTTCCCACAGCTTCAGCTGCTTTTGTCAGTTTTTGAATAGGTGATGAAATCTGATTAGCGAAAATTGTACTGAATAAAACGATCAAAAGAACAGCGAATGAATAAATACCAAAAATGACAACATCAATCTCAGTTGTTGAGAATGGTATTTTTATTTTATTGAAAGCATCATTCACAGCAAGAATGTATTCCTTATTATCAAGTCTGAATTGTCGGTAATAGGAATCATAATCATATTCATTAATTTTTTCTTTATTCATAAATTCTTTGAAGCGCAGATAATGAAGATGATAATAAGCATCAGAGTTTAATTTGCTGTCAATCATCCCAATACGAGAATAATTTTTATTTGAATTAAAAATTTGTTCAGTTCCATCAAAGAGTGAGAAAGATATTTTCAATTCATTCGATGCGTTTTCAGATGCTTGTATTACGCTTCTGTTTTTATTCTTCTTAATCTGACTTTCAATATGGTTTTGGACATAATCAGCTCTTTGCCTTAATTCATTAAAAATACTTTCTTTGGAGCGCTCTTCAACTACCTGACGATTATAAATTGCAAGAAGGATTACAGGAATAATTGAAACAAACAGAAAAGCAATTAGTATTTTAGTTTTGAATGTGTAATTAATCTTTCCGATTCGTATGATAAACAAAGAAATAAAAACAATCACAATGAATATTGCGTGAATGAAAAACACCTTAAAGAAATTAAACAGATTCCAGCTGAACTCTTTATCAGCTACCGAAATAGCTGTTAGAATTTCATTCCCATTATCAAAAGATTTGAGCAAATAAGTCTGATAAGTTTCGTCACTGAAGTCAATTTTTAACCAACCATCGTTAAATGTGCTGTCGAGCTCGGTATTCAACATTAATTTAATTTGTTCTCTGGATGGAAAGATATCGCCATAAACCTGAGCCAGTTCACCATTAAGAAAAACAAATATTTTAAGTTGCTTGATATTCAGAACCTGATTGAGCAAAGAAAGATTTGATTCAATAAAATCCGGAAACTCTGAGGCAGCTAATTTTGAAATATTAAAATCTATTCCGGATGATATAAATCCTCGGGTAATTCCGGATTCAGAAATTCTCTTAGTTGCTGTAATATTTTTTTCAATTGGATTTTTTGCTTCATTAAAAAATACTATTTCGCCGGATAAAGGTATTTTGTTTACACTAATTTTATCCTTTGAATAGAAGCCGATATCAAAACTTCCTTTCTTATTTCCGAAGCGATCGTATAAAGCAAGAAAGGAGTTCATTGATTCTTTCTGCAAAATACTTTTAGACCATTGAATAAATGCAAGAGCATCAAAATTCAAATCACTTCTTGAAAATGAAGAGAGAATCTCTGGGTCTGAACCTGATTGATTTATTAATTCCAACAAATAGAATTGAATAAGATTCTCATCAATTCGGTTCAGTTCATACGCAGTTGTCTTTAATGATTCTTTCTCAAGCTTTGAATTGAAATAATTCAGAAGTGTAGTTGAAAATATTGAACCAACCAGCAGAATTAATACATAATTAAAAACTGAGTTGCGGCTTCGGGTCGTAATCTGATAATTTACAAGAATAATTGAAGCAATAAATAGAAAAAATATTAAAAAATTGACAAGCGGATCATTACTCAGATAAAACATTATCAAGCTTATGATAAATAATATTACATACAATCTTGTCAAAAGCATTAAATTATTTTTATTACTGTTAAAACCATTTAACTTCAGAATAAGATTTAACAATCCAAGAACAGAAAGAATAATTGCAAAACCAATCAGAAGAATATTGAGATGCATAGAAAGTAAAGTAAAATCAGGAAGTATATCAGGATCTTTGAAGTATCTGAGCTTGGAATCAAAAATTACACTTCTTATTGCAGCTGCAAATCCTCTCATCAACAAAACTATAATTGGAATTAAAATAAGTGAGAATAGTTTGATCAAAAGTTTTTGCTTTTTGATTTCACGGTTAATAAGATAAATATATGAGTATCTGAAAAGCTGAATAGCTATAAGAACAACGAAAATATTTGTAACAAGAAATTCTATTGGTGATTTAACAATTCCAAAACCAAAAGTTGATGAAAAATTTGCCGGTTCGGATAAAGGTCCTTCAATCAGTCGTGATGGAATCTCAAGAATAAAAATTATAACCCTGACAAAAGTTATGTAAAAAACAAAAAGTATAAACTTGATTTTCAAAGAGATTAGATTTTTAAAATCTGTTTTTAATCCTAAGCCAATAAAAATCAGAGCTGCAACAACCAGCAGCGCCTGAATGCTAGCAGAGATTTCCTTAATTGAATTAAGTTCAGCTACAAGTGTAGGTCTGTTGATGGTAACAAGACCTATTTTCTTTTCATTATTGTTCAGAAGTTCAAATGAAATTTTTTTACCATCTTTGGTCGGTGAAGTGAAAGGATTGAAATCAATTTTGCATTCAACTTCATATTTCCTGCTGCATTTTTCAGAAAAATTATTGTTTTTGAAATAAGGATTAGTTAAAGAGTACTTTACTTCAATCGGATAATTAGCAGTCAGATAAAATATATCTGAATCAATATGTATTGTATCTATAATCGAGATGTAATAAGTAAGAGGTTTTTCAAGAAAATAAGTATCACCAAGCGGTGCAGGAAGAGGGAAAAGTTCGTTTTGGTTGATAGCAACGGATTTACTCCATGCGATTAGTTTTCCATTTGGTGCAAAGATTTCAAGCGAATATCTATCAAACTTTTTATTGTTCAATATCTCGACGAAGGTTTTGTAAGACTCTTCACTGTTGGAAAGGTCTACAATAAGTTTTGATTTTAATTCTTTTACAACACTCAGAAGTTTTGTTTGTTCATTATTGAAATCCTGAATGATTGAAGTTTCTAATGAATTAATTTTCCGGATTAGAATATCGGGCCAGTCAGTCTTTGTTCTCTCAATTAAATTATTGGTAACAATTCCGGAAAGAGGTATCAACAAAAAAATAAAAAAGACGATAGAGAAGTATTTTCTATCGCCTTTAAACTTTTTTCTAAGCCAATTAATCATCAGTTAATAGTTAGTTGTGTTATATTCCACTTATCACCAATTTTTTTCAAAGAGATGTAAACTTTCGCAGTATTTCTTTTCCCTTTGTTATCAAAAGAAAATGTTCCGGTAGCGTAAGGACTCGCTTTATCTCTGCTGATCTGATTAAACTTAAAAGCTGTAACTTTGTATAAATTGAAAAAGTCTTCTAAAATATAATACGCCTGATTTGGTGAATAATAGCCGTTAACGCCATTTGATAAGCTAAAATAAGTTTGTGTTCCCAGATACTTTGATAATCTTGAAACATTTCCCTCTCTGATTGAAATTTCAATATCATCGAAGACAGCATTAACAATTTGATTGGAATCTTTTGACTGAAAATTTGAGCGGAGATTTTCCTGCCCGAACCCATTTCCGGCAATGAATATTAGAAGTAGTGATATTGAAATAATTGTTTTCATAAAATATTAAAAGAGTGAGTCTTGATTATTGCATTAATTAAGACTCACTCCAAAACTAATAATTTAGTTATTCTCTTTCCAGAGTTGATTTATTTATTTGCTTTCTGATTCCGCCTTTTACTGATGGCTTAAGCATTGGCTCGCCTTGAACTAACTGATAAGCCCAATCAAAAACTATTCTGTCAGGAGTAATATTCTTAACTCTGATCTTTGCATAATGATTATTCCATGTCCAGATTACATAAGTGTGTCCAACCTTTGCAATAACATCCTTTGAAGGCGACCAACCGGACAAAGGTGCATAAGGAATATCATAAATATCACTTGTAGGACCCATATCCTGAATATCAGTATCATCCCAAACTACTAAATAGTAAGTTCCCTGATAGTTTTCAAAAAATATATCTGAGTTCTGGTCATCATATCTGACCACAGAATAGTTCGCAAATGAATAACCGGCGTTATTCGGAAATCTTCTGTAATCAAATATTGTCTGATTAAATCCTTCGGGTCTTGGAACAGCATATACTACATCATAACTTAGTTCACTTTCGTTTCCATTATAATCATAAGCAGTAACAGCATAATAATATTTTTCGCCGTTATTTGCACCGAAGTCTATAAAATAGTTATTGGCTGTTGAACCAATTAAAGTGTATCTGCCGTTATAAGAGTAACTGTAATATACATTATAACCGGCAAGATCACTTTCCCTGTTGTGATTCCAGGAAATATCTACTCTTTCATCGCCATTTAAAACCTGAATCCCTGTTGGAGGAGCAGGCGGGGTGTAATCTTCATAATAACTGTCATTAACATTACAAGCCGTAAGGAAAGCTATTATTGATATTATTACAAAGAATGATAATTTATTTTTCATGACTCACCTCAATAAATAAGTTCATTGCGAATCAGCCAAAAGAAATGCCACAAGGAAATGCAACAAACTAATTTTAATCGAAGATTTTATTCAATAGGTGTATGCAACTTAATACAACTGGTGAGTGATTAATAGTAATTTATTCAGATAGATGTGAACTTTCCATCGAAAAACATTTTACAATTGTTAATCACTCCAATAGCTTTACCTGTAAGAAGTTTCTTATGAAATGGAGTATTTCTGGATTTCGATAAAAATTTTGTTTTGTCAACAGTCCAAACAATATCTGCATCAAGAATCGTAAGATTTGCTGGACTGCCTTTTTGAATCATTGGGATGTTAAGATTCAGAACTTTTCTTGGGTTTATAGCATATTTAAGTATTAACTCTTCAAGACTCAAAAGTTTTTTATGAAGCAGTTCAGTGAAAGCTAAACCCACTGAAGTTTCAAGCCCGACAATTCCGTTCGGAGCATATTCAAATTCCATTTCCTTTTCCTCAACTGAATGAGGTGCATGGTCAGAGGCGATGCAATCAATTGTTCCATCTTTAAGACCTTCTATAATTGCATCAACATCTTTTCTGGTTCTTAATGGAGGATTCATCTTCGTGTTTGTATCATAGGTTTTTACTGCATCATCAGTAAGTGTAAAATGATGAGGAGTGACTTCCGCAGTAACTTTAATTCCTTTTTTCTTTGCTTCACGAACCATATTTACGGCATTTGCAGAGCTGATATGTGCAATATGAACCCGTCCGCCGGTGTACTCGGCTAACAGAATATCGCGCATCACCACAAGGTCTTCGGCAACATTGGGAATTGCAGGCAAACCAAGTAAAGTTGAATTTATACTTTCGTTCATTGCACCGCCTGCAAGTGACTCATCTTCACAATGTTCGATGATCGGCAGATTAAACATCAACGAATATTCCAATGCTCTTTTTAATAATGAAGATGATTTAATAGCTACACCATCATCTGAAAAAGCAACAGCACCTGCATCTTTTAATTCTGCCATTGGAGAAAGTATTTCACCTTTTCTTCCAACTGAAGCTGCTGCAACAGGATAAACATCAACAAGATGATTTAATGACTGCTTTTTGATGAATTCGACAACTTCCGCAGAGTCAATAGCGGGTTCAGTATTGGGCATACAAGCTACAGCAGTAAATCCACCATTTGCAGCTGCATTACAACCTGATTCAACTGTCTCCTCATCTTCTCTTCCGGGTTCACGTAAATGAACATGAATATCTATAAAGCCGGGTGCAATTATTTTTCCAGATAAGTCTATTGATTTAACATCACCGGAATTTATTTGAAGATTTTTACCGGTTTCTTTAATAATTCCATCTTCGATGAAAATATCAAATGCTTTTTCGTTTAAGTTTTGTTCCGGATTAATTACTGATGCATTTTTTAATAAAAGTTTCATAATATCACTTTAGTTTAAAGTTCCTAATAAATACAACACAGCCATTCTGACTGCTACACCATTGGTTACCTGCTGAAGTATTATCTGATAAGGACCATCAGCAACATCTGAGGAAAGCTCAACTCCTCTGTTTATTGGACCCGGATGAAGGATCAGGATATCTTTTTTATTTCTTTCAAGTCGTTCTGATGTGATTCCAAAATATTTGGCATATTCTCTTATTGACGGAAAATATTCTCTGGCTTTTCTTTCCAGCTGAATTCTTAAAACATTCAGAACATCATTTTCCTGAATAGCTTCATCAATATTGTAGATTACATCAACACCAAGTTCCTCAATGTATTTCGGAATCATTGTAGATGGACCACAAACAGAAACTTTAGCTCCCATTGTTTTTAATCCGAAGATATTTGACAGAGCAACTCTGCTATGAGCAATATCTCCAACGATGCAAACTTTTAGACCTTCCAGTCTTCCTAATTTCTCTCTGATTGAGTACATATCAAGCAATGCCTGAGTTGGATGTTCGTGAATTCCATCACCAGCATTTATGATATTTGCATCGCAAAGTTTTGTAAGCATCAGAGGAGTTCCTGCTGCAGCGTGTCGAATCACAACCATATCAACTTTCATTGCTTCGATATTTCTGACGGTATCTTTTAAAGACTCGCCTTTATTTACACTGCTTGTTGAAACCGCAAAATTTATTGCATCAGCCGAAAGTCTTTTTTCAGCAAGCTCAAATGATATTCTTGTTCTTGTAGAACTTTCATAAAAAAGATTGACGACAGTTTTGCCCTGCAGAGTTGGAACTCTTTTGATTGGTCTTTCCAGAACTTCGCGAAAAGTTATTGCCGTGTCTAAAATTAACTGAATGTCCTCTTTGGGAACACCTTGTAAACCTAATAAATGTCTGCTTGATAATGACATGTTTTATCCGATTATTTTTTTTCTGCTTCAACTAGATAAATGGCATCTTCGCCATCATATTCTTCTACTTTTAATTTTATTTCTTCATTAAGCGATGTTGGAATATTCTTCCCGACAAAATCGGCACGGATTGGCAGCTCACGATGACCTCTGTCAACAAGAATACAAAGCTGAATTGTGCTTGGTCTTCCAAAATCCATAAGAGCATTTAATGCACTTCTGACTGTTCTGCCTGTATATAAAACATCATCAACAAGGATTACATCTTTTTCATTAATATCAAAAGTGATATCAGAGACAGATACCTGCGGCTGCTTTAATCTTGTTCGGAAATCATCACGATAAAGAGTTACATCAAGAACTCCGAGCGGTAACTCAACACCTTCAATTTCTTTAATTTTTTTCTGAAGTCTGCGGGCAATAAACTCACCTCTTGTTCGCATACCAATAAGTACAAGATTTTTTGAGCCTTTATTTTTTTCCAGTATTTCGTGGGCAATTCTGGTAATGATTCTTTCAATGCCTTCTTTATCAACTAATTTTGCTTTGATGTTCATATACAAAAAATCCTCATCGGAATTAGTTCCTCTGAGGTCCTTTATTGTTTGTTAAAATTGTTTTTTTCATCTGATTTCCTTCTCTACCTCACCGGATAGATTTAAAGGTTAATAAATATTTTTTGCTGCACAAACTTAAATTAATTTTATTATAAACAAAAGAATTCTGTCTTCAAAAATAAATTTTATTCAAAGTTGATATATCTTTGTGGTGCAGAAATAAAAATTTTATCAGAAGAGAGTATTCAGATTTTTTTCTGATTGATTGACTGATTCGGGGCGTGGCTCAGCCCGGTTAGAGCGTCCCGACAAGTCGGGAAGGTCGTGGAAAATTATTTTACATACATAATTGAGTCTGTTTCTAATCGTTCATGGTATATTGGTCACACTAGCAATATCACCAGACGATTAGAAGAACATAACTCAGGAGAAAATATATCAACTAAGAATAAAGGTCCTTGGAAGTTAATTTTTCTTAGAAGTTTTGACAGTAATCTTGAAGCAAATAGATTTGAATTGAAACTTAAAAAACTTAAAAACAAAAATTTTATCAGAAGAGAGTATTCAGATTTTTTTCTGATTGATTAACTGATTCGGGGCGTGGCTCAGCCCGGTTAGAGCGCCTGGTTCGGGACCAGGAAGTCGGAGGTTCGAATCCTCTCGCCCCGACTAATGTTATTGTATTGTTCTTTGAGTTTTTCTTTTGCTCAGCCCGGTTAGAGCGTCCAGACTTGTCGGGAAGGTCGGAGGTTCTCCAAAGGATGCTTCGCAGAATCCTCTCGCCCCGACTAATGTTTCTTGTATTGTTCATTAAATATTTCTTTTGCTCAGCCCGGTTTGAGCGTCCCGACTAGTTGAGAAGGTCGGAGGTTCTGCTGGTAAAACTATAGAGGTTTTAAAGAATATGTAAATGTTCCAAATTATTAATTGTAAATTCTGAATAATTATATTTTGTAGTTTCGAAAGAGCTCAGCGACTGAGAAATCCTATCAAAATTAAAGATTTCTCCTCCGATAAATCGGAGTCG
>CALHAB010000181.1 GCA_937934185.1 uncultured Ignavibacterium sp. | reverse complement strand
CTTTGCTCTTGGTATGTACATTCCACTTGAACTAAATACGCCTTTACTTGTCGGCGGATTGATTGCTCATTTTGTTTCTACAAGAAGTAAGGATGAAAAACTTAACAATGCCAGAAGAGAAAGAGGAACATTGATTGCATCGGGATTTATTGCCGGCGGAGCTTTGATGGGAGTTGTAAGCGCATTCTTAAGATATCTTGGTTACAACTGGGTTGATGCTGAATGGGCAGAATCGCATTCAGCAGAATTGCTCGGTATTGTTATGTTTGCTGTAATTTGTTTTTATATGATCTGGGATTCATTGAGAGGAAAGGTAGAAGAATGAGCCCGTTCCTAACCCTTCCCTACGGGGAAAGAATAAGCATTTAATAAAAAAACCTTCGAGGTTTTTGATCTGTAACCTCGAAGGTTTTAATTACCATATATTTACTGTTTAAGCGGTAATATCATTTAAATATCTCTTGAATTAAAAGATTTACCATTAACGCAGGAAGAACAATTAAGAGAAGCCGCAATAAGAGCTGATAAAATGTCTATTCAAGGTGTGCAGCCAAAGCTAAGTGCAAAGCTTAATGTTAAAGATAAAGTATTTGATATTGTTGACAGAGGTGGCGAATATATTTTGAAGCCACAAAATAATTTCTATCCTGAATTACCCGAAAATGAAACACTAACAATGAAACTTGCAGAATTGATTGGTATTGAAGTCCCTCTTAGTGGAATGATTTATTCTTCCGATGGGAAATTTACATACTTTATAAGAAGATTTGATAGATATGGACGAAATAAAAAATTATCGGTAGAGGATTTTGCACAACTTGCGGGGAAAAGCAGATAAACGAAGTATGATTACAATATGTAAAAACTTGTAACTCTTATTGAAACTTTTTGCACATTCCCTGTAATAGAAAAAGTAAAACTGTTTCGATTAACAATCTTTAATTTTCTAATTGGTAATGAAGATATGCACTTAAAAAATTTCTCTTTAATCACTCGTGATAATAAAATAGAACTTTCGCCCGCTTATGATTTGCTGAATACAACAATTGTAGTCCAAAGAACTCAAGAAGAAATTGCGTTGCCTTTGGCTGGTAAGAAAAGAAATTTGAATGATAAAATCCTAACTGATTACTTTGCAAAAGAAATATTGAAATTAAACGACACAATAATTTCTCAAGTATTAAATAAAATTAAATCTGAGTGGAATAATTGGGAAAAGCTTATAAAGGTTAGTTTTCTTTCCAATGATATGAAAGAAAAATATTTGGAGTTGATAAAAAAGAGAAAAGCATTAGTTTTCTTGCAAGCAT
This sequence comes from uncultured Ignavibacterium sp., assembly GCA_937934185.1. GTDB lineage: Bacteria > Bacteroidota > Ignavibacteria > Ignavibacteriales > Ignavibacteriaceae > Ignavibacterium. The sequence goes on along the minus strand of CALHAB010000181.1, from coordinate 3,338 downwards.
AAAATCTTATAACTCTAATATTTTTAATTCAAACCATAACCAACCAAACCTTGCACCACTTACATCTTAAAGCTCTAACGCTTATTGGTTTGCCGCAGTGTGGGCAGGGTTTTGTTTTTAGATTCTTAGGTTTCAATAGGAATATCATAATACCCTCCGGTCCCCCAGAGCCGGAGAAAAAGAATGCTGGGGACGACCCTTTATTCTTATAAATTTATGCACAATTGTAAACCTCCGAGATCTCCATAAATAGTTTTTTATAAAAATATTTAACTAAGAACCAAAAAAAACTTTAAGAATTTATTTGTTACAAAACTTCGTAGGTCTTGAAATATTCTGCGTAAGTAAGTTTTAAATTTAATTTCGAATACAAATAAATGGACCAGGGGTTAACAGAAAGGTTAGTAAATGGGTTAATTTGTGGTTAATTATAAAAATATTTTAAGATTTGATTATTTCTTCAAAAGACAGAGGACAATTTTCATCATAAATTCTTTTATACTCGGCAATAAATAAGCCGTAAGTATTTTTGGCTATGTGAAGTTTCCCCTGAGAAGATAAAATTTTAATTTTAATTTTAATTGCTTCTATATCTACAGAATCAAAAGCTAAAATGATATCACAAAGCTTTAATCGAATCTCATCGCTGATTTCTGTTTTTTCGTCATCAAAATATTGTTTTAAAGAAGTAATTACTTCATTATTAATCGCAAATTTTACAGAATCAAGCCATTCATAGCTAATACCCTTCAAAAACTCTCCACCATTTACGATATTTATTAGTGTATGTACCATATCTTTTAAGTTATTTTTTTCCGTTTTGTTGTTGCTGCAAAATTTTAAGTACTCAGCATAATCACAGCTTGCCCCATTATTCAATTTTACAGCCCACAACTTATCCGAAAATTCCAGATCAATCCCATCAACAGATGAAAGAACTTTTCTCAGCTTATTTATTGCAACACCTCTGTTTGATTTAACACTCTCGGGAGAGGCATCTGGCCAGATGATTGAAGATAGCTCTTCGGAAGTAATTCCGCGGTGATGATTATTCATACTTCTTATTAAGATCAGCAGGAATATTTCTTTCAATTTAGGCGATAATGTCAGAGCAATATCATTACCTTCCCTGTCATACAAATAAAATCCCCCGAAAAGTTTCAGTGAATTTGGGGAAGGCTTGATTATAAAATTATAATCTCCGTTTACATCATTATTGACTCTGTTAGTTAAGTTTGGCTTAACTTTTCTCTTTTTAAAGTAAATAATAAGAGCGGTTATAGATAAAACCCCGGCTGCAGATATAATTATTATCAAGTGGTGATTTTGATCAGTCTTAGTTACTGTTTCATAAGTCTTTTGTGTTTCAGAAATTGGCGGATAGTTAATTGAAAATAGCTCAACTTTAGTGGAATCAAAGATGACAGAAATAAATTCATTAGTTGCTTTGTTGTAATGCAGATAAGAATATATCCATTTACCGGCACTTCTTTCCCAGAATTTGTTCCCGACCGACATGACTTTTCCTGTTCTAAGATCAAGTTTGTTTAGGAATATACTAATTCCTTTTCCTTGTTCAATTTGCGATAAGAAGTAAAATGATGAATCTTCTTTATCAAGATATGCATCATTATATAACATGGCATAATTAAATTTCTGCTCCGGTAATTTTAACTTTGTAATCGTTGAGTCTTCCATATTCAACAGAAACATATCATAGTAAAATTTAAACCCGAACTCTTGATTTCCCGAATCATTACCAAATCCGCCATATATAAGATATTCGCCATCCCTGAATCCTTTACCAAAAGTAAACCAAGCTCTTGGACTCATTTCGTTTTTTTTAAGACTAACTTTTGTCCATTCCTGTTTTGTAAAATCATAACCGAGTAAATCATTTTTTACTTTATACCAGCCATAACCGCCAAGGAGAAAAAGCTTATCTGCTTTTGGGTAACTAAATTTAGCGCTGCCAAAATGGTGACCATTATGATTTGTTGATGTATCTTTTACCAGCCATTCCTTTTTTTTAAGTTCAAAAACTGAAACCTTACCCAGGCCGGTGAAATATGAGTATAAAAGTTGCTTGTCGTGATCATAAAATAAATCATTCCAATAAGCCGGACTATTTGATTTATATTTTATTATCGAATCCTTCCCTGTAATTAAATCATAAATCAGAAGATCCTTTGTCCGGTCGATAAAAAGACGGTGGTTTATTGAATCGAATGCAACACCAAGGTGGGAGATTGATATATCGGACACTATAAAGTCGGCAACTTTATCCCATTTCAGATGTTCTTTATAAATCCAGATTGGATTAATAGCTGTAATTTTCGAATTACTAATTTTATCCGTCAAGGGATTTTTTTTAAATGGATTTAACTCCCAAAAATATTTTGTCTCACTATTCTCACTGATAATAATATTTTTAACAGATATTCCGGGCACATCATAATCATTTGGATTATGAATTTCCTTTATTCCAAAAACAAACCTGTACTGATTTTCTTTAATAGCCTTATAATCAATTGAACCAACGAATGAATTATCAAGATATGCTTTTATTTTATTTGTACTTTTATCAAAAGCTAACTTAATATTAAACCAATTATTTCTAATCAGATTCTTTTTAGGAATCTTTAAAGCGATCGAATTATTATTAAAAGGTTCGATTAATTCAATTAACGAAGTATCCTGATCTTTAAATGGACTGTAAATAATCCTGAACTCGTTTGCATCACTATCTTGTATTCTAAGTATCGGTCCGAATTTAGTGTAATCCCAAAACGAAATATCAAATGAAATCGAAAATGAAGTTTTCAACCTTATAGGATTATTTTCGTTTAGAAAGAGGGATGTTCTTTGGTTTCGCTCTACGTTTTTGGAATTAAATTTAATGCCGGGAATATAATTAACCTGCGGGTAGGTAAGTTGAAAAAGGGTTATTACCAATAAGGATAATAGAAGAATTTGCATCTTTAATATTTATAAAAGAAAATGGTTTATTCACTACAGACAATATAATCTATTCCAGCAATTCTTTAACCTTATTCAATAAATCATCCAGCCCAACATCATAGCGTTCATCTGTCTTTCTGATTTTAACTTCACATTTATTTTCTTTTATTTTTTTCTCACCGATTACAACCTGAACAGGCATTCCAAGTAAATCCGCGTCATTAAATTTAAATCCGGGCGAAGCATCTCTGTCATCATACAATACATCTATTCCGTTTTGTTGAAACTCATTATAAACTTTCTCACAAGTCTGAGCTACTTTTTCATTTTTCGGATTTATACTTATAAGATGAACAGCAAATGGAGCCAGAGTTTTA
>CALHAB010000180.1 GCA_937934185.1 uncultured Ignavibacterium sp. | reverse complement strand
TGTTGCTGCAATATATCCTGACATTTACGGAATAGCACAATTAAAAACTGAAGCTTCAAGATTTATAAAACTTTTTATGAATATTGATGTAAGTCCTGAGGGTTGTATTCCAACTGCTGGTTCAATGATGGGAAGCTTTGCTTCATTTATGACTTTACACAGATGCAACCCTCAAAAGGATACAGCGTTACTCATAAATCCTGGTTTCCCGGTTCATATGCAGCAGCTCAAAGTTCTTGGAATAAAATCCGAATCATTTGATGTTTATAATTATCGCGGTGAAAAACTTAGAGACAAATTAGAATCATACTTAAGCAAAGGAAATATTTTTGGTTTACTATATTCAAATCCGAATAATCCGTCGTGGATTTGCTTCACTGAAAAAGAATTAAGCATTATCGGTGAACTTTGTAAAAAATATGATGTTATACCGATTGAAGATCTTGCTTACTTTGCAATGGATTTCAGAAAAGATTTTTCAAAGCCAGGTCAGCCGCCATATCAACCTTCAGTTGCGAATTACACCGATCAGTTTATCCTGACAATTTCGAGTTCAAAAGCTTTCAGTTATGCAGGACAAAGAATAGGATTACTTGTTATTTCAGATGAGCTTTTCAATCGTTCATATCCAAATCTTAAAAATTACTATGCAAAAGATTTATTTGGTTATTCGATGATATTCGGAACACTTTATGCACTAAGTGCTGGAATAACACACTCTGCACAATATGCACTCGCTGAAATTCTTCGTGCTGCAAATGATGGCGAATTTAATTTCGTTGAAGAAGTAAAAGAGTACGGAGAGAAGGCAAAAATTATGAAAGAGCTTTTTACACGATACGGATTTAATATTGTGTATGATAAGGATGAAGAGGAACCCATAGCTGATGGATTTTATTTTACAATTGCTTATCCCGGAATGAATGGGGGAGAGTTACTTGAGGAATTATTATACTATGGAATAAGTGCAATAACACTTCAAATCACTGGAAGCGAAAGAACAGAAGGATTAAGAGCCTGTGTTTCATTGGTTCAGCGAAATCAGTTTGCTGATTTGGAATACAGATTAAGAAAATTTCAGGAAGATCATCCAATTGAAAATTAAAACAGGGTTCGAACTTCTGTTCGAACCATTTTGTTTCTACCCCATAAAGAAACTTAACAAAATACCAGCAGCAACCGCACTGCCGATTACTCCTGCAACATTAGGTGCCATTGCGTGCATTAATAAATGATTTGTCGGGTCATATTTTAATCCAATCATCTGAGAAACTCTTGCACTGTCCGGCACAGCAGAAACACCGGCATTTCCGATTAGAGGATTTATTTTATTTCCTTCAGAAAGAAATAAATTCATTACTTTAACAAAGATTACTCCACCAGCAGTTGCAATTACGAATGAAGCCGCACCAAGAGCAAATATTCCGATTGATTTGGGAGTTAAAAATGTAGTCGCCTGTGTTGAAGCACCAACTGTTAATCCAATAAGAATCGTTACAATATCAATCAGAGAACCTCTTGCAGTTTCGGCAAGTCTTTTTGTTACACCACTTTCTTTCAAAAGATTTCCGAAGAATAACATTCCAAGTAGTGGCAGTGCACTTGGCGTGATAAAAGTTGTTAGTATCAGTCCAACAATAGGGAAGAGTATTTTTTCAGTTTTCGAAACTGAACGAGGTGGTTTCATTCTTATTCTTCGTTCCTTATCGTTAGTTAGCAATTTCATTATCGGCGGCTGAATAACCGGAACAAGTGCCATATATGAATAAGCCGAGATTGCAATTGCTCCAAGAAGTTCAGGTGCAAGTTTAGATGATAGGAAAATTGCTGTAGGTCCGTCAGCTCCTCCAATTATAGCAATAGCAGCTGCTTGTTCAGGTATAAAACCAATCCACAGAGCAATCATATATGCACCAAAAATTCCCACCTGAGCTGCTGCTCCGAGTAACATTAGTTTTGGATTGGATAACAATGTTGAAAAATCAGTCATTGCACCAATACCAAGAAAAATAAGAGGAGGATAAATTCCTTTTATCACTCCGAAGTACAGATAATTTAAAACACTTCCCGGTTCATAAATTCCGATTTGCATTTTTGCTGATTCTAAAAATGGAATATTACCTACGAGAATACCAAATCCAATCGGAACCAATAAAAGCGGTTCATATTCTTTTGTAATTGCCAGATAAATGAAAACCAAACCTACTGCTATCATTACAATATGACCAAGTGTCATATTTGCGAAAGCAGTGTACTGGAAGAATTGTTCAATTCCGTGAGATATAAATTCGAAAAATTGACCCATAACTAAGCTCCGATTTCAATTAAAACATCGCCTTCAAGAACGCTGTCGCCTTTTTTTACTCTTACTGTTTTTACAACTCCTTCTTTATCTGCGTTTATATTGTTTTCCATTTTCATTGCTTCCAGAAGAATTAATTTCTGACCAATCTTTACATTATCTCCTTCTTTGACATAGACATCGAGAATTACACCGGGCAAAGGCGATTTAACATGTCCGGTTCCTTTCGGTGCCGAGGGAGCGCTTGTTTTTGGCTGCGAAGGAGTAGTTTCAGTGGATGGTACTGCAACAGTTCTGACTAGTTTTGGAGTTTTGCTTTGCGTTATTTTTTTATCAACTTCAACTTTATAGATTGTTCCGTTAACTTCAATCTCAGCAATATTCTCTTCAACATTAAGAATATTTACATCGTATTTGTTGCCTTGAATAGTAAATTTAAAACTTTTCATTTTTTAATCCTTTTATCTTGGATATTGTCTTAAACTATAAATTTTTGAACTCCACGGAGAGTATGCTCGTGAAACACGATTAATTGTAAGCACTGTATTTTCCTGATCATGTAGTTCATTGTAGTAAAGATATAACGCAGCAGCAATTGCAGCATTTACCTCGCCGCTGATTTCAAATGATTTTTTATCATCAACTTCCTGACCTTCTTTTTTAAGTGTTCGCTTGATATTCCCGGTAATTAGTTTTGTAAGATTGTAGAACACGATGTAAAGAAGGAGTAAAGCAATAAATACTATTACATAACCAATTACCGTCATTCCAACACCATAAGGATCAATCTTCATAAATAATTCTGAGTTTCTGTGAACTTTAACAATCGAAGTATCAGTAACTGTCTGAGTTAATTGTAATATTTCATTTAACAACATTCTTCATTCTCCTGGTTATAATGGAAGATTAGAATGTTTTTTGGGTGGATTTGTATCCTTTTTAGTCCTCAGTGATTCCAATGCTCTTATAATTCTGAATCTTGTATTTCTTGGTTCAATTACATCATCGAGATACCCGTACTTTGCAGCTACATAAGGTGTAGCAAATTTTCTTTTGTACTCTTCTTCTTTCTGTTGCAGGAATTTCATTCTCTCTTCAAGGTCCTGAATATCTTTGTATTCTTTGCTGTAAAGAATTTCAATTGCACCTTTAGGTCCCATTACTGCAATTTCAGCACCAGGCCAGGCATAATTGATATCACCTCTCAGATGTTTTGAACTCATTACATCATAAGCACCACCGTAAGCTTTTCTGAGTATGACAGTTACTTTTGGAACAGTTGCTTCACCATAAGCATAAAGAAGTTTTGCGCCGTGAATAATTATTCCACCGTATTCCTGAGCAGTGCCTGGTAAAAATCCGGGTACATCAACAAATGTCACAATTGGAATATTGAAAGCATCACAGAATCTTACGAAGCGCGCAGCTTTTCGGGATGAATTAATGTCCAGCACCCCAGCCAAATAGTTCGGTTGGTTGGCAACAATTCCGACAGGCATTCCGTTAAATCTTGCAAAGCCAATTACAATATTTGGTGCATAATGTCGTTGAACTTCCACAAACTCATTATAATCAACAACGGCGTGAATAATATCTTTTACATCGTATGGTTTACTTGGATTTTCAGGAATTATTTCGTTTAAAGAATCTTCAAGTCTGTCAATTGGATCATCACACGGAGCTATTGGTGGATCTTCAAGATTATTCTGGGGCATATAACTAAGTAATTTTCTTATCAAAGCAATTCCTTCCTGTTCATCTTCAGCAACAAAATGTGTTACACCAGATTTAGCACCATGAACCATCGCACCGCCAAGTTCATCTTCAGTAACAGTTTCGCCGGTGACTGTTTTAACTACCTTAGGTCCAGTTACGAACATATAGCTTGTATTCTTGGACATAATTATGAAATCAGTAAGAGCAGGAGAGTAAACTGCACCACCAGCACAAGGACCGAATATTGCAGATATCTGAGGAACAACTCCGGATGCTAAAATATTTCTTTGAAAAATTTCTGCGTAACCTCCAAGACTTTTTACACCTTCCTGAATTCTTGCACCGCCGCTGTCATTTATTCCGATGATTGGTGCTCCGACTTTCATTGCCTTATCCATTATCTTGCAGATTTTTTGCGCATACATTTCTGAAAGTGAACCACCGAAAACTGTAAAGTCCTGAGAGAAGACATAAACTAATCTTCCGTCAATTGTTCCGTAGCCCGTAACAACTCCGTCAGATAAGTAAGTTTCTTCTGCAAGACCGAAATCAATGCAACGATGTGAAACGAACATATCAAATTCTTCAAAGCTTCCTTCGTCAAGCAATAATTCAATTCTTTCTCTGGCGGTTAGTTTTCCTTTCTTATGCTGTGCTTCAATTCTTTTAGGACCTCCGCCCATTCTTGCTTTTTCTCTCAGTTCAAGTAACTCTTTTATTTTATCCTGTGCAGCCATTTTATTCTCTTAATAATTTATTATTCAGGTTTTTCACAAAATTCAGTTAATACACCAAATGTGGATTTAGGATGAAGGAAAGCAATATTCAATCCTTCAGCTCCTTTACGTGGTTGTTCATCAACAAGTCTAACACCTTTTGATTTTACTTCTTGTAGTTTTTCATCAAGACCAGATACAGCAAATGCAATATGATGAATTCCTTCTCCTTTGTTTTCAATGAATCTTCCAATTGGTCCTTCAGGCGATGTTGATTCAAGTAATTCTATTTTAGTCTGACCGACCATAAAAAATGCTGTCTTGACTTTCTGATCAGCAACTTCTTCAACAGCATAGCATTTCAGACCGAAGACTTCTTCATAAAATTTTATTGCTTCGTGAAGATTTTTTACTGCTATGCCAATGTGTTCGATATGAGTTATGCCCATTGTATCACCAATTTTTTTTGATAGGATTTTATAAAAAACTTCTGAATTATTTTATTGTGCCATTTCGAATGAGAGTAGCAAATGAGAAATCTTATCATAATTAAAGATTTCCTCTCCGATAAATGGAAATCGAAATGACAAATTATATTTCACAATATTATTAAATCCAATTTCAATTGCCTCATTTTGACAAAGAAAGTGCCACAGGATAAAATTTTAATAAATTAAATTGTTTGAAACATTATCCAACTAAGGTAAATCGATGTTGCTGTAAATCACTAAACTGTTCCAAACACTGAGAAAATATTTTTTAATAATAAGATTATTATTGAATTAACAAATAATTTATTCTATAACGAAATCAAAATAAGTATCAGGAAAAGGTTCGTTAATTAATGAATAATGCCACCACTCTTCGGGAAGATTTTTAAAGCCATACTTCTTCATCAATATGAATAGCAACATTCTGTTTGCTTTTTGTTGAGGAGAAATTTCATCATTCAGAGTGTGTGAGAGTGGATGAAAACAATCGAAACCAGTTCCCATATCTAAAGAATTATCTTTAAATCTTTCATCAACAGACTTAAAGCATTCGCATTGATTATTTATATCAAATTCTTCCTGCTCAGGAACAGGGAAGGGAACAATTGTTAAATCAACAGTGCTTCCTCTGCTGTGTCCTGATTTTTCGGCAATATAACCGTCAACAAATAATCTGCTTTTATCAACTGTTGGATAAAATTCCTTTTTGGTAAGGGTATCTGATAGATCTTTTGCCCATCTGACAAAATCATCTACTGCTCTTTGTGGACGATATGCATCATAAATTTTTAATGACAATCCAAAACTTCTTAATTCTTCCTGAACCTTCGCTAATGAATCAGCAGCAGCTTTAGTTACATAACATTTATAAGAATTATATCCATCAACCTTTCTTCCGAGGAAATTATGATTTGTATAATATCTTAGGTCAAGTACAATATCTGGTATTACTTCTCTTATTTCAACAAATCCTTCGGGGATCTGACAAAATGAAGGATATCCAAGCGTAAAAGCTATATGGAAAAATATAAAGAAGAGTATTTGCCTCATCTCAAAACCCATTTGTTTAACTGACAAATTAATCTTGTTAAAATTATTATTAGTGATTATTTAAAGATGATAAAAAATTCTGCAATAACAGAATAATCAATTTCTTGTTAGAAAATAACACTTTAAGTATATTTGTCCGCCAAAATTAAATGTACTTTTGCCGGGGTGGCGGAAGTGGTAGACGCACAGGACTTAAAATCCTGTGGCTCTTTTGAGCCGTGCCGGTTCGAGTCCGGCCCTCGGTACTTAAATGTACAATTAAAAGTTTAATTGTACATTTTTAATTATAAATTGTTAATTGTTCAGGGCTCTTAGCTCAGTTGGTTAGAGCGCCCCGACAAGTCGGGGAGGTCAAAGGTTCTGCAAAGCATCCTTTGGAGAATCCTTTAGAGCCCACTGGATTATAAATGATTTGATGATTGATAAATTAGTTTTTGAGTGTTGGAGTATTTAAGCGATTATTCAGTTTTATAAAATTTTTAATATAAAGTTAACTTTTTATCCCGCATAAGCGGGAAAATTTTTATGAATTATTTATCTCTATGGAAAAAATTAAAATAAAATTTCCTGATGGTTCGGTAAAAGAATTTGATAAAGGTATAACAGGTTATCAGGTTGCTGAATCAATTTCAAAAAGACTTGCCGAAGAAGCACTTGCTATTAAAATCAATGGAAGAGTCAGAGAACTTAATGTACCCATTAATGAAGATGCTGAAATTCAGATTCTTACTTTTGATGATGAAGAAGGAAAAGAAGTTTACTGGCATTCATCTTCACATCTGATGGCACACGCAATTCAATCACTTCATCCTGAAGCAAAGTTTGGTGTTGGTCCGGCAATAGAAAATGGATTTTATTATGACTTTGACATTAACACTCAGTTAAGTGAGGATGACCTGAAGAAAATAGAAGAGAAAATGATAACCATTGCAGGCGAAAATCATCCTTTCGAAAGAGTTGAATTACCAAAAGAAAAAGCCATTGAGTTTTTTTCAAAAAAAGGTGATCAGTATAAATTGGAAATACTGAGTGAGCTTGATGATAAAAATGAAGTTATAAGCATCTATAACGAAGGTGATTTTACAGATTTATGCACAGGTCCTCACCTACCTTCTACAGGCAAAATTAAATATGTAAAACTTCTAAGTGTTTCAGGATCTTATTGGCGTGGAGATGAAAAGAATAAGCAACTTCAGAGAATTTATGGCATTTCATTTCCCAAAAAGAAAATGCTCGATGAATATCTTCAAAAACTTGAAGAAGCAAAGCGAAGAGATCATCGAAAACTCGGCAAAGAGCTGGAAATCTTTCTCATAACAAATACTGTTGGTGCTGGTTTGCCAATCTGGCTCCCGAAAGGAACTATTCTGAGAGAAACTCTCGAAAACTTTCTGAAAGAAGAGCAAAGAAAACGAGGATATCTGCCGGTTATAACTCCTCATATTGGAAACATTAATTTATATAAGACCAGCGGTCACTATCCTTATTATAAGGACAGTCAGTTTCCTCCAATAAAATTTGAAGAGGGAAATGAAGAATATCTTCTTAAACCAATGAACTGTCCGCATCATTTTCAGATTTATGCTTCCAAACCCAGGAGCTATCGCGATCTTCCTATTCGCTACGCTGAATTTGGAACTGTTTATCGTTACGAGCAGTCGGGTGAGTTAAATGGTCTGACTCGGGTTAGATGTTTTTCTGTAGATGATTCACATATTTTTGTAAGACAGGATCAGCTTAAAGATGAAGTCTGTAATGTAATTGAACTTATTCAGGTTGTTTTCAATCAGATGGGCTTCAAAGAGTTTACTACACAGCTTTCATTCCGCGATGACAATGTTGAAAAATATGGCGGTGATTTAAGTCTTTGGGATAAAGCTCAGCAGGAAATCAAAGAAGCTGCTGATATGATGGGATTAAATTACATAATTGAAGAAGGTGAAGCAGCATTTTACGGACCGAAGATTGATTTTATGGTTAAAGATGCTTTAGGCAGGAAGTGGCAGTTGGGAACTGTACAAATTGATTATGTTATGCCCGAAAGATTTAATCTTGAATACATCGGAAGTGACGGACAGAAGCATCGCCCTGTAGTAATTCATCGTGCACCTTTTGGTTCTCTGGAAAGGTTCATTGGTGTTCTCATCGAACATTACGCAGGTGAATTTCCATTATGGTTAGCACCTGTTCAGGTAGCTGTTCTTCCGATTTCACAAAACTATTTAGATTATGCTACAGAAGTTTATGAGCATTTGAAACAAAATAATATTCGGGCAGAACTTGATGACCGAAATGAAAAAATCGGATATAAAATCAGAGATTGGGAGACGAAGAAAGTAAAATATATGGTGATTGTTGGTGAAAAGGAGAAAGAAAGCAGAACTGTTTCTGTTCGTCAGCATAAAGAAGGTGATAAAGGTTCTTTGGGAATATCAGAATTTATTGATAAAATTGCAGCCGAAATTAAAAATAAATCTTAAAACATTTAGAGAGGTAATTTATCTCAGATAAAAAATCAGTTCGTGTAAACGAAGAAATCAAAGCTCCAAGAGTGAGAGTTATTGATTTCGATGGAACTCAAAGGGGTATATTTACTGTTCGTGACGCCATAAAATTGGCCGAAGAGCGCAAACTTGATCTGGTTGAAATTGCTCCACAGGCAGATCCACCTGTTTGCAAAATCATAGATTATGGCAAATTCAAATACGAACAGCAAAAGAAAGAAAAGCTTCAGAAGAAAAATCAGGTAGTGTCTGTACTTAAAGAAATTCGTTTGCATCCAAATACTGATACACACGATTTTGATTTTAAGGTAAGACACGCAATAAATTTTATTGAAGAAGGTAACAAGGTTAAAGTCTCCGTGTTCTTCAAAGGCAGGGAAATGGCTTATACTGAACAAGGCGAGGAATTGATTAAAAGATTTATAGAAAGATTATCCGACATAGCAAAAGTTGAATCCGAACCTAAAATGGAAGGACGGAATTTGTCGGCTATTTTAGTTCCGCAATCGAAAAAAGGTAAGAAACAAAAACAACAAGGTTAAGTTATGCCAAAAATGAAAAGTAACAGAGGTGCTGCAAAGACATTCAAGAAAACAGCATCAGGAAGATTTAAAAGAAAGAAAGCTTATAAAAGCCACATTCTTACTTCCAAATCAAGGAAAAGAAAAAGAAACTTAAGAAAACCAACTCTCGTGTCTAAAGCAGATGAAAAGAGAGTTAAAATAATGGTTCAATAAAGAACAAGAGGATATAACTATGCCAAGATCTAAAAATAAAGTCGCTTCGCACAGACGCAGAAAGAAAATTCTTTCGCTTGCTAAAGGTTACTGGGGTGCGAGAGGTAATGTCTATACTATTGCTAAAAATTCTGTTGAAAAAGGATTACTTCACGCCTACCGTGACCGTAAACTTAAAAAGAGATCATTCAGACAACTCTGGATTACCAGAATTAACGCTGCTGCAAGAATGAACGGAACTACTTACTCGAGATTAATTGATGCACTTAATAAAAAAGGTGTTGAAATCAATCGTAAAGTTCTTGCATCACTCGCTCTGGAAAATCCAAATGCTTTTACTGAATTAGTTAAGTTTACTCAGAACTAATTTTAACCCTCAGAGAAATTTTCTATTAATTATTGTTTCTCTGAGGGCATTACTTTAAACAACGATGTTATATGCTGGATGAAATTATTAACCAAATTCAAAAGGAATTTGAAAAAGATATTCAGGATGCTGATTCTCTGAAAAAACTTGAAGAGATCAGAATAAAATATCTTGCACGAAACGGTTCTGTAACTTTACTTTTTGATAAACTTAAAGAAGCATCAAAAGAAGAAAAACCTCTACTTGGTAAAAAACTTAATGAGCTTCGTAATTCCGTTACAGAAAAATTCAACTCTAAAAAAGAACTTCTCGAAAAATCGGAAACTTCTTCAAAAGAATTTATTGATCTTACTCTGCCGGGCAAAACAGTAAAACTCGGAAGCAAACATATCTTAACTCAAACTCTGGAGGAGATAAAACAAATTTTTAAGTCAATGGGATTTTCGGTTTTCGAAGGTCCTGAACTTGAATCTGATTATTACAATTTCGAAGCATTAAATTTTCCGGCAGATCATCCTGCACGTGATATGCAGGATACATTTTTCATCAATCAGAAATTTCTTTTACGCACTCACACTTCACCAGTACAAATCCGTGTAATGGAATCAATGCAGCCGCCGGTTCGTGCAATTATGCCGGGAAGAGTTTATCGCAATGAAGCAATTAACGCAAGAAGTTACTGCACATTCCAGCAGGTTGAGGGTTTATATGTTGATACAGATGTTACTTTCGCTGAACTGAAAGGAACACTAGTTTCTTTCGCAAAACAATTTTATGGAAGTTCACTTAAGTATAGATTCAGACCAAGCTTTTTTCCGTTTACCGAGCCAAGTGCTGAGATGGATATTACTTGTTTTATATGCAACGGTAAAGGCTGCCGCATTTGCAAAAATTCCGGCTGGCTTGAAATTCTTGGCTGTGGAATGGTTGATCCCAATGTTTTCAAGTATGTTAACTATGATTCAGAAAAATATGTTGGTTATGCTTTCGGAATGGGTATCGAAAGAATTGCTTTACTCAAGTATGGAATCAATGACATCAGACTTTTCTTTGAAAACGATTTAAGATTCTTAAAACAGTTTTAATAATATGAAAATTTCACTTAATTGGTTAAAAGAATACATTGATTTAAGCGATTTATCAACAAATGAAATTGTTGATAAACTAACTATGTCCGGACTTGAAGTTGAAGATGTTACAGATGAAAATGAGCTTTATAAAAATTTTATTGTTGCTGAAGTTAAGTCAGTTTCCAAACATCCTAACGCCGATAAACTTAGTGTTTGTGAAGTATTTGATGGAAAAGAAAATCTTCAGGTAATTTGTGGTGCTCCGAATGTAGCAGCCGGACAAAAAGTTGTTTTTGCACCTATTGGAACAATAATTCCCAATGGAAATTTTCAGATCAAAAAAGCTAAGATTCGCGGAGTAGAATCAAACGGAATGATTTGTGCTGAAGATGAACTTCTTTTAAGTGATGACCACTCAGGCATTATGGTACTGAATGAAAATCTTCCGGCCGGCAGGCCAATCACTGAGGCATTAAATCTCAATGATGTAATTTTTGAAATAGCAGTTACGCCTAATCGTCCGGATGCTTTGTCGCATATTGGTGTTGCAAGAGATTTGTCAGCTATATTCAATCGTGATCTTCGCATCCCGGAAATAAATCTTAAAGAATCAAAACACAAAGCTGATGAAATAGCTTCAGTTGAAATTATTGATTCGGTAAATTGTCCCCGGTATTCTGCTAAAATTGTTCTTAATGTTGAAGTAAAAGATTCACCTGAATGGCTTCAAAACAAACTAACAAAAATTGGCTTGAGACCAATTAACAATGTTGTGGATGTTACAAATTTTATTCTGCACGAAATTGGCCAGCCGTTACACGCTTTTGATCTGGATTTGCTTGAAGGTAAAAAGATAATAGTTAAAAGCACAAATGAAGAAAAAGAATTTGTAACTCTCGACTCGAAGTTAAGAAAACTTCCCAAAGGAACTTTGATGATCTGTGATGCTAAAAGGGAAGTCGCAGTTGCTGGAGTTATGGGTGGTGAAAACAGTGAGATAAATCCTTCAACAAAAAATATTCTGATAGAAAGTGCTTACTTCAATCCTTCAAGCATCCGAAGAACAGCAAAAGCTCTACAGCTTAGTACTGATTCCTCATATCGTTTTGAAAGAGGAACAGATCCTTCAATTACTAAATACGCTGCTGAAAGAGCTGCTCAGCTTATTGCAGAAATTTCAGGTGGTGAAGTCGCTGAAGGGATTATTGATGTTTATCCTAAGATTATTGAAAGAAAAGAAATAATATTAAGATATCAGCGAGTTACTAAAATTCTTGGTTATGAAATATCAAATGGAAAAATTCATCAGATACTTTCACGACTTGGAATTGCACTTAAAGACCTGGATGAAAATTCATTGCTTGCTTCTGTTCCAACATTTCGTCATGATTTGGAAAGAGAAATTGATCTGATTGAAGAAATAGCCCGCGTTAATGGATATGATAATATTCCTGTTGTTCCCAAAATCAGTATAACTCTCGAACGGAAAATTGATCAGCAGAAATTTGAAGATGAAGTAAGAAATATCATTTCATCCTTAGGATTTTATGAGATGATAAATAATCCTCTTGAATCTGAATGGGAAGCAAAACTTACAGGCAATCCGATATCGTTAGCCAATCCGCAAAGTGTTGAGATGAGCTGTCTCAGAACATCATTATTAGCCGGCGGACTTAATTCTGTTAAAAGAAATCTGAACTTTGGCGTAAGAAATATGATGTTGTTTGAGATTGGAAATGTATTTAATAAAAAATCTGATTCTTCAATAAACACTTTTGAAGATATTTCCGAAAAACAAAATCTAATTCTTATTCTTTCAGGTAAAGAAGAAGAAAAATCCTGGCTTGATCAGGAAAAATACTTCGACTTCTATTCGCTCAAAGGTTTTGTTAATGCCTTTATTCAGAAAATTTCGCTTGACAATCAGCTAACCGATTTATATTATTCGAGTGAGAATGAATTATATAATTATCACTGGACCAAAAACTTTAATAATGTGGTTGTTGGTATTGGAGGTAAAGTTAAAAAAGAAGTTCTTAATAAGTTTGACATAAATCAGGATGTATTTGTATTTGAGTTCAATCTTACTGCACTCAAACAAATTACTCCTGAAGCCAAAAAATATTTTGAGCCGCCAAAGTATCCGAAAGTTATCAGAGACTTTGCATTTATCTTTGATAAGTATGTTCAATATCTTGATGTTAAAAATTTTATTCTCAAGAAAGCATCAAAGCTTTTGAAAAGTGTAGAACTCTTTGACATATTTGAAAGTGAAAGTTTGGGAAGAGATAAAAAAAGTATGGCATTTACACTTGAGTACTATGACGAATCAAGGACTTTGACAGAAGATGAAGTTGAAAAAGATTTTAATTATCTTATAAGTGAGATTTTAAAAGAATTTAACGCAAAGTTAAGAGGTTGATAATTGTTCGATTTTACCAAATATGATGCTCTGATTCAGGATTTAACTTTAATTGAATCTGAAATTGCCGCAATAGTTGAAAAGCTAAATGTTTCAACACAGCGGGAGCAGGAACTTGAAATTCAATTGGCAAAAGTAAAACAGGAAAATGCGGTACTACTAAAGCGAATTAATGAATTGGAACATCAACTTGAAAATTCTCAGATAAAATCTGAGAATGAATATTTTGGTACTCTTAATCCGAGAGAAAAAGAAGTTTTAAAACAAAAAATTCAAAATTTAATAACAAGAATAGAATATCATTTAAGTTCTTAGTAAAAATTGTGTTTGATGGTAAGGACATTTAATGAACGAAAAAAAGAAGCTGAAAATAAAAATCTTCGATAAAGAATATTCTCTGCTGGTAGAAAATGAAGAGATTGCAAAGGAACTGGCAATCTATGTGAACAAAGTAATGGAAGAGACTAAAGAAGAGCTGCCGGATCAGCCGGCTCAAACTATTGCAATAATTGCTTGTTTGAACATAGCATACGATTTATTTCTTGAGAAAAATAAAAACAGAGAATTCCTTATTCAGGCATCTGATAAGGTAAAAAGAATAAAGCTTCTTGTTAAACAAACCGAAATGTCCGATCCATCATAAGGTTTTCCGCACCGCCGCTTACATAAATGGAAAACTAACAGTAAGACTAATTGGGAATGTGGACTTCGGCGTGTATTACAGGCCTCGTTCCGACTCGTTCGGAAATTGTATCCCTTTTGGGATGCAGCAGTGGAAGTAAAAAGCGTTCGAGCACATACCCACCGTGGTAATTAGGGTTTTCCCTATTTATCCGTCGGCTGGTGCGGACTTAATTTTTTAACTTATGATGTCGGAGGAAATATGGACCTGATTATACTGATTCCCATGATAGCAGTTCTGCTTGCCTTGTTCTTTTATCTCGGCTGGTGGTTTAATTCCAGAATCGGAAAAAAATCTATTGCATCTGCCGAAGCAAGAGCCGAACAAATTATTCAGGATGCTCAGAAAGAAGCTAACAATCTTAAAAGGGAAAAACTTCTTGAAGTAAAAGATGAATGGTACAAGAAAAAGGTTGAATTTGATAATGAAGTCAACCAGAAAAAACAGAAGTTAGCTAACCTTGAAAAGCAGCTCATCGCCCGCGAAGAAAACAGCGAAAAAAGATATGACCTTATTATTCAGAAAGAAAGAGAAGTAAGAAAACTTGAAAAAGATCTTTCTGACTTAAAACTTTCTCTGGATAAACGCGCTGAAGAAATTAAAAAACTCGAAGCTGAACAAAACGAAAGACTTGAAAAAATTTCAGGTCTCACTTCTGAAGAGGCGAAAAAAATTCTCATCAATAATATGATTGATGAAGCAAGAGCTGATGCTTCACAGATTATTAAAGAAATTTATGATAAGGCAAAAGCCGATGCTAAAAAAGAAGCTCAGAAAATTATAGTTCAGGCAATACAAAGAACTGCTGCCGATCATTCCATTGAATCAACTGTTTCAGTTGTTCAGATTCAAAATGATGAAATGAAAGGAAGAATTATTGGCAAGGAAGGAAGAAACATTCGTGCCTTTGAAGCAGTTACTGGTGTTGATGTAATAGTTGATGATACACCTGAGGCAGTTATACTTTCCTCATTCGATCAGTTCAGAAGAGAAATTGCAAGAGTTTCTCTCGAAAGATTAATTGCTGACGGAAGAATCCATCCTGCCAGAATTGAGGAAGTTGTGCAGAAAACAACTCAGGAACTTGAAGAAGAAATTTTGCGTGAAGGAGAAAATACTCTGCTTCAACTGGGATTGCATAATATGCATCCTGAGCTTGTAAAACATATTGGTAAAATGAAATATCGTTCGAGCTATGGACAAAATCTTCTTCAGCACAGTATTGAAGTTGCTTATCTAACAGGAATTATGGCTGCTGAATTAGGCCTTGATCCTGTGCTTGCAAAAAGAGCCGGCTTGCTGCACGATGTGGGAAAGACTGTAGATAAAAGTATTGAAGGTCCGCACGCTCTTATCGGATATGATCTTACAAAGAAGTATAAAGAGCATCCGATTGTTGTTAATGCTGTTGGTTCTCACCACGAAGATATTGAGATGGAACATCCTATCGCAGCATTAGTTCAGTCTGCTGATGCAATCAGTGGCGCTCGTCCCGGTGCAAGAAGAGAGCCGCTCGAAAGTTATGTAAAAAGATTAGAAAACCTGGAAACACTTGCCCGTTCGTTTGAAGGTGTTGCCAAGACTTATGCAATTCAGGCGGGAAGAGAAATTCGTGTTGTGGTTGAAAATGATAAAGTTGATGATCTTGTTGCTGACAGATTAGCAAGAGAAATTGCTCACAAGATTGAAGAGGAAATGGAATATCCCGGACAAATTAAAGTTACAGTTATTCGTGAAGTTAGAAAAATCGCAATCGCAAAATAATTTACTAATGTGAAGCTGCCTGAAATTTCGGGCAGCTTTTTCTTTATGACAAAAAAAATCTCAGTCGGAATAACAGGCAGCATCGGCTCGGGTAAATCTGAGTTTACGAGAATAGCAGAACAATCTGGTTTCCCTGTACTCAGAGCAGATGATATTTCAAAAGAAATTCTTGATAATAATCCTGATGTAAGAAAGCAGGTAATCAAAAAATTTGGTAAGGAGTCATTCCTTAATGATAAACCAAATAAAAAATACCTGGCTGAAATAGTTTTTAGTAATCCGGTAAAACTCCGCGAACTTGAAAGAATTCTTCATCCTCTGGTAATCCAGCAAATTGAAAATAAGAAAAAAGAATTTTTTAAGAATCATAATATAATTTTCATTGAGTCTGCTTTGATTTATGAAGCAGATTTGGAAGAACTTTTTGATTTTGTTGTTTTGATTACGGCTGATCGTGAAATAAGATTAAGAAGAAAATTATCGCAGGGAATGACAGAAGAAGATTTTCTGAAAAGGGAAATGAATCAGATTCCTGATGAAGAAAAGAGAAAAAGAGCGGACTTTATTTTCCTGAATAATGGCTCTGTTGATGAACTAAAAGCCAAGTTCCACTTGTTACTTACCATATTATCAATCAAAAATTAATTCATTCGTCACATAGAATTGTGAAAATTTTTATCGGGAACAACATTTCACTTAAATTTGAAGCATAATTTTTCAGGAGTTTGCTGTGAATATCCTCAATCAACTCATCGTCAGCATCGTTCAGATGATGCCCAAAAATATCGTGGGTTTCTTTTCAAGAAAATATATCGCCGGTGAATCTTTAGAAGATGGAATAAATGTAGTTAAACAATTGAATGCAAAAGGCATTTATGCAACTATGGATGTGCTTGGTGAAGCTGTTAAAAACAAAGAAGAGTCAATTGATGCAAAAAACAAAGCTATGGAAGTTCTCGATGCTATTGAAAAACATAAACTGATGGCAAATCTTTCTATCAAACCAACACAAATGGGCTTACTGATTGACGAAGAATTTGCATATCAGCAAATACTTGATCTTGTGAAACGCGCCCACGAAATAAATAATTTTGTCCGCATTGATATGGAAGATTCTTCTACCACTGATATAACAATTAATTTATATAAAAGAATTTATCAACAGTATAAAAATGTTGGTGTTGTAATACAGGCATATCTCAAAAGATCATTTGATGATGTTGTAGTACTTAATAAGCTTGGTACAAATTACAGATTATGTAAGGGAATTTATGTTGAACCTGCTTCTATAGCAATTAAAGATCGTCAGGCAATAAGAGAAAATTATCTGAAGATTCTCAAACAAATGTTTATGGATGGAAATTATGTTGGAATTGCAACTCACGATAAATATCTTATTGATGAAGCTTACAAAATGATTCGTGAAATGAATATTCCAAAAGATAAATTTGAGTTTCAGATGCTGCTTGGAGTTAGAGAAGACCTTCGTGATAAAATAAATAATGATGGATATAAAATCCGTGTTTATGTTCCGTTTGGAAAAGACTGGTATGCATATTCAGTCAGAAGATTAAAAGAAAATCCAAGTATTGCCGGACACATTGTAAAAAGCTTTTTAACTTTTGGTAAGCGATGATTGTATTGGGAATTGAAACTTCGTGTGATGAAACTTCTGTTGCTGTAATTAAAAATGATCTGCTGACTGCTAACTTAATCTCCTCCCAACATTTTCATAAAAATTACGGCGGAGTTGTTCCGGAGCTTTCAAGCAGAGCACATCTTCAGATTGTAAATCCACTTGTTAAATCTGCTTTGGAAAAATCTTCAGTTAAACTTGAGGATGTTGATTTAATTTCAGCAACTGCTGGTCCGGGGTTAATTGGAGCTTTACTTGTTGGTCTAACTTATGCAAAAGGACTCTCGCTGAGTCTGAACAAAAAATTCGTTGCAGTTAATCATATTGAAGGTCATATTTTTTCAGGATTTCTGATGAAAGATAAACCTGAATTTCCTTTCATCTGTCTGGTTGTTTCCGGTGGGCATACACTTCTGCTTCTTGTAAAAAGTTTTAACGAAATTTATAAACTTGGCTCTACTGTAGATGATGCTGCAGGAGAAGCGTTTGATAAAGTTTCAAAACTGATCGGACTTGGTTATCCGGGCGGACCCAAAATTCAAAAAGCAGCCGAACTCGGTAATCCTGAAAGAATAAATTTTCCGGTTGCAGAATTAAAAGAACCTTATAATTTTTCTTTTAGTGGTTTGAAAACCGCAGTACTCAGATATGTTCAACAGCAAGGTGGAATTCAAAATCTTGATGATCAACATATTTTTGATATTGCTGCATCGTTTCAATCAGCGGTAGTGAAAGCTTTAATTCAAAAATTAAAAAAGGCAATTGAAAATTTTGAAGTTAAGTCTGTTTCAATTGTCGGCGGTGTTGCAGCTAACTCATTGTTAAAAGTGAATGCTGAAAAACTTGCAGACAAGTACAGTTTGAAACTGGTAATACCTTCACTTGAATTTTGTGGTGATAATGCTGCGATGATTGCTTTCAGATCTAAAACACTATATGAAAACGGAATTACTCATAACCTGGATTACAAACCTTATCCTTCTTTGGATGAGAATTCCTTCCTTTCTTTATAATAATAGTGAATGATAAAGTTGCAGGAAGAAAAATCAAAAATAAATTTTGATTCAATATCAGAAGAACAGTTAAAAGCAAAGTTAGCTGAGTATCGTCAACTGATTGATGAAATTGATGATGAATTGAAAAAAAATCTTTCAGCCAGAGTAGAATTGATTGAAGCCGTTGCCGAAATAAAACGATATCTTGGCTCTTCTACATTTGATGCTAAAAGGGAAGAGGAAATTTTCAATCGTATCTCTGAACAACTCGAAGGTAATAAACTTCATTATGTAAGAAATGTTTTTGAAAGAATAATTGACGAATCAAGATCACTGCAAAGAAAAATTCTCGGAAGAAAATAAATTCTTTAATGGCAAAAAATAATTCCAAAATATTAACAAGAAATCAGTGGCTTTTTGTCTTCTTAGTTTTTATTGTGTTAATTCTCTCTGGTTACTACCTGCTTTATTCACCGAATAACTATAAACTTGATGAACCACTTATTTTCGAAATTAAAAGTGGTGAATCATTCCAATCAGTAACCGATAGATTAAACTCACTTGGCATTGTTCCGAACAAAACTGTGTTCAGAATAGCAGCATTTCTCTATGGTGCAGAGACTAAAATTAAAGCTGCACGATTTGTTATCGGAAATGGATTGAGTTATCTCGACTTACTTGATCTATTGATCTACGGACCTGCAGATTATCTTCGTTCAATCAGGGTTAATGACGGTCAGACGATTAAATGGCTGGCAGGCAAAGTAAGAAGAGATCTTCGTATGGATTCAACTTCATTTTATGAAAAGGCACACGATAAAGAATTTATCAACTCACTTGGATTAAATGTTCCATCACTCGAAGGATATTTGTTTTCCAAATCTTATCAGATTTATGAACGCTCTGATCCTGAGGAAGTGCTGAGTATTTTTTACAATGCATTAAAAGAATTCTGGACAGATACACTTCAGCAAAGAGCTGATAGTCTAAAATTATCACAGCATCAGATTCTTACTCTTGCTTCTATTATAAAAGGAGAAACAAACGAAGTTGATGAGATGCCGAGAATTTCAGGTGTATATCATAACAGATTGAAAAAAGGAATGAAGCTGCAGGCGGATCCAACCGTTCAGTACCTTATGAAGAACGGATGGAAAAGATTGACTTATAAAGATTTAACAATTGATTCTCCTTATAATACTTATCGTTATTTTGGACTTCCGCCGGCACCAATCAACAATCCCGGAGCAAATGCAATTTTGGCAGCACTTTATCCTGAAAAACACGATTATTATTTCTTTGTTGCAGATGGGAAGGGAAGACATAAATTTGCAAAGAATTATTCAGAGCATTTGAGAAATGTAAGAGAATATCGTAAATGGTTAAGTCAGCAAAAATAATTTTATCATCAGTAGTTTTATCGTTAATATTGATAGGATGTGCAAATCAATTACCTCCAGGTGGTGGTGAAGTTGACACAATTCCTCCTGAAATAATTGAAACTTATCCAAAAGAAGGAACAGTTAATTACAAAGAAAATTTTCTTGAATTTACTTTCTCAGAATATGTTGATAAAAGAAGTTTCAGAGAAGCAATTTTTATCTCTCCGGCAATTGAGGGTGAAATGCAGGTCAGTTGGACAGGTCGGACTGCTACTGTGAAATTTCCAAATGGCTTTAAACCAAATCTTACTTATGTAGTTAATATCGGAACAGATGTAGTTGATCTGAATAACAGAAACAGAATGGCTTCTTCATACAACCTTACATTTTCTACAGGAAATGAAATTGACAGAAGAACAATTTCAGGGAAAGTATTCAGTAAAGATGCTGATGGAACTTTAATATTCGGTTATATCAACAAAGATGATACAACAAATTATCTTCTCTCAAAACCGCTATACATATCACAGGTTGGGAAAGATGGAAATTTCCAGCTAAACGGATTAGCATCAGCCGGATACAGAATATTTGCTGTTAAGGATCAATTTAAGGATTATATCTTTCAGGCAGATCAGGATATGATTGGTATTCCTTATCAGGATGTATTTCTTTCAGAAACTGATTCAATATTCAAAGGATTAAATTTCTTTCTGTTCAAAGCCGATACTGTTAAACCAAGACTGATGGAAGCATTGATGACTGATGAGCGGCATATCATAGCAAAATTTTCTGAAGAGATCGATTCTTCATCAGTTAAAGCTGATAATTTCAGAGTTGTTGATACTACATATGCTCTGATTTCAAATATTCTTTACGCATACAAAAGTACAAACAAGAAAGAAGAGATTGTTCTTGTGCCTGAAGAAAAACTGAATACTTCAGATCAATTGTTTCTTGTTGCAGAAAATTTTAGTGACCTCGAAGGAAATGTGAATGAATCTGATAAAGTTTCATTAATTATCTCGGACAGAATTGACACCACAGCAATCAAAATTGTGAAAACTAGTCCGCAGCCATTTTCAAAAATTGATTTCCTTAGTCCTGAAATCATAATTTATTTTGATGATGCTTTCAATAAAGAAAAGATAAATAATTCAGTTCATTTGACTGATTCATTAGGGAATAAAATTCCCATCAGTTTATCATTTCCGGATGATGCGACTTTACTAGTTAAGCCGCTGGTAAAACTTAAAACTGATTACAATTTTATTTTGAATATAAATCTGAATTCATTTGAAGATGCAAACGGAAATAAAACTGACTCACTTTATCAACTTAGATTTTCAACTTTAAGCGGTCTGGAATTTACAGGAGTTAGCGGTAAAATTAATATTCAGGACAGTAGTTTAATTTTAGTTTTGGAAAGCACAGTAAATCCTGAAAAAAAATATTTTCAGAGAGTTGATGCAAATTCAAATTTTTCTTTTGAAAGAATTGAGTCCGGTACATACAGACTTTGGGCTTTTGAGGATAAAAATAATGATGGTAAATATGACTATGGTTGGTTTGCACCTTTCAGATTCTCAGAGAGGTTTTATGTTTATCCCGAAGAATTAAATCTTAGACCAAGATGGACCTTAACAGATTTGCTGTTTAAAATTGAAAAAGGAGATTATACTCTCGAGTAAATAACTTCGCCGTTTTTAATTGTCATACAGTTGAGATTTCTTCCAACACTATAAATTATATCTGAATATTCATTTGTATTGAAAACAGAAAAATCTGCCTTCTTTCCAATTTCAATTGAGCCAACAGAATCATTTCGTGTCAAAGATTTTGCTGCATTTATTGTTACCGCATTAATTATTTCTTCAATTCTCATTTGCATCTTCAGAGCGGCAATCTGCATTATCAGATGCAAATCCAAAATATGTGATGAACCCGGATTATAGTCAGTTGAAAGTGCAACAACTGCACCAGAATCAATAAGTTCTCTTGCCGGTGCGAAATGATGATTGAGAAAGAAAGAGACACCCGGAAGTAAATCACAAACAATATCAGATGAAGCTAATTTTGAAATATCTTCAGGCTTCAATACCTCGAGATGATCAACACTAATTGCTTTATGCTTTAATGCAACATCAAGTCCACCGATACTATTAAATTGTTCCGTGTGAAGTTTTAATTTTAATCCGTGCTGAGCTGCTGCAGAGAAAATCAAATCAACTTCGTCAGCGCTGAAAGCTGAAGTCTCACAAAATGCATCACAAAATTCTGCAAGATTATTTTTTGCTATGTGAGGAATCATTTTGTTCACTAATTCATTTATATATTCTTCATGATTATCTCTGAACTCTTTTGGATATGTATGAGCACCAAGAAATGTTGGTACAATATCAATAGGATAAATTTCATCCAGAATTTTGATTGCGTGGAGAATTTTAATCTCGTTTTCAAAATCAAGTCCGTATCCGCTTTTAATTTCTAATGTAGTTATACCCTGAGAGATGAAATCTTCGATTCTCGGTTTAATTAATTCAACAAATTCTGTTAAAGAAATTTCTCTTACTGCATTTACTGTCTTAAGTATTCCGCCACCTTTAGCAGCAATTTCTTCGTAATGAATTCCATCTAATTTCATTTTAAATTCATCAGCTCTTGACCCGGCAAAAGCAGTGTGAGTATGACACTCAACCAATCCGGGCAAAATAATTTTATTTCTTAAGTCAACGATCTCATACTTTGAAAAATTTTTAAGACTTTGTGTGGGAAGAATATCTTTTATCAAATCATTTTCAATTACTATTGAGTGAGAAGTCAGCACTTCAAGTTCAGATAGTTCTTTGCCTGATTTAAAGTTTTTTCCGTTCGTGTTGCAGGTAACAATTTGTTCGGCGTTGGTAAGAATTTTCATTCACTTCTCAAATAAATTGATAGTGCTTTTTACAACCTTTGAATCAGAGTAACCGAGTTGATTCAACTTAAATCTCAAAGAATTTGCTTCATCTGAAGTTCGGAAATCTCCAATAAGAATTTTATAAAACGGAGGTTCAAAAACAGAATAAATTTCATTACTTCCTTTAATCGCTTTCAATTCATCCTGAATTTTATTTGCCTCATCCAAATCATCCGTAGCAATCACCTGAACTCTGAATCCATTCATTGTACCTTTAATCTTTTTGGTTTTTGAAAAAGCCTCTTCTTTAACATCATATTGATACCATATTTCATCCGAGGATTTACTGATATCAATTTTCTTTTCGGGGAGATTAATTTCAGTCCTGAAAGGTGTGATATCAAATTTCTCATCGAACTTAATGGATTCTTTTTTGATTTCGGTCTCTGTTGTCGAATCAGTTTTTTTACTTTTTTCCTCATATCTGACAGTTGGCTGAGCACTGCAAAAAGTAAATAAAAAGACAAATACTGCTGAGAAAAAAAAATAAATCATATAAAGCTTTATCATTTTAACCTCAAAAAACATTTTATTTGGGCAAAACATCTGATTAGCAAATTTTTTGAGAAAGAAAGCATCTTTGTGTAAATTTGCGTAACAATTTTAAAGAATTTTTATTATGGCATCAAGAAGACTCAGAATTTTATTTGTCTCCTCAGAAGTAGTTCCTTTCGTAAAGACTGGTGGATTGGCGGATGTTTCATCTGCTTTGCCCAAAAAACTAACAGAACTTGGTCACGAAGTCAGAATTATCTTGCCAAAATACGGTGCAGTTGATGAAAGAAAGTTTAAGATTCACGACATTGTAAGATTAAAAGACATTACTGTAAAACTTGGTGAGAAAGAGGTTATTTTTTCTTTAAAATCCTGTTTCTTACCTGGAATAAGAACAAGAGTTCAGATTTACTTTCTGGAAAATCAGGAATATTTCGGAAGTCGAAACAGTCTTTATATTGATCCAATTACCGGAAAAGATTATCCTGATAATGATGAAAGGTTCATAATTCTTAATCGCGCCGTAGTAGAATTAATTATAAGACTTGGCTGGTATCCCGATGTAATTCATTTAAATGACTGGCAATGTGGTTTGACTCCTGCTTACATTAAAACAGTCTTTAAAGACACTCCTGGTTTCGATAAACTAAAAACTCTTTTTACCATTCACAACCTTGCCTATCAGGGAATATTCCCGGCATCAGTATTCAACAAAACCGGCTTGCCTGAAGATCTTAATTCAGAAAAAAAAGGAATTCTCCATAAAGGCAAAATTAACTTTATGAAATCAGGATTACTGTTTTCTGATGTAATTAATACTGTGAGTGAAACTTATGCAAAAGAAATCAGCACAAAAGAAGAATATGGTGAAGGATTAAAAGATATACTTGCAAAACGTAAGGATAAATTGTTCGGAATAGTAAATGGAATAGATACAAATATCTGGCATCCTGAAAATGACAAGCTTATTCCTGTCAGATATTCAATAAAGAATCTTGAAAAGAAGATTGAAAATAAAAAACATCTGCTTGAAAGATTCGGATTACCATTTGACGAAAAAGTTCCTGTCCTTTCTGTTATTAGTCGTTTATACGATGCAAAGGGAATTGACCTTATTCAAAAAGCTTTCCCTGAATTAATGAAGTTGAACTTACAATTTATTCTGCTTGGTACCGGTGATTATAAATATCATTCTTTCTTCGATAAGATGGCGATGAAATATCCTAAAAAGTTTGCATCTTATCTTGGATTTAGTGATGAATTAGCTCATCTTATTGAAGCTGGTTCTGATATGTTCCTGATGCCTTCAAAGTATGAACCCTGTGGTTTGAATCAGATGTACAGTCAGGTTTATGGAACAGTTCCTATTGTTAGAGAAACCGGTGGATTGGCTGATACAGTTAAAAGATTCGATGAAAAGACTGAAGAAGGAACAGGATTTATGTTTAAGAAATATGATGCAAACGATATGTTAGCAGAAATTAAAAGAGCCCTGAAAATTTTTGGAGATCAAAAACTCTGGCAGAAAATTCAGAAAGCCGGAATGAAAGAAGATTTCAGCTGGGATAAATCAGCTAAAAGTTATATTGAGCTTTATAAAACAATTCTTGCCGAAGAATAAAATTTGAAATTGAACAGAGCTGTTTTTCTTGATCGTGATGGTACATTGAATGATGATCCTGGATATCTTGGTGATCCGAACCAGGTTGTTTTGCTTCCAACTGTGGGTGAAGCTCTTCAAATTCTGAAAAACCAACTGAATTTTTTGTTAATAGTTGTCTCAAACCAATCTGGTGTTGCCCGTGGATTGATTACCGAAGATGATGTTATGAGTGTGAACAGGCGAATCAACGATCTGCTTTCAAATTTCAATGTAAGCATTGATGAATTTTATTACTGCACAACTCATCCTGAATTCAATTCAGATGAAGAAACTCAGTGCAGAAAACCTTCTCCCAAAATGCTGATTGATGCTTCAAAAAAATTTAATATTGACCTAAAGAACAGTTATCTGATCGGCGATAATGTTTCTGATATCGAATGTGCTTTAAATGCTGGCTGTAAATCGATACTAGTAAAGACTGGTTATGGATTGGAAAGTATTAATGTGTTGCAAAAGCAAAATAAATTTCCCAGCTTTGTTGCCGAAAATTTAATGGATGCTGCTAATTTTATTATTAAAGATATTTCCGGAGAAAAAATTGGTGTATAAAAAAAATCTGATTTTAATTGTGTTTGTATTTGCGTTCTTCTTAATTGCTTCCTGCAGTGATGATCCTACTGATTTAGGTTCTGATTTGCTTAATCCTGATCTTATTGGTGTTACAACCTTTGATTCACAAAAAGATTCTGCTTTTCAGTCAAGTTATTCTTTTAAGAAAGTTATTAAACTTGGCGGCGCTCCGAGAATTTTAATCGGCAAAGCTGATAATCTTATATCTCACGCTTTGTTTGTATTTACTTTTAATCTTTCGGATTCACTGAAGCAACTCATCAGAACTGACAGTTTGAATATTCTGTCTGCAAAAATTGAGCTTACACCTGATTATGTTTATGGTGATTCCAATGCAACTTTCGATTATACTGTTCATAAAATAAATTCTGAATGGGTGTCAGCTTCTTTTACTGCGGATTCATTCCTATCTACTAAATTCAGTTATGATCCAAATGATTTAAGTTCAAATCGTACTGCAACTGATTCATTATATTATTTTAATATTGACCCGAATACAGTTAAGAATTGGATGAGAAGTCAGGTTGACACTTCATTTGCAAAGAATAATGGAATTCTTATTTCACCAACTCCAACAACAAACAAAATAATGGGCTTTGTTGCTTTCAATCCTGAAATTTCCAACGATACTAAAGTTAAAGCTGTTATTCAAAAAACCGGAACAACAAGACAGGATACGATTACAGCATTCGTTTTATCAGATGTTCATGTTATCATTGGTGAAAACACAGTTTCTCCTGAAAAGATGATTGTTCAGGCAGGTGTGGTAAGTAATTCATATCTGTATTTTGACTTAAGTAAAATTCCTGATAAAGCTGTTATAAATTATGCAAAGCTTTCAGTTGAATTGGATTCTGTTGAATCAAAATTCGGAAGCGGTTATACAAATTCACTTACTGCATATTTAGTGACGAATTCTGATTCACTTAAAATAGATGAAAAAGCTTCGGAGTCTCTTTTCAAAAATGGTAATAGATATGAAGGTAATTTTTCGGCTTTCGTAAGATATTGGCTCAATCAAAAAGACAATCAGGGAATAGTAATCAAAGCAGGTAATGAGTTAGCTGGAGTAGAAAAGTTTGTTCTTAAAGGAAGCACTTATCCTGTTTATGAAGAACGTCCCAAACTCGAAATTGTTTATACAGTGAGAAAGTAATATGAAGTTTAATATTTTTTTCATTTTTATTTTATTAACATCTTTGTCTTATGCTCAGAGCAGTTCACCATATACAAGATATGGAATCGGAGATTTGAAATATTCTTTCTCAGCAAGACAACAGGGAATGGGTCAATTGGGAGTTTCACTTTTGGACAAGGCACATATTTCAACAACAAACCCGGCAAGCTGGTCTGATTTTAATCGCACCAGAATCGAATTCGGCCTTGCTTACAATGGTGTTTCTATATCTAATAACAGTAGTAGTTACTACACAGCAGAGACTGAAATTGAAGGATTTACTTTTGGCTTCCCTGTAAGTTCTGAATATGGAATTGGCATTGCCGCGGGTTTGATTCCTTATTCGAGGATCAGCTATAAAGCGGTTCAGAATTATCAGAGCAGTGATACACTTATTTCTGATTACTCGATCAATTATGAAGGTAAAGGTGGATTGTCGAAATTATTTATTGGTTCATCTTATCGGTTACCTTTTAATTTTTCTATCGGAGCTACTCTGGATTATTATTTTGGTAATCTTAACTATTACTCCACTCTTAAATTTAAAAATGAAGACAACTACACAGCTGAATATAATTTATCTTACAGACCAACAGGATTCGGAACAACAATAGGATTTATATCCTCAAATTTGAATGAAATTCTTAAAACAGAATTTTTATCTGATGTTAGATTGGGTGGTTCAATAAACTACATATCAAAACTTGATACCGATACAATATTAACAACTACTTCGTCCATTTTGGTGGACACAATTGCACAATCCAGAACAAAAATTGAAATACCTCTGAGAATTAACTTAGGTCTAAGTTTCATCATAGGTAAAAATTATCTTGTTACAATTGATTATTCATCACAGAATTTCAATGATTATAAAATTGCTGGTAATAAAATCAATGAACTTAGAGATGGTTTTAAGTTTAGCACGGGATTTGAATTCATTCCAACACAGCAATTGGGTATGACATTTTGGGAACGAGTTAATTGGAGGTTTGGTTTAAGTTATGAGAAAACACCATATTATTTTAGAAATACTGGAATTGATCAGTTTAGTGTTTCAAGCGGTCTGACTTTTCCGTTAGGAAGTGATAATTCAATAGATTTAGCTTTACAATATTCATTGAGAGGAACGACGGAAAATAATTTGTTGAAAGAAAATTTTATTAAGTTAAATTTAGGAATCAGTTTTGGAGAACTCTGGTTCTTAACATATGAAAAATAGTAAGTTAAATAATTAAAGGAATAAGAAAGTGAAAAGATTTGCTTTAATTGCCGCTCTAACAATTTTACTTGCCAGTGGAGCAATTAGTAAAGCTCTTGCTCAGCAACCTGATTCAATAAAAGTGCTTGAGTATTATAGTCTTTTTTCAGAATATCACAAGAATAAAGATTATGCAAGTGCCGTTCCTTATGGCTGGAAAGTCATAGAAATTGCTCCAGTAAAATTTGCAAAGTGGATATTCTATAAAATGGAAGAGTGTCTTTGGTATTTACACGATTCTTCAAACATCTCGCAGGATGAAATAAAGGCAATCAATGACACTATTCTTTATTTTTACGACCTTGCTCTTAAATACAGACCAGAAGACAAAGCATATTTTCAGGTCAGAAAGGCTTTTGTTGCTGAAACATGGCTAAATATGGACTTCGAAGAAGTTATTAAACTGTATGAACAAGCTTTTGAATGGGATAAAGATTTATCAACATATTGGTATAACAGACTAGGTCAGCTATATATAGCTCAGGCATCTGAAAATAACGATTATAAACTTAAAGCTATTGACCTCTATAATATGCTGTCTGAAAGAGAACCTGATAATACGGCTTGGGTGGAGATTCTTGAATCATTAGTTGAAAATATTGATGAATTAGTTCAGATTACAAAGAAAAACTGGGAAGCAAATAAGGATGATCTTTCAAGAGCTTGGAAGTATGCTTCAACAGCATTAAGAGCAAAGGATTATAATGAAGCGATTATTCCATTGGAATTTCTTGTTCAAAAATCTCCTGAGACAATCAATTACTGGAATCAGCTTGCAACTGCTTATCAGAAAACAGATCAGTTGAGCAAAGCAGAAACAGCTTTCAAAAAATTAATTCAACTAGAACCGGACAAAAAAGAACATTACCTGAATCTCGGAATTGTTTATAAAGATCAAGGTAAACCTGCAGCTGCAAGAACTCAGTTTCAGCTTGCAAGTGAAAAAGGCAACGGTTGGGCTTTACCGATTTATTACGAAGGATTTTTATACGAACAGGCAGCTCGCTCGTGCAGTGATTTTGATGCAAAAGTAGTTTTCCTGCTTGCTCAGCAAACCTATAGAAAAGCATTATCAATGGATCCTTCATTAGATATGGCAAGAGAAAGAATAAATGCACTTGCTGGCGCAGTTCCAACAAAAGAGGACTATTTCTTCAGAAAGTTGAAATCTGGTGATACCATCCCAATCACCTGTGTTGGTTGGATTGGAAAGTCAGTTACTGTTCCTTAAAACACAACTTGCTTTTTGATAAGAGAAGGTTTCTTGAGAATTCAGGAAACCTTCTCTATTTTTGATTAACAATATTTAATAAAATTGCTGAATAAATATGGAATCTTACCTTAAAAATGATCCTGAAATTTATCAGGTTCTTCATTCGGAAATAGACAGACAAACAAGCAAACTGGAACTAATCGCATCTGAAAATTTCGTCAGTCCTGCCGTTTTAGAAGCCACCGGCTCAGTATTAACAAATAAATATGCTGAAGGATATCCGGGTAAAAGATATTATGGTGGATGTGAATTTGTTGATATGGCTGAAGATTTAGCCCGTGAACGACTTAAAAAATTATTTGGTGCTGAATATGTTAATGTTCAGCCGCATAGTGGATCACAAGCTAATATGGCAGTGCTGATGACTTTTCTGAAGCCAGGCGATAAGTTTATGGGATTAAGTTTAGCCCACGGAGGACATTTGACTCACGGTTCTCCTGTAAATTTTTCGGGAAAACTTTATCAGGCAATTGGATATGAGCTAAATGAAAACACAGGTTTGCTTGATTATGATAAAATTTCTGATCTCGCAAAAAAAGAGAAACCAAAACTTATCATAACTGGTGCTAGCGCATACTCAAGAGATTGGGATTACAAAAAATTTAGGGAAATAGCAGATTCAATCGGTGCATTTTTGATGTGCGATATGGCTCATCCAGCGGGTCTGATTGCAAAAGGTTTACTGAATAATCCTCTTGAATATTGTGATATTGTAACTTCGACAACGCACAAAACTTTAAGAGGTCCCCGCGGTGGAATTATCTTGATGGGAAAAGATAAAGAAAATCCCTGGGGACTCAAGACTCCAAAAGGGGATAGAGTAAAAATGATTTCCGAGCTTTTGGATAGTATGGTAATGCCCGGAATTCAAGGAGGTCCTTTGATGCACATAATAATGGCAAAAGCTGTAGCTTTTGGTGAAGCTTTATCA
>CALHAB010000179.1 GCA_937934185.1 uncultured Ignavibacterium sp. | reverse complement strand
ACCACCCAATCAACCTGACCACCTTTTCCTGCCTCGACTTGACATCGAATCGGGGCCAATGTATTAGCTAGTTTTTGGTATTGTGATATTGATGTTTCATTTAGAGCTTATAATATGTCTGGTCTATCTTTATTTGGACTTCAATGAAAATAATTTTTATCATAAGGGTATAATCGATGCTGTCAGAATTAAAAAAATCAGTCTCCTCCCAATTTCTTGCTTCCATTAAAATGCTTGAAAATGCAATTGATATGTGTCCCGAAAATGTTTGGCAAAACAGAAATGATTTTTCCGATTTCTGGTATATTGTTTATCATTCATTATTCTGGGTGGATTTCTATTTAACAGAGTCTCCAGATAAGTATTTATCTTTTAACGAAATTGGTTTAACTGAGCTTGATTATGATGGAATTTTGCCAAATAAAGTTTTTGGGAAACACGAGTTAAAATCTTTTCTTGAGCATTGCAGATCTAAATGTAAGGATACAATAAAAAATCTGGACGAGGGAAAAGCAAGTCAGATTTATAAATTCGGTAGCCTTGAGATGACTTATTTGGAATTATTGATTTATAATTTAAGACATCTTCAGCATCATACTGGTCAATTGAATCTGATTCTTCGGCAGCAGATTAATTCAGCACCCAAATGGATAAAGAATACTGATTAACTTTTTCTGAGCATTTTATAATTATCACTTCTTTTGAAACACTCTTCGGCCAAGTGTATCATTTTATCAATCATTTCTTATTGATTTTTAATTTCTATTATAAGTCTGTGGTATGGTGATTGTAAACAATACGCTATGAATTTCCCGGAATACATAATCATTTTTATTGCTGTTGTAATTGCATTCATCATTGCTATCAGGTTGATACGTTATAAAAAACAGCAGAAAGAATTAAAAAACCTCTTCAAGTAATTATCATCACTTCAGCATTTTTGCAATCTCTTCAACTCATATCTATATTTGATTTGGTTAATTAAGGATATTTATGCAACCAAAAGTAATACTTCAAACAAACTTTTCCGGTCTTAAATTTTTAAAGAGAGGTAAAGTCAGAGACCTCTACGAAGTCGGTGATTATCTTTTAATAGTTTCAACAGACAGAATTTCTGCATTCGATGTAATTATGAATCAGGGCATTCCTTACAAAGGAATTATACTTACAAAGATTTCTGAATTCTGGTTTAAGTTTGTTGAAGATATCATTCCAAACCATCTCATCACAACCAATGTAGATGAATTCCCATCCGAGTGCAAACCTTTCGCAGAAGATCTTCGCGGAAGATCAATGCTGGTTAAGAAAACAGAAGTAATTCCTATTGAAAGTGTTGTCCGTGGTTACATAACCGGAAGCGGAATGGCAGATTATAAAGCAACGGGAAGTATTTGCGGAATAAAACTTCCTGAAGGTTTGGTTGAATCAGAAAAATTAAGTGAACCGATTTTTACTCCCGCTACTAAAGAAGAACTCGGTGCTCACGATCAGAATATTTCTGAGGAAGAAGCAAAGAAATTGGTTGGTTCGGATGTAATTGAATTTATGAAGTCTAAAACTATTGCTATCTATAAAAAAGCTTATGAGTATGCTCTGAAAAAAGGAATTATTATCGCAGATACAAAAATGGAATTTGGTAAACACAATGGTGAAATTATTTTGATTGATGAATTGCTTACACCGGATTCAAGCCGATTCTGGCCTGCAGATAAATATCAGAAAGGAAAAGTTCAGGAAAGCTTTGACAAACAGTTCCTTCGCAATTATCTGATTTCAATTAACTTTAACAGGCAGCCGCCCGCACCTGATTTACCTGAAGATATTATTACGAAGACCAGTGAAAAATATCTTGAAGCACTTGAGAAATTAACCGGTCAGAAAATTTAAAGTTGTTACACAATAATTGATCAAAAGATTAAGTGAATGAACCCCAAAAAAATAAAACTAATGGATGTAAAAAATTTGTCGATACTTTGGGATGATGGGAAAGAGCATCTTATATCATTACTCAAATTAAGAAAACTATGTCCTTGTGCTACCTGTCTTGCTGAAAGAGAAAAACAAAGCAAATCATACATACCAGTATTTTCAGAAAATCAGATTACAATTGATCAGATTAAACAGGTTGGTAATTATGCAATATCAATTTTCTGGAAAGACGGACACAACACAGGAATATATGAATATACTTTTCTCAGACTTATTGGCGAGAACAGCAAAGATTAGTTATGACTTTACCAAATCAACTTACGATACTAAGAATAATTCTAACGCCGGTATTTCTTTACTTCTTTCTTTCTGATAATCCATTATTCATTCAGATATCACTTGCTATCTACATTGTTGCAGCTTTAACTGACTGGTACGATGGCTGGCTTGCCCGAAAGTTTAATTACATTACTGAATGGGGGAAATTCTGGGATCCGCTGGCTGATAAAATTCTCACTTCGGTTGTATTCATTGGATTTGTTATTGTTGGATTGCTTCCTTTATGGATGGTTATATTAATTATCTTTCGTGATTTATCAGTTACATTGCTTCGTGTTTATGCTGACAGCCGCGGTTATACTTTCAGAACAACTTATTATGCAAAATGGAAAACGATGCTTCAGATGATTTTTCTTTATTATCTTTTGATTCTTTATGTAGCAAAAAATTCAATTGATATTTACAATCAATATCAAAGTGTTATTGATATTCTGTTGAATAAAGATTTAATTTACTTTGTTATGCTTGTTATAACTGTGATAACTGTTCACTCGGGAATTACTTATCTTCTTCTTAATAAATCACTAATCAAAGAAATGTTTAATGAAACAAATAAACTGGTTTGAAAAATTTCTCGGCTCGGGATTTTTTACAGGTTATATTCCGTTTGCATCTGGTACTTTCGGAAGTCTGGCTGCATCAGTAATTTATTTTATAATACCCGGAACAGAAAATCTAATTGTTCTTTCGGTATTGGTTCTGGCTTTCTTTTTTTATGGTGTTTATGTTTCTTATAAATTTGAAAATGTTTATGGAAAAGATCCTGCTGAGTGCACAATTGATGAAGTCGTCGGAACCTGGATTGCATTATTGAATTTACCGAAATCATTAATGCTTGTAATAATATCTTTTTTTATCTGGAGGGCACTTGACATCATCAAACCTTTCCCGGCAAGAAAATCTGAAAGTCTGCCCGGCGGCTGGGGAATTATGGTTGATGATGTTATCTCAGCATTCTATACTTTTATAATTATGCAAATATTGTATCACTATTTCAAAATAAGTTAATAAAAATGAAAGCATATTTAATTTCAATCGGTGACGAACTACTTATCGGTCAAACGATCAACACTAATGTTGCTTATATCGGAAGTGCACTTTCCGACATTAACATCGAAGTAATTGAATCTTCAGTTGTTGGTGATAATATGGATGCCATTCTTCAGGAACTCTCCAAAGCTTCATCAATGGCTGATCTGATCGTAATCACCGGCGGACTTGGTCCAACTCACGATGATATTACAAGAAGTGCAATAGTTAAATACTTCAACACTGAATTGGTTCAGAACAAACAGGTACTTGAAGACATAACAGAATTTTTTGCTAGACGCGGAAGACAGGTAACTGAATTAAATGCTTCTCAGGCATTGGTTCCCAAGATTGCCACTCCAATCCGTAATACAAGAGGTACTGCTCCGGGAATGTGGATTGAACATAAAGGAAAAATCTTT
The DNA here is from genome assembly GCA_937934185.1 of uncultured Ignavibacterium sp. GTDB lineage: Bacteria > Bacteroidota > Ignavibacteria > Ignavibacteriales > Ignavibacteriaceae > Ignavibacterium. The sequence continues at coordinate 5,085 of CALHAB010000179.1, read as the reverse complement.
GTTGTTATGCCCGGCGTTCCTTATGAGATGAAAGGAATGATGGAGGACTTTGTAATTCCAAAACTTTCCGAAATGACAAAAGGCAACGGAGCAGTTATAAAGAAATTAATTTTACAAACAACCGGTATTCCTGAATCAACTTTATTTGAGCGGCTTGGAAATCTTGATGAATTGCTTCAGGGAGCGCAGATGGCTTTTCTTCCAAGTCAATATGGAGTTAAACTTCGTATAACAGTTAAAGAAAAAGATGAAGCCGCTGCATTAAATCGTCTGAATGAGATTGAACAGAAAATTCGTACAAAAGTCGGAAGATTTATTTATGCAAGGGGTAATGAAACTCTTGAAGAAGTAATTGGAAGAATTCTATCAGATCGCGGATTAACACTTGCAATAGCTGAATCCTGTACCGGAGGAGAAATTTGCAGCCGGATTACTAATGTCAGCGGAAGCAGTAAATATTTTGAAAGAGGAATTGTTACTTACAGCAATGCATCAAAAGTTGAATTACTTAAAGTCAATGAAGATACTCTTGCATCAGTCGGAGCAGTTTCGAGAGAAGTTGCAATGCAAATGGCTGAAGGTGTTCGTGCTGTAAGCGGAACTGATATTGGAATTTCCACAACAGGAGTTTTAGGTCCCACCGGTGCAACAACAAACAAACCAGTTGGATTGGTTTACATTGGTTACTGCGATGAGAAAGTATGCACTGCTAAAAAATTTCTCTTTGGTGAAGACAGAATACTAAACAAGCAACGGGCAACTCAGGCAGCTTTGGAAATGCTTAGAAGACAATTACTCGGCATTTCAGATGAAGAGTAGAATCTTTGTAGCATTAGATATTCCCGATGAAGCCAAAAACAAATTGTTTGATATTATTTGTCAGCTTCATCCGGATAAAAATCTGAATTGGGAAAAGAAAGAAAAGATTCATCTTACTCTTAAGTTTGTCGGCGATGTTGATAATAGTTTTCTTCCCGAAATTATAAATGATCTGAAGTTTCTTGAGAAATACAAAATTCAAAAGCTTCAGATAACCGGATTTGGATTTTTCTTTCGGTTCAAAGAACCAAAAATTCTATGGGCAGGATTAAAATTTTCTGATGAACTCAAACTTATAGCTAAAAAGTTGGATGATTACTTTAACAAATTTGGAATTGAAAAAGAGAGCAGGGAATTCAAACCTCACTTAACTTTGATGCGAATTAAAAATAACCCTGGTGATAACTTTATTAACAAATTCAAAAACTCTAAATTTGAACCGTTTGATTTTCAAAGTAATTCAATTTCGTTAATTAAAAGTGAATTGAATCCTTCAGGTTCAGTTTACACGGAAATTAAAAAATATAACCTTAGACCATTGGAGGAATGATGAGCACAGATCGCGAACAAAAACTGAAAATAATTGAAGATGCTATTGCCGGAATAGAAAAGACTTACGGTAAAGGCGCTATAATGAAGCTTGGTGACGGCATCATCAATGACATTGAAGCAATTCCAACAGGAGCATTATCGCTCGATATCGCACTTGGTATTGGAGGAATTCCAAGAGGAAGAATAACTGAAATATTCGGACCTGAATCAAGCGGTAAAACTACTCTTTGTTTGCATGTTATTGCAGAAGCTCAGAAAATGGGTGGACTTGCTGCATTCATTGATGCTGAACACGCTCTTGATGTTAACTATGCAAAAAAGCTCGGCGTTGATACTGCAAATCTTCTCATCTCTCAACCTGATTACGGTGAACAGGCACTTGAAATCACAGACACTCTTGTAAGAAGTAATGCACTTGATGTTATTGTTATTGACTCAGTTGCCGCATTAGTGCCCCGTTCAGAAATAGAAGGTGAAATGGGTGATGCAACAATGGCTGTGCAGGCAAGATTGATGTCTCAGGCATTGCGAAAACTTACTGCAGCAATTTCAAAATCGAAAACTGCAGTTATTTTTATAAATCAGTTGAGAAGTAAGATCGGAGTAATGTTCGGAAGCCCTGAAACTACAACAGGTGGAAACGCTCTGAAGTTTTATGCTTCAGTAAGAATTGATATCAGAAGAATAGCCGCAATCAAAGAGGGTGAAGATGTAATTGGAAACAGAACAAAAGTTAAAATTGTAAAAAGCAAAGTAGCTCCGCCTTTCAAACAGGTTGAATTTGATATTCTTTATAACGAAGGAATTTCCAAAACCGGTGATCTTGTTGACCTCGGAACAGAACTCGGAATCATTAAGAAAAGCGGTGCATGGTTTACTTACGGTGAAGACAGAATTCAGGGAAGAGAACAATTCCGTCAGAAGCTGATCGAGATTCCTGAAATGTACAAAAGACTTGAAGATGAAATTAAAGCTAAGATAGGATTCAAGCGTGCTGGCTATGAAACAGAACAAAAGTCAGAAGAGAAAACCGAAGAGAAAAGTAAATCTAAAAAAGCTTCTAAGTAATAATGATTGTTGAAAGAATTGTAAGCAAAGATGATGACAAAGCAACAGTATATTTTGATAACGGTGAAAAGTTAGTTTTACACAAAGATGTTTTATATCAAAGCGGTTTGAGGAAAGGCGATGAAATTTCCTCAGACCGCTTTTCAGCTTTAAATCTTGAAGAAACTTTTTATCTGATAAAACAAAAAGCATTTCGTCTGCTTCAGAGAAGAATACATACCGCTAAAGAAATTTACACAAAACTCCGGCAGAAATTTTCTGATGACACTTTGATTAAAAAGTGTGTAAAAGAATTACAGCAGAAAGGATTTATCAACGACAGGGAATTTGCTCTGGCTTTTGTTTCAGAAAAACAGAAATCTAAAAAATGGAGCAGAACGAGATTGAAATCCGAGATGATAAAACGCGGTATTGCATCAGAGATTATTAGTGAAGTTTTGAATGAAACTTTCAGTGCTGAAAAAGAAGAAAACTCGGCACGAGAACTTGCAGAAAAGAAATACAGGCAATTAGTCAGAAAAGAAACTGATAATAAAAAATTATTTCAGAAACTGATTATGTATTTACAGTCCAAAGGATATGATTTTGAAATGTCTTCGGAAGTTGTGAAGGATATTTTGAATGTTGATTCTGATTAATTCTTAATGCTTTCCTTCAATTTCTTAAGAAAATTTTTTATCTGAATATTCTGAACTTTTTCAACGGCTTCTTCATAACTAAACCATTTTCTTTTTCTGAGATTTTTTTCAGGATAATCATCAAGCATTTCATCAACTTCCATTGTATAGACTTTAATTAGTTCCTTTAAACTTTTCTTTTCATTAATGAATTGTCCTACTTCTACAGTTTCATTTGAACCGACAACACCCGCTTCTTCATAAGCTTCTTTCTTTGCAGATTCAAATGGCGTAAGATTAAATTCGATGTAGCCCTTGGGAACTATCCACTTCTTCTTTCTGATAGATGTTACCAATAAAATTTCCAGCTTACCATCGTTAACCCGATAAGGAATTACCGCAGACTTTGTTAAATCAACTTCCATTTAATTTGATTAACTTTCTGTTGTTTATTAAAAAAACTACGCGCAAAAATAAAACTACTTACTGCAAGATGAAAATTTTTGAAAATTATTCTTTAGCAGAGCTGAACACATTTCATATTGATGTCAGATCTAATAAATTCATTGTCGTTGAAAAAGTCGATGAGCTTGATAACCTGATTGATTTTGTAGAATTATCATCAGGAAAATTTTTAATCCTCGGCGGAGGAAGCAATATACTTTTCACAAAAGATTTTGACGGTACTATTCTTCATCTCTCGTTCAATCAATTGAGTGAATTAAAATCAGACGACAGATTTGTTTACATCAAAGCTGAAGCAGGAGTGGTTTGGGATGAGCTGGTGAAGTATTCGGTTGATAAAAATCTTGGCGGAATAGAAAACCTTGCAATGATTCCCGGTACAGTTGGTGCAGCACCAATTCAAAACATTGGTGCTTATGGTCAGGAATTAAAAGATTCTCTTTTTGAAGTGGAATACATTGATTTAACTGATAAAAAGATAAAAACTATTAGTAATGAAAAATGTGAGTTTGGTTATCGTGATTCTATTTTCAAAAAATCTCTTAGAGATAAATTTATCATTACTTCTGTGATACTTCGTTTGTCAAAAAATCCTGTCCCTGTTTTGAATTACGGAAATGTTTCTAACGAACTTTCCAAATCCGGAATTGATAAACCAACGATAAAAGATGTAAGCAACATCATAAGAAAAATAAGAACTGAAAAATTGCCCGACCCAAATCAAATTGGTAATGCGGGAAGTTTTTTCAAAAACCCTATTATTGATGAAAATAAATTTGAGAGTATAAAAGAAAAATATCCTGATGTCCCTTCATTCAGACAGGAAAATAAAATTAAAATTCCGGCTGCGTGGTTAATTGAAAAATCAGGTTTGAAAGGATATAAAAAAGGAAATATTGGCACTTATCCTAATCAACCTCTTGTGATTGTAAATTATGGCAAAGCTTCAGGAAAAGAGATACTTGAATTTGCTCAGTTGATTCAATCTACGGTTTTTGAAAAGTTTCAGATTCAGCTCGAACCTGAAGTGAACATTATTTGATCAGCCGCTAATAAACACAAAAAGAAATCTCTGCTCTTAATGAATTGCAATTATTTCAATCAATAATTATTTTCTCATTAACAATTATAAGGAGTGAGCAATGGGAAGCAACTCAAAAGATGAAAAAATTTTATCTGCATATGAAAAAGCTGCTCAGGAAGGAATTGATCCTCGTTGTATTCCACAGAAGTTAACTGCACCTGTTCCGATCCACGATGAAATAGTTTATCCAAATTATACTGAAGAAGAGCAAAACAACTGGAAATTTCTTTACAACAGACAAATGAGCTTTCTGCCCGGCAGAGCTTGTGATGAATATATTGAGGGAGCAAAAGCATTAAATCTCTCGCCTGATAAGATTCCATATCTTAAAGAAATCAGTCATGTTTTCAGCGACACAACTGGTTGGAAAGTTGCAAGAGTTCCCGGCTTGATCGATGTAGAAGATTTTTTTGGTTTAATCAGTAAAAAAATATTCCCTTCAACTGACTACATTCGTTCAAAAGAAGAACTTGATTACAC
>CALHAB010000178.1 GCA_937934185.1 uncultured Ignavibacterium sp. | reverse complement strand
TTTTCCTCAGTCGGATACACCCCTTCCACTCTAATCTGCACGATTCCATCTTTATATCCGACACCGCCATAACCAACAGCATTAGTATGTTCAGATATATATTTTGTAATCTCTTTAGTAGTTGGAAGAGTTAAACCATTTTCCGTATACTCTTCGTCATCAAGAACATGTTCTTTGAAGTAAAGATATGTCCCTGAGTTCGGATTTCTTAATACAGGTACGATTAAAGTATCCGCACCGCCAAGTTCTTTCCAGTTTGTGATTTTACCGGTAAAAATCTTTTTGATTTGTTCAATCGTTAAATCATTCACAATGTTGTTTGGGTTTACATAAATACTCAATCCATCTTTAGCTATAAGATATACTGTGGCAAGTGAACCATAATATTCAACCAGTAATTTTGATTCCTCAGGTTTAAGATTTCTTGAAGAAGCACTTATGTCAGTTCTGTTTTTAATCAGATCAATTATTCCTAATCTTGTTCCCCCGCCTTTAACATAGACTGACAGACCCGGATTATCTATCATAAACTCTTTAGCAAGTTTTTGGTTCAATTCATACATTGTATCAGAGCCGGAAATGGTTATTACATTTTCACCCTCAGGTTTAAATGCACATTTTAATACAGTAAAAGAACAAACTAATAAAATAAAAATATTTTTTATCATCATTTTTTTTCTGCTATACTTCGTAATCTTGCTTTAATGAAAGGTGAATTTGGTTTCCATTCAGGAGAGAGCTGTGAGTTTGCTACATGATAGCAGAAATCAAACAGAATTTTTGCGTGGCGCTCTGCTGCAATTTCATCTATAAACTGATTTAAATCATCAAAAGGAGTATGATATCTATATTCAAAGTATTCATAAAAAGAATGAAGCACTTCCTCTCTTGATCTGCTTTTATTTTTTAAACCTTCAGCAATAAGAATTGAAGGTATTCCCCGGGATGCAAAGATATATTGATCACTATTTGTAAATGAGGAAAAACCTTTAAATTCTTTTGGTATTTTCTCAACTTCAAGCTGATACCGCTCTGCAGTTTCAATTAAATCTTTTTCCAGAGAGGATAATTCCGAACCAACACCAATTATACTTTCAAAATCTCTGAAGAATGCTATTCCGTCTATATTAACATTTGCAATTGTTTTGTACAAAGGGAAGACCGGATTATCGGTATAATAAATAGAACCAAGCAATCCTTGCTCCTCCGCAGTAAGTGCAATGAATACTATTGTTCTTTTTGGTGTGGGATTTAATATAGAAAAAACTCTTGCAAGCTCAATTAAAACCGAAACGCCAATTGCATTATCTAATGCTCCATTGTAAATTGAATCATTTTCAACCGGAACTCCAATCCCTAAATGGTCATAGTGAGCAGAAATTATGAGATAAGAATCTTTAAGTTTATTATCACTTCCGGGTATTATGCCTATCACATTCTTATCTGAAAATGCCCTCTCTTTAAAGAACCCTTTAAAGCTGATTTTGGATTTTAATGGAAATGATTTCATTCTGTGAGTCCGATGCATTTCGAATATTTCATCTAAAGAATAATCCGAATCGTTAAACAATAGTTTTGCTGATTCCGGATTCATGATAACATTAAGATTACTTGTTAAATCATAAGCAAGTCTGATATCCTCCTTTTCAAAATCTTTTTTTACGCTTGCCCAATCAGAGTATCTTTCAAAAGGGATTAAAATTGTTCCTGCAGCGCCTCTTCTCAAAGCAGTCTGAATCTTTACAGCAGCAAAACTGTAATGTGTAAATTCTTTTCCTTTGAAAAATTCAGGATCATCCGATAATGGTTCATTGTCCAGAAATACAACAATTTTTCCCGTTACATTAATTGATTGATAATCATTATAATCATATTCTGTTGCAGCAATCCCATATCCAACAAAAATAAGTTCAGTCGGTACAGGTATAAATGTTTGCTGCCCGGATTTGTAAAGAAAGTAATCTTTGGAATGTTCAAGATGTGATACAAAATTGCCGTTAAATACTTTAAATTCTGAGGAATTTAATGTTGTACTGCCGACAAAAGGAATTTCCTGAAAATAATTATCAGTAACAGGATTTTTTTTCAATCTATATTCGTTAAATTTTTTTGCGATATAATTTGCAGCCAGTGTGATTCCTTTAGTGCCTAATCCTCGTCCTTCAAGTTCATCACTTGCTAAATATCGAAGATGTTTTAGGATTGAATCCCCTTTAATTGATTCAAATGAATTCTTAAAGCCTGTATTTATCTGTGAATAAATCTGAAATGAAAATATCGTAATCGCAAACAACAAGCTGAAGGTAAAAATTTTCATAATATTAAAAAATTTGTGCTTTAAAATAAAAAAGGACGTTGCCGCAAGCAACGCCCCTTGTCGAAGGAGAGAGGAGAGATCATTTGAGCAAAGTCATTTTCTTTGAGATTTTGGTGTTCCCTGCCTCGAGTGTATAAACATACAAACCTGTTGTTAAGTTTTCTGCGTTATAGTTGATTTCATATGTGCCAGTCTCTCTAAAATCATTTACTAATTCTTCAACAACCTGACCAAGAATATTGGTAACATATAATTTTACTTTAGAAGGTTTTGAAACAGAGTAAACAATTTTTGTTGATGGGTTGAAAGGATTTGGATAATTCTGACTTAGACTAAAATCAGTAGGAATTCCATTTAACTGATTTTCATCAACAGAGAGAATATAGCTTGTATTTTGAGGATCATAATTTGCCCAAGGTAAATCCCATCTGCTGCCAGAAGGATCAAATGCACCTACATAGCTTGTTGGAGTAAAGAAGCTTCCTAATCTTGGATTACTGAATGAGGCCCCAGTAGCCGCCGGTGAACCGGAATTTGGAACAGGATTCGGATTTGAAAGATTAAAAGGATCGATTAAACCAACTTCTGATGGCTGAACGTATCTTCTGTTTCCAAAAGCTGGTGTATCATACCACTGTAAAGCGTTTAATTGACCATAATTGGTAATTATTCCATTATTAGCTCTTAAACCTGCCCAAATCGAATTTCTGATTTGAAGAGTGTCACCAAGTGCTGCATTACCAACATTTGCACCGTCGAGT
>CALHAB010000177.1 GCA_937934185.1 uncultured Ignavibacterium sp. | reverse complement strand
TATTCTCCTGGAATCGTGAAATTCCCTTTTCAGAATTATTCAGATTGCTTGCATCTGTAAGAACAGATAGAATTCTGAAGTTAATACATTAAAATATCAGTTCAATTGTTTTGTCAGGAATTGACTCCTGTCAATTCCGTGTTTCTCCTTTTTATCGGAACAGTCAGGAGGCTGTTCTCTACATTTATTTTTCGGAACAGGCAGGAGACTGTTCCCTACATTTATTTTTCGGAACAGTCAGAAGACTGTTCCCTACTTTAAAATAAAAAAGCTGCTCATTTCTGAGCAGCTTTTAATTTTTAAGTGAGATACTATCAGTTGAAATTGTATCTTACGCCAAGTTGTATTCTGTAAACATCGAAAACACTTGCACTTTTCTCGAAAGTTTTATCTATAAGTTTACCACCAACACTTCTTAATCTGTAAACGGGCTTACCTTCCGTGTCTATACTTCTGAAAATAAGAGGTTGAGTAGTAACAAAATTATCACCAACACCCCATTGTTTATTTAAGAGATTGGTGAAGTTTAAAATATCAACTCTAACCTGTAATGAATTTTTCTTGCCGATGAATTCACCATAAAATTCCTGAATCACGCTAAGATCAGCTCTGAATACCATAGGCATAAATACAGCACCTCTTTCAGCATATTTACCTCTGTTTTTACTTAGGTATTCATCCTGTTCAATAAATGCGTTCCAGGCAGCCTGTTGATCAGCAACTGTAAATGTTGTACCAGCATCGGTATATTGTTCAAAATACATTTCAGAAGCATCGTTTGGGATGTAAATCAAATCATTACTTGTTCCGCCATCACCATTAAGGTCACCTGCATATGTATAACTTGCATTTCCTTGGGTGTAGGCTTCACCAAACAATGTAATTGTGGTAGAGCCAAAATTGAAGTAGTCAAATTTATATGATAAAGTTCCGAATACTCTGTGACCCGGTGAATTTGCAGAAAATCCTAACCCCGGATTGTTTGCATTTCCAGAGTGTTGGTTATTATTCCATGAACCGAATGCAATTGAACCAGGATCAATTGTATTTTTAGCTTCACCATAATTATAACCTGCTTTGAAGTACCAGTTATCGCTGAATGGTTTTTCTAATGCAGCGGAAATGCTCCAGTAGTAACCTTCATTCTGATTTTTCAGCACAATTGCATTGTCAACTTTTTGATAGATCTTTCTTGCACTTGAACTTGTCCATCTGGGTCTGGTATCTGCTCCAACTAATGCAGAATTTGGTTCAGCCTGGTTAGCATTGATATAATAGATTCCGTTAACATCTCTACTATATAACCCTTCAACAGTAGCTACCAAATCTAAAAATGGCAACTTCTGATCGATTCCGAGATTAGATCTCCAGAGTTGCGGGAATTTAAAGTTAGGATCAGTTAATGCTAGTTCATATGTAGCAGCTGGTGCTCCGGTTACATTAGTAGGCTTGTAACGATTTGGATTTGGATTAAATGGACGATTTGTTGTATTATCTAATCTTTCAAATCCTGTAAGAATTCCATTGTTTCCGATCTGGTTTGAAATCCATACATAAGCGGGTTTACCAGTGAAGATACCTGTACCACCTCTTAACTGAGTCATTTTGTTTCCAAATACATCGTAGTTGAATCCGATTCTCGGCGAGAAGAGAATATTAGCATCAGGCATTTTATCAGTTTTATAATTAACAATATTACCATTTTCATCTCTGAAATTCATTGTATCAACTTCAGGGTTATGGTAGCCTGTATTCTCAAAGAATGGTATATCTATTCTCAAACCTGCGATAATATTTAGGTTATCAACAACCTGCCATTGATCCTGTGCATAAGCACCGGTGTACCAAACTTTCAAAGGTTGTATTGGTTTTTCCTGTCCGGGAATATTTGACCATCGAACCTGAAATCTTCTTAAAGTAACCGGAGAAACAGTTCTGTTTGGATTTACTAAATAATCATTAGCATCAGTATAAAAGTCGGCTAAAGAATTATAGACATAAACACTTTGTGATCCTGGGAAAAAGATATTTTCTGACTCATATCTTTCAGCACTAACACCAAATGTTAGGTTATGTTCTCCAAGATAAACACTGAGGTTGTTCTGCAATTGAAAGCTCTTATATCTCAATTCGTTATTTGGAGTAAATGGCTCAAATCCGAATGTAGTGTAAACAGAACCACCTTCTAAAATATCAACCATTGGGAAAAATGCGCCTCGGGACTCACGACTTTCATCGTTGTATGTGTAACCCAAGATGAGATTGTTCGACATATTGTCAGCAAGTATAGAGTTCCACTCGCCAACTATCGAGCGGATGTTTTCAAGAATCTTGTAATTTGAATTCTGGAAATTCAATCCTGTCAGATTAGACCTTCTGTTTCCAAAACCCAGAGAGCTTGAGTTTGAAAGTAGAACATCAGTAAATGAATCAAGATGAGTATAACGCAAGCTAACTTTGTTTTTATTATCAATGTTATAATCAAGTTTTGCCAAAAATCTTGTAGATGGGGTTTCGTGATCGTAACCCTGATATGGTCCCGGATCATAACCAAAATTAGATTTCAGATAATTACTTAAAGCATCAAGGTCGCTGGCAAGTACTCTTGTAACATTTCCTCCAACTGGCTCTCCACCAAGATTTGCACGATATGTTGTCCCAGGTTGAGTAAGCTTATCGTCTTCAAAATTTACAAAGAGGAATAATTTGTTTTGAACTAATGGAGCGCCTAATCTCATTCCATATTGGCCAAATTTAAAAGTACCTGATTTGAATTCAACATCGCCGGCATTTTTACCAACAAAGGTGTTATTTCTGAAGTTATAGTAAACCGAAGCTGAATATTCGTTAGTACCGGATTTTGTTACAGTATTAACACCTGCACCAACGAAGTTTCCGTTTCGAACATCGAATGGCGAAATGTTAACCTGAATCTGTTCGATAGCATCCAGAGAAATTGGAGCAACACCGGTTCTGTCACCAGGTAATCCTGCCAAACCAAAAGAATTGTTAAAGTATGAACCGTCAACAGTTATGTTGTTGAATCTATTGTCCATTCCAGCAAAAGTAGAATTTCTACCAACCTGTGGTGTAAGACGGGTTAAATCTTCAATCCTTCTTGAAATTGTCGGAAGTGTTTCAATGCTCTCTCTTCTTACTGTTGTTGATGTTCCTGTTCTGTCAGAGCGGATAATTGCATCTCTTTCAGCAACAACAGTAATATCGCCCAGTTGTATTGCTGATTCAGAAAGCTTGAAATCAACTTTTAAATTTTGACCCAATTCAAGGAATAGATTTTCGATTGATTGGCTGTTGTAGCCAACAAATGAAACTGTTACTTTATAAGGACCGCCAACACGCATACCGGTGATATTGAATTTACCATCAGCACGGGTTGATGTTCCATATTGTGTTCCCGAAGGTTCGTGTAAAGCAATAATGTTGGCTCCAGGTAATGCTTCTCCTTTGTTATCCGTTACTGTACCATACATACTGGCAGTAGTAACTACCTGAGAGAAAGCATTCTGGAAGAAACCAACAGCGGTTACCAGAAACACAATCGAAAGAATCAGTTGAAGTTTTCTCATAGGTTTCTCCTAATTAGTTTGTTAAAGAGTTATTTAAGATAATTTTCTGACACACTTTTCAGCAAAAAAACTTTTTTTAATTCTGAATTTAAACTTATCCATCAATGGTTTATTTGACAAAATCCTCACAAAAATTAATAATTTCTTAACTGGCAAAAGATTTTTTTTGTTGAAATTATTTTATTACTTTCTATCAAATTGATACTTTAAATCGTTTTCCTTGATTTTTATCCCTGAAATAAAACCCCCGTTTACATCGTAAAAATTGCATTCCAGCTCCCTGTTTTTTCTCGGTCCTCTGACTGTAATTTTAGCAAAATTGTGTTGGTCGATACTTTCTCCAATTCTGTAGGGATTTTTTTCTTCTTTACCCGGAGAAACTCCTGCAGTTAATGAGGAAGAAGTAATATCATAAATCGGATAAGCATTCTCTCTTTCAAATTTTGAAATCTCTGAATGATGACGGTCACCAGATAAAAAGATTACACCTTCAATTTTGTTTCTTTCTATTAGTTCAAATAGTTTTTCTTTTTCTTCTTTGAATAATTCGTAGGTTTCTATTCCTCTTCCGGTAACAGGATTTAAGGTCTGACCACCAATAGCAATTATTTTAAAGGGTGCCTGACTTGAAACCAGATTATCAATCAGCCATTGGATTTGTTTTTCACCAAGCATCGGTTTTTTTTCCTCTTTCAGAAAATTTGGTGCTCTGAAAAACCGGTTATCCATCAGAAAGAAATCAACATCTGCCCATTGAAAATAAGTTGTTATTCCATCACCTTCTTCAATTCCAAAGGAGGGATTAACCCAGAAAAGTTTAAATGCTTCTAATGTTTTGTGCTTATTCCAGAACCCTCTGTCACTATTATTTGGTCCAAAATCGTGATCATCCCAGATTGCATAGTGATGAACAGAACCAAGTAAAGGTTGGAGTTCAGGTAATGACCGTGTATGAGTAATTCTGTGTAAAATGCCAGACCAAGAATCCCAATCAGCCTCCCGTAAATAATAATTATCTCCCAGCCAAAGCATAAAATCGGGTTTGGATTTATAAATGCTTTCAACTATCTGATAATCACTTCCGTAGGACCTGCCCGGTCGATCATATTTTTCTTCATTTACATAAAAACAACTGCCTGTTACAAAACTAAATTCCGGAGGATCTTCTCGCCACTGCCAAAGTTTTTGTGTCTGGAATTTTAATTCATAATTAAACAGTTCTTTTTTGTTATTGACATAAACCTCATAATTATAAATCTGACCCGGTTCAAGATTATCGGCAATCAATTTTGCAGTGTATGCTTTATTCTTTTCAGTCTTTACAGAATTGGTGTAAAATGTTTTCAGCGGTTCTTTAATATCCCAGTATTTAATCATTACATCAGCTTCACTTTTGGTTTGAACCCACAAACCAACTTCACGCATTGCTGAATAACCAACCATTGGTCCTGATTGTAAGAGAGATTGAGCTTTTAAGGTCTGTGGGAATAAGAAGAGAAGAACTAAGAAAAAAATTTCAATTGCGAAAGTCCGTTTAATTTTTAATGTATTCATCACTACCTGATTAGGTTGTTAATCTAATAATGGTCAATTGTAATTGAAAAGCCCTCACGCAAAAGATATGTGATCAAGATTTTCCTGAGATTCGAATAGTGCATAAAAATTTCTGTGTAAAGCTAAATCAATTATTATAAACTTTAAAGAAAAAATTATTCGAATTTGATTTGACTCAAATCTGATGTGAGAAAATGAAAAATTTTATAAGAATTTGTCTGATTTTTAGCAATTTGTTAATGAGGTTTTCAGAATAAATTCATCTCTAAGAACTATTTTATTGTATTAAATTTTGAGGAATTTTTATGAAAACATCTTTAAAGCGAATTATTCTTGTTCTGCTTTTTGCTCTGATCAGTTTCGGAAACATAAATTCTCAGGATATTCCTTACACAATTCTTATTTCATTTGATGGATTCCGTTGGGATTACACAAACAGAGGAATAACTCCTAATTTTGATTACATTGAGCAGCACGGAGTTAAAGCTCTTTCACTGAAACCATCTTTTCCTACGATCACTTTTCCGAATCATATTTCAATTGTCACAGGAATGTATCCTCAAAATCACGGAGTAATAGCAAATACAATGTATGATCCTGCTACGGATAAATTATATTCGCTCCGTGATACAGCAGAAGTCAGAGATGCGTATTGGTACAAAGGCGAAATGATTTGGGAAACTGCACGAAGACAAGGAATAATTACTGCAAGTTATTTCTGGCCTGGCTCCGAAATGAATCTTGAATATCGTCGTCCGACTTATTATGAAAAATATGAACACGAACGAAATTATCTGGAAAGAATAAACGGTGTTATCAATTGGTTAAAACTTCCATATAATGAACGACCAAAATTCATTACCCTTTATTATGATTTAACCGATAGTGAAGGACATCGTTATGGACCAAATTCACAGCAAGTCAATAATGCAATTGCAAGACTAGATTCTTTGATTGGTGTTTTGTTCAATAGACTTGATGAGATAAAACTTCGTGATAGTGTAAATTTAATTATAGTTTCCGACCACGGTATGACAGAAATCTCCGGGGCGAGATATGTGAATGTTGAAGAGCTTGCCTCCTGCAGAAGTTGTAAATTTTTTAATCGTGGTGCTGTGATGAATATCTTCATAAAAAATAAGATTGAGGTTGATGCCGTTTTCAATAAATTAAAACAGAATGAAAGTCATTATCGAGTTTACAAACCAGAGGATATTCCGGAACATTTTCATTTCAGCAATAATCATTTAATTGGTGATCTGTTCGTGCTCGCCGATCCGGGATGGTCTGTTGGAACTTCCAAAGATAAAGACAGAATGAGTGACTATTACGGAGGCAATCACGGATTTGATAATTCATTTATGGATATGCACGGAATTTTTTACGCAATCGGACCATCATTTAAAGAGAACTACACGACAGGAACAATAGAAAATATTAATATTTATCCGCTGCTTTGTAAAATTATGAATATCATTCCGAGGCAAAACATTGACGGCAAACTTGAAAACATTTCATTCATATTAAAAGATAAGGAATAATCAACTTGAGTTTATTTAATCTTACTTACAAAAAAATAAAACTTAAAAACGGACTTGAGGTAATATTCTACAAGGATTCATCACTCCCGATTGCTGCAGTAAACATCTGGTATAAAGTCGGTTCTGCCAATGAAAGAAAAGGTAAAACAGGACTTGCACATTTGTTTGAGCATATGATGTTTCAGGGTTCTGAAAATGTACCGAAAGAAATGCACTTCAAATACATTCAGGAAGCCGGTGGAATTCTTAATGGTTCTACAAGTTTTGATCGTACAAATTATTATGAGAAGCTTCCATCAAACGCAATCGAAATTCCTCTTTGGCTTGAAAGTGACAGGATGGGATTTCTGCTAAATGCACTCGATGAAGAAAAACTTGAAAATCAGAAAAGTGTTGTCATCAATGAACGGCTTGAAAGATATGACAATCAACCATACGGACTTGCCTGGGAAATAATAGTGAAAAATCTTTTCCCTGAAAATCATCCTTACAGCTGGCCAACTATCGGTTTCAAAGAAGATATAGAAAGTTTTACTCTTGAAGATGTGAAAAATTTTTTCAAATCATTTTACTCACCATCGAATGCAACATTGGTAGTAGCAGGTGATATAAATGAAACTGAGGCATTAAATTTAATAGAAAAGTATTTTGGTGAAATTCCTTCTTATGAAACTCCTGATCCACCTGCTGCAGTGGATTTTCAATTGAGCGAAAACATTTTTATCGAACATATGGATAATGTTCAATTACCAAGGTTGTATCTTGCTTTTCCGACTGTGAAAAGTTACGAACCAAAAGATGCTGAATTTGAAATACTAAGCGACATACTCAGCGGTTCAAAAAACAGCAGGTTAAATAAAAGATTGGTTTTTGATGAACAGATTGCTCAGGATGTTTCTGCTTTTCAGTTTTCCGGTAAGTACGGTGGAATGTTTATGATAATTTCAACCGCAAAACCCGGAGTTGAAATTTCTGAATTGAAAAAGAAAATTTTCGAAGAGCTTTATTCCATCAGCTTAAATGGAGTTTCCGATAAAGAATTAATAAAAACCCGCAACGGAATAAAATCAAATTTTATCGCTTCGATGCAAAATCTGGACAACATTGCTGATCATTTAAATCATTACAACTTTTATCTGAATGAACCAAATTCATTTGAATGGGATATTAATCGATATATGTCTGTTGAGAAAGAAAATATAAAAGATATTTGCAATGAACTCTTAAATAAAAATTATCTTGAATTAAATATTATTCCGAAAGGAATCTAAATGAATTCTCTGCGTACAAAACCCGAAATCAAGAATGAACTGAAATTTCAACTCGAAGATATCTTTGTTAAAGAAATTCCAAACGGATTAAAAATATTTTATCTGCAGAAAGACAAATTGCCTTTAATTCGTTTAAATTTTGTTATCGAAGCCGGTAGTAAGTTTGATTCATTATCATTGCCGGGTTTAGCAAGATTAACAGCCGCTATGATTGATGAAGGTGCAGGCGGATTATCTTCACTTGAACTCAGTGATGAATTTGATTTACTCGGTACCGATTTCAAAATCTCTGCTGAAAACGACTTTATAGTTTTATCATTACAATCATTAACTGAAAATATAGAAAGATCTTTAGAACTTTTGTCACTAGTCATTTTAAAGCCAGACTTCCCTGAAACTGAATTCGAAAGAGAGAAGAAGAAACTCCTTGTGCATATTATTCAATTGAAAGATGATCCTGAAAGAATTGCTGATCAGATTTTTGACAAGGTAATTTATCAGGAACATTATTATAGTTTGCCTGTAAGTGGTTATTATGATTCTGTTGAAAAAATAACACTTAATGATATCAAAAATTTTTATGCAAATTCTTTCAAAGCTGACAGATCTTTTATTGCTGCAGCAGGAAACTTTACTGCCGAAGAGTTTTATAGTCTGATTGGAAAATTCTTTAAGGATTTTACTCAGTCAGATTCAAATTTAACTTTATCAGATAAGTTAACTCCCACAGATAAAAAAATTTTTGTTTACAATAAACCCGAATCCGTTCAAACTGAGATAAGAGTTGGTTTTGTTTCAGGTAAAAGGAATATAAAAGATTTTTTCCAGAAGCAATTATTAAACACAATATTTGGCGGACAGTTTAACAGCAGACTGAATTCAAATCTTCGCGAACGAAATGGATTTACTTACGGAATAAATTCTCAGTTTTCTTACAATAAAGATTCAGGACATTTTTTAATCAGCACTTCAGTCAGCACTGAAAATACTTTTGCTGCAATCAAAGAAATATCAAACGAACTTGATAAACTAAAGTATGGTGTTACAACAGAGGAATTAACTTTCGCAAAGACATCTCATACAAGAAGGTTTCCGTTAAATTTTGAAACTTATCGTCAGCTAACTACTAATCTTTCTGCATTAGCGATACAAAATCTTCCATTAAACTATTTCAACACTTATCTGAAAAATTTAAACGCCGTTACTATTGATGAAGTGAATGCAGAAGCAGAAAAACTTTCACAGGCAGATATGAAAATAATTCTCGTGGGAAATAAAGATTCATTTGCTGATGAATTTTTGAAAAACGGATATGAACTTGTTGAAGTAGATGAAAAGGGAAATAAAAAAATTTAAGTTGAAATTTTTTAACAGGGACATTTAATCTATTTAAGCAACTCAGTTGCTGAAACAAACTTATAACCTATTTTTCTGTAAGCCGGAATTAAGGGAAGAAGGTCGCTAAAGTTTTTCGCATCAATTAAAATTATCCTCGATTCATTTTTATTCATAGTTTTAATCATTTCTCCAAAAGCACTCTCAGCATTTGAAGAATAACTATCAAGTGAATCAAAACGGCTTAATTTAACATAAAAAGCTTTTCGCCAATCGAGTTCTTTGATAAGAAATTCTTTAATGGCTGAGTCATATAAATCTGCCTTATCATCAACAACAATGAAGGCTGCTGAAGGAAAATTCTTAAAAAGATTTTCTATGGATTTTTTATTTCTTCTTATTGGATAGCTTTCGTTCATCCTGTAATTCAAATCTTTAATTTCATCATTCAGCAAAAGAGAATATCTTTTTCCGGCTGAACGAACTTTTGTGACAAACTTTTTTGAATCTTCAGAAGGTATCAACAGAAAGATTATTTGCTCGGGTGTGTTAAGAATTGCAGAGTTATCAGCAGAATAATCAATATTATAAACAACAAAACCAATTCTTCCCTTCTCTCTTGAGATATTTTTGTCGGAAATAAATTCTGAGACCAATACAGGTTTATTATCAATAATTATTTTTGTAATAGTTTTCCCTCCAACTGTTTCTTCATTACTTATAATTTCAGCAGTAGTGTGCGAAAATAAATTTTCCAATTCAAGTAAAAGCAATGAGATTGGAACATCACTGTAAACTTTAACGGAGTAAACGGAATCAGCTAAATTTTTTTTGTTTTTCTTGACACCCAAAAACTTATCGCTTATATCATAATTTCTCAACGCTTGTCTGAAAAGAGAATCAGCTTCAGTCAAAGTAATTTCTTTTTTTCTCAGCTCTGGTTTTTCAGAAGTGATGTAATTTTCAATAACGATAGTAACTATAAGCAGAGTGATAGCAATAACAAAAAGATATTTTGCTGATTTGGAAAGATCAAAATTCTTAAACATTACAACTTTTACTTGTTCTTAAATGCAGGTTTTCTTTTTTCAAGAAATGCTGAAGTTCCTTCTTTAAAATCTTCGGTTCCGCAGCACAAAGCGAAAAGAAGAGCTTCAAAATCAAGTCCTTCCTGTAAATTCATTTTATCTGCTGCCTTCACTGCCTGAATTGCAAGACGGATTGCCTGCTGCCCTTTTGAATTAATTTTTTGTGCGATCTCGAAAACCTTTAACTGAAGTTCTGAAGCAGGAAAAACTTTATTGACTAAGCCGATTCGCAGAGCTTCACTAGCATCAATCATATCGCCGGTCAGAATCATTTCCATTGCTCTGCCGCTTCCAACCAATCTTGCAAGACGCTGAGTTCCGCCATAACCGGGAATTATTCCAAGATTTACTTCCGGTTGTCCGAACTTTGCATTCTCAGATGCAATCCTGAAGTGGCAGGCAAGAGCAAGTTCACATCCGCCGCCAAGTGCAAACCCGTTTACAGCAGCGATAACAGGCTTCTCAAAATTTTCAATTGTGTTAAAAATGCTTTGACCAAACTCAGCAAACTTTCTCCCTTCAAGCATATTCAGTTTATTCAATTCAGATATGTCAGCTCCTGCGACGAATGCTTTTTCACCGCTTCCGGTAAGAATGATTGAATAAACTTCATCATTGTTTTTTAATTCTTCAAAAATATTTTTCAATTCCGTAAGCGTTTGATGATTCAAGGCATTTAATTTATCAGGACGATTGATTGTGACCAATGCAGTATTATTTTTTATATCTAATAATAAATTGCTGTAATTCATTTAACCTCCTAAAAACTAATAAAGATTGGCAGTCGGACCCGAAGATCAAATCCGACAAATTGATTTGATTCGAAATAATTATACGATGCGAGTATCTCCAACATAAACATAGAAACTCCAGCACCAACACTAAAGCCAAGCTTGGAAGTTTCCTCAAGAAAATTTGTTTTGCCTCTACCAGGTTTAAACTCGTGAAGTTTTTGATAATAAGTATATGAACCTGAAACTTGTAGTATTGGCATAAACAGAACAATATTTTCTGCTAACGGTGGAAAGTAATATCTGACACCAATGTTAACGGGTAAAGCATTTGTATGAAAATTAGAATAATCAGATTCACGATAAAAATTTTGTGAGCCGGGAAATTGTTCAAATCCAATCGTAGTATAAAGAAACACCGGCAGAAATTCATTATCTGTATAAGAGAATTCCAGATTAAATCCATATCCAACATCTGTATTTGATGCAAAATCACCAATAGGTAAGCGAGGACCAACTCCTACTCCAACAAAAAATCCAATAGCACGACTGCTAGGTGGCTTTTCTGCAAGTGCAACGAGGCTAAGTGCAATGCTTAAAAAAATTATTTTACTAAAGAATGATTTCATACAACAGAAAATTACGAAATACTTTTTGTTAAAAGAACTAAATGATTTTAAATTAAAGATTTCTCAGTCACTGCGTTCCTTCGAAATGACAGTGCTGCTTTTCTCATTCCAACTCCGATTTATCGGAGGAGGAATCTTTACTATCACTGATGAATTGTTCTAATCATTTTCATTTACTCTATTAAAGATTTCTCAGTCACTGCGTTCCTTCGAAATGACAGTGCTGCTTTTGTCATTCCGACTCCGATTTATCAGAGGAGGAATCTTTACTATCAGTGATGAATTTGTTCTAATCATTTTCATTTGCTCTATTGAAGATTTCTCAGTCACTGTGCTCCTTTGAAATGACAGTGCTGCTTTTCTCATTCCGAACGAAGAGAGGAATCCTTTCTAGTACAATTAAATTTTTCCTTTCATCTTCTAATACTTTTCAAATGATTTCTCATTCACTGCGTTCCTTCGAAATGACAGTGCTGCTTTTGTCATTCCGACTCCGATTTATCGGAGGAGGAATCTTTACTATCACTGATGAATTGTTCTAATCATTTTCATTTGCTCTATTGAAGATTTCTCAGTCACTGCGTTCCTTCGAAATGACA
>CALHAB010000176.1 GCA_937934185.1 uncultured Ignavibacterium sp. | reverse complement strand
GCTGCCGGTTATCTGAAAAACAGCTCCTGTAGTATTTGCTGCTTCGCCTTCCATTATCAGATATCTTAATTCAACACCTGTCATTGAATTACTTGTATTGTCCAGACGAACTGCCATTTGTCCGTTAGTACCGGTAGTTCTTATTGTCCAGTCTCTGGATGTTCCTGTACCTCCGGCTCGTCCATCAAGCACAATATAGCTTCCTGTTATTCTTACAGCGTGTTGATTCGGTGATGCACCACCAGGGATTTCGGTGAGTGCTGTGTAAGAAGCAGCTGGTCTGAAAACAACTCTTGTAGTTGAGCTTGTTCCGGTAATTAAACCGATGGAAACAGGCCCGGGTTCACCAGCATAACCTGTTGACAGTTCAAGAACTACATCACCAGTACCTGTTACACCATTTGTTCCAAGATATGCAGCTGCTGAAGTTATGGATGCAAAGGAAACCGGTGGATTGTCTGTGCCGTTAATCGGATATGTATTGCCACCGACTAACTGTGCAAATGATATTGATGATGCAACAAGAAAAACAAGCATCATCATTATTGAAAGTTTTTTAATCATATTTCTCTCCTGAAATATTATTGTAACTTGAAATTATTTTTTTCGTGGAATGAAGTCTCAGAAAAGAAAACTGTAGTTGCAGATATTCATTTTTCCTCCGTGAAATGTTGGTCAGATATTTAGTTAATTAGTCAAAAGAGATTATGAAAATTTAAATGAGATTTATGCTTACTAAATTCTGAAAAAATTTGTGAATGAATTACAACACAAAATCGAATTTATCATTAGTTTAAGCTTTTCATACCGGAGGTTAGACAGAGTATCATAAGTAATTTTATCCATTCACAAAAGCAAGTTATTATAAATAATCTTTTCAGTCAAATAAATTCTTGGTTAAATTTATTGATGATTAGTATTTATTAATGGTTGTATACAGTAAGACTGAATTAATTTTTTCTTTCCGACGGTTTAATATCTGAACGTCTTTCATCAAACAACTTTCCAATCTCTGCACCTATAATAAATACCGCAGCAGTATAGTAAATCCAAAATGCTATAACAACCAGCAGAGCATAGGTGCCATAAATTCTTCCCCAGGTTTGAAAGTGAGAAATGTAATATCCGAAAGCCATTTTCGCTGCAACCCAGAGTATTGAAGCCCACATTGCACCAATAAGCGCAGAGGTTCTTCTGATTTTTCTTGTTGGAACTAGACGATAAAACAGATACATCAGAAATAGAATTACGACAAATGAAATCAGAATTGTATAAAGCTGCTGAAAAATCGGTGCATTAAAAAATTGCAGATAATCTGTTACATCAGCAATCTTTCTGACTAACTCTAAAAACGGAAGTGCAAGAATAGATGCGAAAAAGATTAATATTGCAACAATAATAATTAAAAAATCTCTCAGCTTGCCTAAAAAGAAATTGACATCTATCTCCTGTCCGTTGATTTTATTCAGAACAGTTCTCATGCTGCTGAAAAATCCGCTTGCGGCAAAAAATAATCCGACAAATCCTATTATTCCCGCTGCGTTTTTAAATTCAACAACTTCATAAACACGGCTGAATATAATCTGTTTCGTAAACTCAGCATACTGATCGTAGGGAATTACAGTGTTTATAAGATTTATAATCTGCAATTCCATTTCTTCGGAGCTGAGAAAATTTCCAAGTATCCAGAAAGCAATTAAAACAAGTGGAATGATACAAGTGAAAAGTGAAAATGCTAATCCGCCCGAGAGTAAAAACACATGGTGACGATCGATTCTGTCATACAATCCACCAAAGTAATGCTTTATGAATGACCAGGTTTTTGCCCAAACAGGATTTAAGTGAACGAGTAATTTAGCTTTGCGATAAAGTTCGTATAACTTGGATTTTTTTACGATATCTAAAATCTTATTCTTCACCGCTCATAATCTTTGGAATTGTGTTGAAATAAATATCCGATAAAGTGCTTAATTCGATTTCAAAAACATTTTTAATTTCCAGCGAACTTCCTTTAACAGTACCTAATTTAGTGAATGATACTCCACTATGTTTAAGTTCAGGTTCAAGTTTATGTGAATTTGATTCTGAAGTTGTAATGATTACTCTTGATTGTGATTCTGAGAACAATGAAAAATCTTTTCTTGATTTAAAAGGAATTTCTACTTCACAGCCAATTTGTTTTTCCTGATTGATTATACAACACTCAGCTAATGCAGCAGCAATTCCTCCTTCAGAAATATCGTGTGCTGATTTGACCAATCCTTTTCTGATGAGATTTAATAAAGTCTCCTGAAGTTTTTTCTCTTCGTCGAGATTCATTTGAGGGCAATCTCCGGCAACAATATTGTGAATAATCTTTAAGTATTCACTTCCGCCAATTTCTTCTTTGTCTTTACCAAGCAAATAAATTACATCACCTTCATCCTTAAAGTATGAAGTTGTAATATGTTTCAGGTCTTCAACCAATCCGACCATACCGATTGTTGGTGTTGGATATACTGCTGTCTCCGGCGATTCATTATAGAAACTAACATTTCCTCCGGTTACAGGAGTATCAAACTTTCTGCATGCTTCACCCATTCCTGCAATTGCCTGGGCAAACTGCCAGTAAACTTCCGGTTTGTATGGATTACCAAAGTTAAGGCAATTTGTAACTCCAAGCGGAACACCGCCTGAGCAAACAATATTTCTTGCGCATTCTGCAACAGCTATTTTGGTTCCTTCTTTCGGATTGAGATAAACATACCTTGAATTACAATCTGTTTTCATTGCAAGCGCTTTATTCGTTCCTTTTATGTACATAACTGCCGCATCACAGCCTGGTCCAACAATAGTGTTGGTTCTTACCATTGTATCGTATTGCTCATATACCCATTTTTTCGAAACAATGTTTGGTGATGAAAAAACTTTCAGAAAAGTTTCCTTTAAATCTTTTGGTTCAACTAAAGAATTTTGTTCAAACTTTCTTGTTTCTTTTAAGTACCCGGGTTCTTTTTGTTCTCTGATATAAACAGGTGCGCCGCCGCCAAGCACAAGTTCGAATGCAGGAATTGTTGCTTTTCTTTCACCCTGATAATCAATGTAAAGCAAACCATCATCAGTTACTTCGCCGATAATTTCACAATTCAAATCCCACTTTTCAAATACCTGTTTAACTTTATCTTCATAACCTTTTTTTACACAGCATAGCATTCTTTCCTGGCTTTCGCTCAGCATTATTTCATAAGCAGTCATTCCGTCCTCACGCAAAGGAACTTTATCGAGATTTATTTTCATTCCTGCATTTCCTTTTGCACTCATTTCACTTGTTGAGCAGGAAATACCAGCAGCACCCATATCCTGAATTCCAATCAGCCAGCCGTTTTTAATAATTTCAAGTGTGGCTTCGAGTAAAAGTTTTTCTGTAAACGGATCACCAACCTGTACTGATGGTCTTTTTGATTCCGATTTTTCAGAAATTTCTTCTGATGCAAAAGTTGCACCGTGTATTCCATCTCTGCCTGTGGAGGAACCAACTATCATCACCGGATTACCAACACCTTTTGCTACAGCTGAGGCAATATGTTTTTTATTTACTATTCCAACTGCCATTGCATTAACGAGCGGATTGCCCTGATATGATTCATCAAAGTAAACTTCTCCGGCAACTGTCGGAACTCCGAAACTGTTTCCATAATCTCCAATACCTCTTACCACACCATCAAACAAATATCTTGTACGTGCATCTTTTAATGACCCAAACCGAAGAGAATTAAGTGAAGCAATTGGACGGGCACCCATTGTAAAGATGTCACGCATAATTCCGCCGACACCTGTTGCGGCTCCCTGATATGGCTCAACTGCTGAAGGATGATTATGACTTTCTATCTTAAATGCAACTGCCAGATCATCACCAATATCAATAAGACCGGCATTTTCTTCACCTGCTGCAACGAGTAATCTTCCTCCGCTGCGCGGAAGTGTTTTTAATTGTGCAATTGAATTTTTATAACTGCAATGCTCACTCCACATCACGGAAAAAATTCCAAGCTCTGTAAAAGTTGGTATGCGGCCAAGAATTTTTAATACACGGTTATATTCTTCTTCGGTAAGTCCGTGTTCAAGTGCAAGTTCTAATGTAACTTCTGGTTCTTTCATATCATTAATTTTTAGGGGAAGGTAAAAAAATTTTTTTCAGTAAAATCATTTTCTTTTTGTTAATTTGAATCCAAGTTCAGCAAATTTATTTCTGGTAAAGGATTGAACTTTCTCTGCAAGCTCAATAGATTTTTTTGCATCGTTTTTTTTCAATTTTCTATACTCACTTGGATGGCGGTTAGCTGTAGCGTAACCTGTTAATATTTCTGCATCTCGTAATTGTTCAAATGATTTATCAATATCGCTGCATAGATCAATCAGAGTAGTTAAGTTATGAGTGTATGGAAAATCAATTTTATGATAAACTAAAAATGCCTTTAAGTATTTTTCCGCACATTGTTGGGCGTGAAAAGCAATGATTCTATAAGAAACAGAGGAAGATACTTTAAATCCGAGCTGTGAAAAGTGTAAATCTTCATCGGCTATTTCAATCCACTGCCTGACTTTTTGATGTAAAATAATCTCTTCATTTTTCATAAATGATCTTTCCCTCTTTAAAAGCATAGCGAGCAATGGTTCCTGGTATAAATTTATTTGATTCAAATTCATCGGGAGTTAATATAACCACATCAAAAGCCTGATTCATTTTACCCAGACTTCGAAGGACATCAGTCATCATCTTGTATCTATCATATTTAACCTTACCTATCAGAAGTAAATCAATGTCACTTTTTTTGCCAGCAGTTCCTTTAGCTTGTGACCCAAAAAGAATAATTTTATCAATTTCAAACTTAGAAAGTAGTCTGTTTTTTATTTCATATTTAAGTCTTTTTGATAACATCTGACCAATCTTTAAATAATTTGAAAATTCTTTTATGAAATATAAAGGAATGAAAAATAAATAGATAAGATTTTAATAAGTTGCAATAAAAAAGCGGGCATTAAGCCCGCTGTTTTTACTTTTAACTTCTGCCTTCAGCAGACAGGTTTGACTTTTTATTTCATCAGCATCATTTTCTTTACTGACTTAAAATCCCCTGCCTCTATACTGTAGAAATATATTCCGCTGGTAAGATTGCCTGCATTAAAGTTAACTTCATATCTGCCTGCCTGCTGTAATCCGTTAACCAATGTTGCAACTTTTTCGCCAATTGCATTATAAACAGAAATGTTTACCATTGCATCTTTGGCAATAGAATACTTAATCAGCGTTGACGGATTAAACGGGTTCGGATAATTCTGCTCAAGTGCAAAAGTCAAAGGAGGATTGACTTCAACTTCAACAGTATTTGAAAATACATACTGACCATCGTAATCAATCTGTTTTAGTCTGTAAGTGTATTTTCCTACTTTTACATTTTTATCAGTAAATGTATATGATTTATGCTCAGTAGTTGTACCAAAACCAGGAACATAACCAACGGCTTCAAATTCTCCACCTTTACTTCGCTGAATTTCAAAGCCCTGATTATTTGATTCGGTTGCGGTATTCCATATCAATTCAACATTGTCATTAACCGCCTTTGCCGTAAATGAAGTTAATTCAACCGGAATGACATAAGTTAATTCTATATCGTCAACATACCAGTAGTCAATATTGAATGAATTTCCGTTAAAGAATAACGCTAACTTTAAATTAGCTGCATCAGTTACAGGTGTAGTAAATGATGTCGTAACAGTTTGCGGTCCAACATTACCTGTTGGGTTGTTGAGCTGCCAAATTGGAGTATATGTTGCACCGTCATCATAAGTAACTGCAATTCCCATAACTCCACTTGGATTAGCATACCAATCGAGATAATGTTTTAAGATCAAATCAAGTTGAGTATTGTTTGGAGCAGAAATGTTTACCGATTTAAGATAAGAAAGACCATTAAATGATGGAGTCCAGCTTAATCTTAATTCAGGTGCACTTTGTCCTGTAGCATTATTTGATGACTGAACAGACCAGTTAGTTAATCCTAACGGACCAACAGGAGTCCAGTTTGCTAAATCCGGAAATGGTTCAATAAATAAAGTACCTGGTGACAATTCAGTTCTGAAAGACCAGAAAGGTCCGCCAACACTGCAGGTATCATTTTTACCAACGATTCTCCAGCCATAAGATTTATTATACTGAAGTGGTCCGGGAACAGCAATAGAAGATATGATAGGTCCATTATAGATCTGAGAAAGATTACTTCCTTCACCAAACCAGACTTCGCATTGAGTAGCACCGGTACCGTTTGTCCATTGAAGCTGAGCAATATTTATAGGAACATTTGTAACTCCATCTGCAGGAGTTGGATTACTTGCAGGATCAACAGGGCAAGGAGGTCCAACTGTTACTTCAGCAATCCAGCCCTGATAATTTCCGGTTCTGTCATCAGTCCAGAAAGGCCAGACTTTGCCGTTAGCAGCGGCAATTCCGATATAATCGCCCTGATAACCACCAGCTAAGCCAGCAATCGGTTTTGGTCTGAAGTTCTGATCACTGACACGGAAGTTTGTAAAGCTGATTCCGCCATTGTAAGAAACAGCCATATAAACTCCACTGCTGTCGTTAGTAGTTTCTCTGTTATCGTAAAAAACTACATAAAGATTACCATCTGACTGATCAACCGTGCACCACGGGAAATATTGATCTTTACCATTGTTTAAAGCATCATCATTAACTCTTACGGGTGAACTCCAGGTAGTTCCACCATCAGTAGAGCGAATCATTACAACATCAGGATCAGTTCCGGCAGGTGCTACACCTCTTTGAGGCCAGGTAATATAAATATAACCGTTGTTCGGTCCGCCGCTTCTGTCAACAGCCATTGACGGGAAAGAAGCAACACGAATTGATGTTGGTTTAATAGTGCCTCTGATTCCAAAATTTGTTGCCTGAAATACATACACCGGAGCTGACCAAGTAACACCACCATTGGTTGATTTTGCAAAAGCTATTGCATCTTCACCATTTGTTACCGGTGATGCTGAATAAACTGCCCAGGTTGCGTAAACTTCTCCATTTGGCCCTGTCTGAATATTAACTCCTTGATGAAGATATCCTGCAAGACTTCCTGTAATGTTGATTGATGAACTCCAAGTTTCACCAAAATTTGTTGAATATCTTAAAACAACTTTATAGTCGTTAGCGCCTCCAAAATCTGTCCAAGCAGCATATAATCTGTTTTCATAAGGTGAACCAACTTTTTTATCAACCATTAAATGATTTTTATCAGCCAGAGAACCAGGATTAGGAGCAACAGTGTATGTAGTCCAGGTTGCACCATTGTCAGTTGAGCGTGCGAGTCCTTGTCCACCGGGATTATTAATATATCCGACATAAAAATATCCGTTAGTGCCGATAACATTGGCAGGATCACCGCTATTTGAACCCATTGATGGTGGAGGATTATCAAATCCACTCCAGTTTAATCCACCATTAGTTGTCCAATAACAACCTGTTCCATATAAAGTTGATACTGGCCAGTTAGTAGTATTAGCACCACCAAACACTATATTTGGATCTGTCGGATGTACATCTATCGACATCTCAGATTGTGTTGTGTTGGTCGTTGGTCTTACTCTGTAGTTAGGACTTACCGTAACCTCAGTATTCCCAATACGATAATACTGATATTTTGGTTCGACGGGTATCCAGCGATACTGACTTTCGTTTGTAACTGCTGGTGCATTTCGGTCAATCTGAACTTTTGACCAAATAGGACTATCGTTGCCGGTTACATCCTGAGCAAACGCAACATTCATATTTAGTCCGAACAGAGCAAGAACAAAGAAAAATGTAGAGAGAATGCTTTTCATTTTAGCTCCTCTTGTGATTGAAGATAGTTAGTTAATTATTATTTGTTTTTTGATAAGTAATATCCACTAAACAGATCATTTAATTATGCGCAGTCTCGAACCAGAGGGTAAGTCTGATCTGATTAACGCTTAATTATACTTAAAATGATTTATGCCCGATTTTTCCTTTCAAAACTTAAAACATTTTTAGATAACTTCGCAATAGTTTATTGAAATTTTTTTTAGATGATTTTACTGACAATAATCTTTCCAATTTGCCTTGCCTTAATGACCATTTTAATAATAATGGGAATCAATAGAGTTTTTCAAAATACTTCAGAGGAAAAAACTTCACTTGAAAATATTTCAGTGATTATCCCTTTCAAAAATGAAAAAGATAATCTTCCTGACTTATTAGCCGCATTAAAAAAATTTGATTACCCATTGGAAAAGTATGAGATAATTTTTGTTGATGACAATTCATCAGATGAGTCTGTACTTTTACTGAAGAATAATCTGAGCAGTAATTATAAAGTTGTCAGCGCATCTGATAAAAAATTCCCAGGTAAAAAAGGTGCTATAGATTTCGGATTAAAACATTCAAGGTTTGATATAATTGCAATTACCGATGCTGATTGCGAACCTGAACCAAACTGGCTCAAATCTGTATCGAATAAAATTTCTGAAGGTAATGATATTGTGTTTGGCTATTCCCCACTTCAATCAGATAACAAATTAATCAGCAAAATCTCTGCATTCGAAAATCTGAGAAATTATATTTTATACTTCTCTTCTGCCGGATTGGGAATTCCATATTCGGCAACTTCCAGAAGCATTGCTTTCAGAAAAGAAATTTATTTTAAACTTAACGGTTACTCAAATACTCTCGAAACATTAAGCGGCGATGATGATCTTTTCATTCGCGAAGCTGTAAAACAAAAACTAAAGATTGCTGTATTCAGAGATGAAAATGATCTAGTTTACTCCAAAGCTTCAAACTCCTTCAAAGAATATTTAAGCAGAAAAAGCAGACATCTTAAAACTTCACATCACTACCTTATCAAACATCAGCTGCTGCTGGCAGTCTGGCATTCAATAAATATTGTTTCTGTTTATTCAGTGCTTTTAATACCTGCTTCCAAATGGTTCCTATTACCATTTATTACAAAAATGATTTTTGATTTATTATTGAAACAAAAAGTTAAATCAAAACTTCCTCACAATTTCAACTGGTATGAAGTAATTTTTCTTCAACCTGTTTATGAAACTTTTTTAATCATCAATTTTATTAATTCAATCTTCACAAAAGACAAATGGAAATAACAAAAGCTCTTCCCGTTTGGTTGGATAAAACTCATCCGAATTTCCTCAGATGGGAAAGAGCAAGAAATATTTCCCTTGAGCGCGGAAAGTTTGTTAAACAAATTCTTGAGCTGGATTATAATCTTAATAATCTCAAAATTCTTGACCTTGGAAGCGGAGAAGGAGGCACAACAAAAATTTTATCTGAAAATAATTTTGTGGTGAGTCTTGATATAAATTTTACAAGACTTACCAGACAAAAAGAAAATTACAATTTGAAAAAATCACTGCAGGCAGATGCCATCAGACTTCCCTTTGCTGATTCAACTTTTGATTTAATTATTATTCAGGATGTTATAGAACATATCGGACAATTAAACAATTTCAGCAAGGAAATTATCAGAGTATTGAAAAATAATGGTTCAGTTTATTTAAGCACTCCAAACAGATTATCCATAATTAACTTTCTTTCTGACCCTCATTGGGGAACTCCTTTCGTTTCAATTCTAAGCAGAAATTTAATTAAAAACCTTTTTATAAGATTTTTCAGAAAGACTGAACGACATAGAAAAGATATTCCTCAGCTTCTGTCATTAAACAAAATTCTGAACCTGTTTTCAGATAAATTTGAAATTAAGATTATGACTGATTTTTCCGTTGATGAATTGTTTAAAGAAAACAAAGGAATAATTTGGAGCGACTTTCATCTTAAACTTATAAATACTTTGAAGAGTATTAAAGCTGACAGAATTATCCGACGAATCAGCAATAACAATTTCGGATTTGTCAACAAATATCTTACACCAACTTTTTATTTGTTAATGAAAAAGAAATCACAATAATTTGAATTCATTTACGGTTGAAATATTTTTGGAACACAATTATGGATTATCCGCAGGAATCTGTGAATAAATTACTCGTTCAAAAGGCAATTGAAGCCAAACAAAATGCTTATGCACCATACTCAAATTTCAGAGTTGGTTCTGCATTATTAACAGAAGATGACCAGATAATTACCGGATGCAATGTAGAAGTAAGTTCTTATAGTTTGACTATCTGTGCAGAAAGAAATGCCATATTCAAAGCATATTCAGATGGAATCAGAAAATTTAAAGCAATCGCGATTGCTGCAGACACACAAAACTATATTTCACCTTGCGGTGCCTGCCGTCAAGTGATATCTGATTTATGCGGAAACATTGATGTAATTCTTATCAATGGAAATAATGAATATCAGATAATCAAAGCAAATGAATTACTTCCTTTTGCCTTCAGTGATAAAGAACTAAATAACAGGAAACAAACTTAATGGAACCTCACG
>CALHAB010000175.1 GCA_937934185.1 uncultured Ignavibacterium sp. | reverse complement strand
AATCATTAATTTTTAGAGCATAAATGTAAATTGAATCAACTGCTGTTAAATCTCCGACTTTGTCTTTCAGAATAAGAAATTCATCTGAAGCAACATACTCTGAAACTGAATTCACTGCCTTTGAGAGTTTACTTTGCTGAGAGTAAAAACTAACCGGCAGCAGAATTAGAGCCCAGAAGATCCACAAAAAAATTTTTCTTCTCATATTCAAATTTAAAGTTAGAATTGTATTTTTGTTCACAAAAGCTAAAGCAATTCGATTCAATTTTATACTTTTTTCAACGATATCTTTTATGAGAATAATATTAAAATTAATCTTATTTATTTTTTGTTCAGCCTTTAACTTTTCCTATTCCCAATCAAATTTAAATCAAATAGACTCAATCAATTCAATTGAATATCAGGAAATTGTATCAAACCTTCTAAAGTATGAAATGATTTTCAGTGACAATTTAAATGAAGCCAGAAAAATCCATTATGAAAAAGGAATTGCAAAATGTTTAAGTAATCTTGCATTAGTTCATTATCTGAAAGGCGACTATGATAAATCAACTCAATATCACCTGGAAGCAATAAACATTTTTGAAAAATCAGAAATGTTCCAGGAATTATGTGAGGAGTATGGTGAGTTAGGTTATCAGATGAAAAGAATCAATCTGCCAAAAGCTAATGAGTATATGCAAAAGGCAATTTATTTAGCAGAGGATAGGAATATCCCTTTGTTTCGCAAAACTAAACTTTATGACAATTATGGCGTTATCAAAGAAATGATGGAACAATATGATAGTGCATTTTCATACTACCGCAAGGCATTAAAAATTAAAGAACAGCTGAACGATTCCATTGGAATACCTTATAGTTTAAATAAGATTGCTGTGCTTTATGCTAGTCTAAAAAATTTTGACAAAGCATATGAGTATTTGTCTTTGTCAGATAAAATCAGAGCCAAAGAAAAAGGAGAGTTCGGAAGAATTGAAAACTTATCACTACACGCAGATTTTCTATCAATGGAAAATAAAATTGACGAAGCAATAAATAAGTATGAAGAAGTTCTGCGGTCAGCAAAACAAATAAATTATACCTATCTGGTTTTGTACAGTCTTCAGAATCTTTCTGATTTGTACAAAAAGAAAAATGATTTTCAGAATGCTTTTCTAAAAGCACAGATGTACTACAACCTGAAAGACAGTATTGATAATGTTGATGTTAAATCCAGAATTGCTCAACTTGAGATTGCTTATCAAACAGAACAAAAAAATAAGTTGTTGGCAGAAAGTCAGTATCAGTTAAAAAGCAGAGAACAGCAACTGCTGTTTGCAATTGTAACAGTTTTGTTACTTACATTAATTTTTATTGGTGTTTATAAATATCAGATTTTAAAGAAAAAGAGAGACCTTGCTGAGCTTGAGTATAAATCCAAATTACAAACTGCTGAGCTTGAAAAGAAATTGTCAGATGAGAAATTAAAATTGTCAAGAGAGCTGCATGATAATATCGGTTCTCAGTTAACTTTTATAATTAGTTCATTAGACAACATTGCATATAAAAATCCGGAAATTAACATTTCAGAAAAACTTGGATTCATACAAGATTTCAGCAGGAATGCTTTGGATGACTTGCGGAATACAATCTGGGCAATGAAACATCAGGAAGGAAATCTGGAAGAACTTGGATTGAAAACCAATCAACTGATTTCAAAGATTAACGGTTCTTTAGAATCAGTCACAATTGAAACTGATTTCAATATCATTAAAAATCATTCGATCAATTCATCTCAGATGCTGAATCTATTCAGAATAATTCAGGAAGCAATTCAGAATTCGATAAAGCATTCTGGTGCAGATATTATTAAAATAATAATCACATCTAGTGATGATAGTTTCAGAATAATTATTAAGGATAACGGTAAGGGTTTCAATATAAATGAAATAACGAATGGCAATGGTCTTTTTAATATGAAGCGAAGATGTGAGGAATCGGGCGGTAGATTTTCTATAAGCAGCTCAGTAAACGGAACTGAAATTATTTGTGAACATCAACTCAGTTAAGTATAAAATAGTGCATATGACTTATTTTTTAATCGACAT
The DNA here is from genome assembly GCA_937934185.1 of uncultured Ignavibacterium sp. Classification (GTDB taxonomy): domain Bacteria; phylum Bacteroidota; class Ignavibacteria; order Ignavibacteriales; family Ignavibacteriaceae; genus Ignavibacterium. The sequence continues at coordinate 2,099 of CALHAB010000175.1, read as the reverse complement.
ATCAAAAATAAATTTCAGGTAATATTAAAAGTAAGAGAGATATGAAAATAGCACTTGCTGAAGATAATGATTACCTTGCAAAATCACTCATAGAGAAATTTTCTATATTCAAAGAAAAATTCGAGATAATATATCGTGCAAAAAACGGTAAAGAGATTGTTGATTATGTTTTAACCAATCCTAAGCCCGATGTAATTCTTATGGATATCGAAATGCCTGAGTTAGATGGTATTAAAGCTACTGAATTAATCAATTCTGCTTTCCCTGAACTAAAAATTATTATCCTTACAGTTTTTGATGACGATGAAAAATTATTCAATGCTATTATTGCCGGCGCAGCGGGATATTTACTAAAAGATGAACCGATCGGTAAAATAGCTGACGGAATTGAGATGGTTCTTAACGGTGGAGCGCCGATGTCTGCAACTATTGCTTCTAAAACTTTAGGATTACTAAAAAACTCCACTCAAAGTAGTAATAATTCAGAAGTAAATAATTTTAATCTCACCAAAAGGGAAATCGAGATATTAGAATTAATAAAACTTGGTTATGATTATAATAAAACAGCAGAGAAACTTTTCATTTCACCTTTCACAGTAAGAAAGCATATCGAAAATATCTACAGGAAACTACAGGTAAATAATAAAATTCAGGCAGTTCAGAAAGCTCTTCAAAACAAAATAATAAGATAGACTTACTAAAAATACGACATCTGCCGTATTTCCCTCACTTCAGTTAAATAATAAATTTCAACCAAGCATAGAAAAAATATTTAGCTGATTCATTATCATAAACCATAGTACAGAGGAAAACACATTATGAAAAAAAATCTTTTACTGTTTGTTCTCATTTTTACTCTGACATCATTCGCTCAATGGACTCAGGTCAATAATGGTCTTGGTAGTTTAAAGATTAAAGGAATTATTGCTGTGGGTAATTCATTAGTTGCTACAACAGCAGATCAGGGAATATTTGTCTCTACAAATCTTGGTGACAACTGGCAAGCCCATCTTCAAAATTCAAGTCTTCCAAATTTTAATATACTTTTTTCTGAAGGAGATATTTTTTCTTATCAGGGGCTCACAGTTCTGGGACAGGGATATTTTGCCGGTGTAGCCGAATCAAATATTCTTGTTTTTCCGATTCAGGGCATTCCGAATAATAACCTTAGTGCCTGGGTTGCTGAAGAAGGTGCAGGAATTCCGGAATCAGAGATTTTCGGCACAGCTGGTGGTGGATTGTTCTGGGCTGATAATCTAGCTAGCACATCCTGGACAGAAATAACCGGTTTACCGGATGCAAATTCAAAGTATATAACTGGTCTGGCAATATTCAATGATCCAAACTCGAATGATGAATATTTATTGGTAGGAACAAGAAATGGAGCATATATCTCTTCATCTCCAAATAGTCTTGCAAATGTATCTCCGAAAAGTCAAGGTTTATCTGGAAATGCATTATATATAAATAAATTGTTTGGACAGTTTGCATTAACTCAAAATGGTGTTTATCTGTTTCCTGAAGATACAGGTTTAAGTTCTGGTTGGGTTGCTTTAATACCTAATGGTGATTTCAGAGCTGTTGCGATGGATTTCTTCAATCAAAGTTTTTATTTCTTTGGTAATCAGGTTGGTAAAATTGTAATTGGAGATGGTTCAGTAATCAATGATGTTGATTTAACAGGAATTACAGGCGGGGCAATCACTTCATCATTTGTTTATTATCCTAACTTTACCCCTCCTGGTTACATATTTGTTGGAACAGAAAATGGCGGTGTATTCAGAAAGCAGCTTTCAGCAACAGAAGTTGATGAAAACTCAAATCTAATTTCTGAATACAAATTAAATCAAAACTACCCCAATCCTTTCAACCCAAGTACGAAGATCAGTTGGCAGTCACCGGTAAGCGGTTATACAACTCTCAAAGTATATGATGTACTTGGCAATGAAGTAGCTACTTTAGTTGATGAATACAAAAATGCCGGAAGTTACGAAGTTGAATTCAATGTAGGACAGACTATTAGTCTGTCAAGCGGAGTGTATTTCTATCGCGTAACGATCCATTCGGACAAAATACAAACAGAAAACTTTGTACAAACA
>CALHAB010000174.1 GCA_937934185.1 uncultured Ignavibacterium sp. | reverse complement strand
CTAAAAGCTTTTTTACCTCTGCTTTGAATTCATATTTTTTGGTTTGAACTTCTGCCATATTAACTCCTTGAATTAATCTTTTCTTAAACTCTGTAGTTTTCTGAACAATTGTTTTTCTTCTTCAGTGAGATTTTTTGGAACTGTCACATTAATTCTTACAAACAAGTCGCCCTTTCCGTAATCCTTCTGCATTCCCAGATTTTTTAATCTCAGAATACTGCCTGAATCTGTTCCTTCCGGAATGTTTATGCTTATAGTTTTTCCATCTAAAGTTCGGATATATTCTTTGCCTCCCAAAACGGCGGTGTAAAGATCGATATCGAGATTATAATACAGATCACTGTCTTTAATTTCGTAGAAAGGATGGTGAAGTATATGAATATTTAAATATAAATCTCCTCTTTCTCCTTTTGAAGATCTTGCTCTTCCCAAACCTTTAAGTCTTAACCTCTGACCATCTTTTGTACCTGGTGCAATTTTAATTTTTACTTTTTTACCATCTACTGTTATTATTCTTTCGCTGCCATTGAAAGCTTCTTCAAGAGTAATATTTAGATCTGCTTCTAAATCAATGCCGGCCTGTGAAGTTTGTTGTTGAAAATCTTCCGTTGTAAATCCACCGCTTTGTCTTCTGCCCCTTGAGCCAAAGAAAGATTCAAAGAAATCTGAAAAACCTCCAAGGTTGCCAAACAAATCACCAAGATCTCCCGAAAAAGTATAAGTCCTTCCCCCACCAGTTTGAGAACCTCCAAACTGAGTGAAGAAGTCATCAAAACCGTGCCCGGCATGTTCATACTGTTTCCAGTTTGCACCAAGAGCATCATACTTTTTTCTTTTTTCCGGATCGCTAAGAACTTCATTTGCTTCAGTAATTTCTTTAAACTTTTCTTCAGCTGATTTATCCCCAGGATTTCGATCCGGATGATATTTCATTGCAAGCTTTCGATAAGCTTTTTTTATCTCTTCCTGAGTTGCGTTTTTATCAACACCAAGTATTTTGTAATAATCTTTGAATTCCATAAAACCACCTTAAGTAAGCACCCAATCTTATGCTTATTTCGTTTAAAAGAAAAGGGTAACCGTCCCAGTTACCCTTTCCCAAAACTCTGGGCTCTAAGCAGAGTCACTCAGAGTTATTTAACTTTAATCTCAATTTCTTTTGGTTTAGCTTCTTCAGCTTTTGGTATTGTGATGGTCAGTAAACCATCTTTGAACTCAGCAGAGATTTTATCTTCCTGAATTTGTTCTGGCAATGTGAAGGATCTGTAGTATTTGCCATAAGATTTTTCTATTCTGTGCCATTTAGCATCCTTTGTTTCGCTCTCCTGAACTCTCTCGCCACTAATGCTAAGCTTACCATTAGCATAATTAATCTTTACATCTTCTTTTTTGATGCCCGGAAGATCAACTTTCAATGTATATTTATCATTGTCTTCATAAATATCTGTTAATGGCATCCAAACAGCATTTTCATACTCTTCATCAATTTCTGGTGATCTGGTTATTCCGAAGCGGCTTTCTAAAGCGTTGAACATTCTGTTAAATTCTCTTTCGAAGTTCAGAAGATCGCGAACAGGATTGAATTTTACTAATGTCATATTTATCTACCTCCTTTCAATTTTTGATTTTTAATTTCGTCCTATGAAAAGCAGAATTTATGCCAAAAAGTAAAAATCCACATAACTCTTTGTTTTATAATAAGTTATAGAAAAATACTGTTGAAAAAATAATCTTTGACATATTGGCAACTTATTTGAAAAAATTTTCATATATTATTAAATAATGGAATATTTGTGTGTCATTTCGTCTGAACTATGCCGTTTGGTAAGACGCGGAAGTAGTGTAATTAAATATTTCTTTCACTATGGTAAGTTATTGTTTATTTTTGCAAATTAAATCTTGAGCATATTAAATTGAAAGAAGATACAATAATCGCTCTTGCAACACCGCCTGGTATCGGCGCTATTTCAATAATAAGGATTAGTGGGCCTGATAGCCTTATTCAGACAGATAAGCTATTCAAGGGTAAAAACAAAATAAGTAATTCTGATAGCCATAGAATTCATTATGGAAATATCGTAGACTCGACTGGTAATCATATTGATGATGTTTTGGTTTCCGTCTTTCGTGCACCAAATTCATATACAGGAGAAGATAGCGTTGAAATAAGTACTCATGGCAATCCTCTGATTGCTCAAAAAATAATAGGGGAGTTCATTAAATCTGGAAAAATCAGGTTAGCCGAACCGGGTGAATTTACGAAAAGGGCATTCTTAAATAATAAGATTGACCTTTCTCAAGCTGAAGCTGTTGCGGATATAATTCATGCCCGAAGCGAAGCATCACTTCGAGGCGCCAGAAATCAGCTTGATGGGTTGCTTTCGAAAAAGGTTGGAAAGCTTAGAGAATCTTTGATAAATGCCACATCATTTATAGAGTTAGAACTTGATTTTGCTGAAGAAGACATAGAATTCGTAAATACCGAAGAATTACTGAAAAGAATTGATGAGATAATAATAGAGATAGATTCTTTACTTGAAACTTATAATGTTGGAAGGGTAATCCGCGATGGTGTTAATGTGGCTTTGGTAGGAAAACCCAATGTTGGCAAATCATCAATTCTTAATTATTTACTTAAGGAATCAAGATCAATAGTTAGCGATATACCAGGAACTACTAGAGACATTATTCGTGAAGAAATATCAATTGATGGAATTTTATTTCGATTATTCGATACTGCCGGATTGAGGGAGTCTTCAAACCCAGTTGAAGAGGAGGGAATTAAAAGAAGCAGGGAAGCCCTAAGAAATGCAGACATTGTTTTATTTATTGAAGATACTCAGCAGGGGATTGCCCGCGACCTTCTGGAGGAAGTATTAAATATTTCATCCGGAGATAAAATTGTAAGAGTATTGAATAAAATTGATTTAGGTGAAAAAAATAATTATGATGCGGATATCAAAGTTTCGGCTAAAACCGGAGCGGGTATGAGTAATTTGTTAAAAGTCCTTGTTCAGAAAGCCATCGGAACGGATTACTACACTGAGAAAACAGCAGTAGTTACAAATTTAAGGCACTACACCTGTTTGAAAAAAGCAAGAGAATCTTTACTAAATGCAAGAGATTCTGTAATTAAAAAAGTGAGCGGGGAATTTATTTCTGTTGATTTGAGAAATGCGTCATTAAACTTAGGAGAAATTATTGGGGAAGTAACAACTGATGACATCTTGAACAACATTTTTATGAAATTTTGTATTGGAAAATAAAAGTGTTTCACGTGAAAAAAGATTTTTACGGCTAAATTTTAGTTTCACGTGGAAACAAAAAGTTAAATTATGGTTAAAAAATACGATATTATAGTGGTTGGCGGTGGTCACGCCGGAATAGAAGCAGCATCGGCAGGTGCAAGAATGGGCTGTTCCGTTGGATTATTTACTATGGATAAAAATGCCTTAGGTAGAATGTCCTGTAATCCTGCCATCGGAGGTACGGCGAAAGGTCATCTGGTAAGAGAAATAGATGCACTTGGTGGCGAGATGGGTAAAATTGCAGATCGATCCGGGATTCAGTTTCGGATGCTGAATAAATCTAAAGGCCCGGCAGTATGGTCACCCCGAAGCCAAAATGATAGGAAATTATACACACTGGAGGCATCGAAAATTGTTAATAATATCCCGAACCTTGAAATAGTTGAAGAATCGGTTGTTGAGGTTATTGTTGAAAGAAATAAAATTTTTGGTGTCAGAACGGCTTTAGACAATGAGTATGGTTGTAATGCATTGATTTTGTCATCAGGTACATTTCTTAATGGGCTAATGCATACCGGACTCAAATCTGTAAGAGGTGGAAGGTTTGGTGAACAACCTGCAATTGGTATAACAGAATCTCTAACAAAGATTGGTTTTGAAGCAGGAAGACTTAAAACAGGAACTCCTCCAAGATTAAGAAAAGATTCAATCAATTGGGATGTATTAGAAGAACAACCCGGTGATGAAAATCCTAAGCCATTCTCGCATTTTACCAATGAGAGCAATTTTCCTTTTCTGCCTCAACTTAGCTGCTATATTACATATACGGACCAATCGGTTCATAAGACGCTGGAAAAGGGTTTCAATCAATCACCACTGTTTACCGGCTTAATAAAAGGAGTGGGTCCGAGATATTGTCCATCTATTGAAGATAAAATAGTTCGTTTTGCGGATAAAGAAAGACATCAGCTTTTCCTTGAACCGGAAGGATTGGATTCAGACTTAATTTATTTGAATGGTTTTTCAACATCTCTGCCCGAAGAGATTCAGGAAGAAGCTTTGCATAAAATCCGCGGTCTCGAAAATGTTGAAATGATTCGTCCAGGTTATGCGGTTGAATATGACTTTTTCCCACCACACCAGGTCGATTTGACGCTTGAAACAAAACTTGTTGAAGGACTTTACTTCGCCGGGCAGATTAATGGAACTTCCGGATATGAAGAAGCTGCGGCACAGGGAATTGTTGCAGGAATAAATGCTGCTTTGAAAATTCAGAACAGACCGGAGTTTGTATTGAAAAGAAGCGAAGCTTACATCGGTGTTTTGATAGATGACCTTGTAAGCAAATCAACCGATGAACCTTATCGAATGTTTACATCAAGAGCAGAGCACAGACTTTTGCTTAGACCTGATAATGCTGATAGAAGATTGTTCAAATACGGATATGAATTTGGTTTAATCCCTAAGGAAGTTTATGAAGAATATAAACAAAGGGAAATTTTAATTCAGTCTGGAATAGATTTTTGCTCTAATAATAAGATCAGCTTTAAAGCTGTTAATGAATTTCTTTCGGAAAAAGGTTTGCCGTTAGTCGAATCATCTGAAACTATCTCAAAAATTTGTAAGAGACCGGAAATAAAGCTTAAAGAAATTTTAGATTTGAACGGATTTGATTCTGAAATAATAGAAAATCTATTGAATAATGAGAAAGCTTTGGAACAAGTAGAAATTGAATTGAAATACGAAGGTTATATTAAAAGGCAGTTTGAAACCATTGAAAAACTTGAACGATATGAGGATGTTAAAATTCCTTTAACATTAAACTATTTTAACATTAAACAGCTTTCTACTGAAGGAAGAGAAAAGCTCAACAGATTCAGACCACGCTCTATCGGTCAGGCATCAAGAATCTCGGGTGTAACCCCTTCAGATATTTCTGTTTTATTGATATATTTGAAAAGTTAATTTTGGAATTTATTGTATGCCCCCCAATAAACAGGAAGAATACTTTAAACAGCTTCAAACATTTTTCTGGGAAAACGGTTTAACTTCTGAAGTTACCAAAGCTGACCGGCTTGCCTATTTTGCTTCTTTAGTCTCAGAAAAGAATAAATCCGTCAACCTAATTTCAAGAGCAGATGTTGATGGAATTATAGAGAAGCATGTTTTCCTTTCTGCTTTTGTGACGAAGTTTTTCCCGGACAAAATAATGAAATTTGTTGATATTGGTACCGGCGGAGGATTTCCCGGAATTCCAATCGCAATTATGAGACCTGAGCTGAGAGGTGTACTTGTTGATTCAGTTGGAAAGAAAGTCACCGCTGTTAATGAGTTTATTGATAAACTGAAATTGAGCAATGTAATTGCTGAAAATTACCGCGTTGAAAGTCCGGAGTTTATTGAAAAGTATAAAGAACATTTTGATATGGTTATTAGCAGGGGAACTGTTCCTTTAATTATTCTGATACGATATGCTCTTCCTATTACAAAAGAAAAATCTTATTTAATTTCAATTAAAGGCGGGGATCTTGATGAGGAATTTACTAAAGCAGAAATGAAATATAAATCCAACATTAAGAAGTCAACTATTTACGAACTTGCGTATAAACCTTCGAATATAAGAAACAAAAAAGGTAAGAAGCTTATAGTTATAGAGTTGCAGAAATAACATTTAAGTTGAATTTTACCTGCCGTAATTTAGTTTACTGTTCAAAGAACTTTTCATCATTCAATAAATCTATTGTTATGATATTTATTAATTTGCACTTTGCTTATGAGCGGATTTAACGACACGATATCTATTCATTCAGTAAATAAAATTATAGATTCTTTAAAATCCGGATTGCAAGTAATCTATATCAGTCCCTTACACGGGTCTTCCAAATCTCTGGTTATAACTGAATTAAAAAAAACTTCACATCAGATTGTTGTTCTTCTTCCCGAAATAAGATTTGTTGACGAATTTTTTGTCGAACTTTCTCTTCTTAACCCAACGCAAAAAATAATTTCAATCAAAGAATTCGATTTGGAGTCTGTTCAGGAAAAGCTTTCTGAAATTCTTAAAACAGAAGAACTGATACTTATCTCTACTTATCAGCTACTTAATCTGGGAGTGCCAACCAAAGAGAAAATTATTAAGTCCTCAATAAAAATTGGTATCGGTGGAGAAATTACATATGATGAAATAGTTGAGTATCTGAACTTAATGAATTATACAAAAGACAAATTTGTTGAAGCTCCTGGCTATTATTCTCTTCGCGGCTCTATCATTGACTTCTGGTCTTATTCGGAAAAGAATCCTACACGATTAGAATTCGATGGTGATTTCATTGAATCAATAAGATATTTTGAACCAGAATCTCAACGCTCGACTGTTAAAGTTGAAGAGGCAACCCTTTCTTCCTCGATTATTGATATTAAGGAAGATGAACTCACAGATATTTTTTCATATCTCAACAATCCACTTGTCTTTTCAACAGAGCAGGATTTAGCCGGTCTGAGTATTGACACAAAAGCAGTAAAACAGGAAGATGATGCAAATGAAATTATAGATTTTGATGATGAAGATTCTAAAGAAAATCATTTTTCTGAAGAAAATAGTAATGCTAAGGTGGAAGAAAAAAAATTATTTTTCATTCCATTTGAAATTAAAAACTCTCGTGCAAGATGGATTATTGAAAAAAACTTTTCATCACCCGACAGAACTGAGTTGGGGATATTACCGGCGCCTTCCGTTCATTCAAGTTTTGAATTACTTTTCAATACCATCACAGACTACACAAAGAAAAAGTTTAATATTATTGTAACATCTGAAAATGAACTTCAGACCGAAAGACTAAAAGACTTATTTGCTGAATACAATGCTGAATTAGCATCTCTCCTTGAAAACAGAGAAGTTGAAGTAATCACATTGCCAATAAAAGAAGGATTTATTTCCATTGAAGATAAATTATTGGTTTTAACTGATTATCAGATTTTTAATAAACCTTATAGAACTAAAATTCCAACAGCCAAAAAAGTTAAGAAATCTAAAGCCAGTACACTTTCTTCAATCAAAAAGGGTGATTTCGTAGTTCACGAAGATTATGGAATTGGTAAATATGCAGGACTCGAAACCATTAAGATTGGAGATGCACGGCAAGAATCAATGAAAATTCTTTATGCTGAAGGCGGAGTGGTTTATGTAAATCTGAACTATTTATCACTTGTTAAAAAGTACTCGGCCGGTGATTCTGAAGGAAAACTTCAACCAACACTTTCAAAGCTTGGAACGACAGATTGGGTTAATACAAAAGCACGTGCAAAGAAAAAGATTAAAGAAGCAGCAAGAGAACTGATTGAACTTTATGCAAGAAGAAAAGCATCCAAAGGATTTTCTTTCAGTGATGATACAATATGGCAAAAAGAACTTGAAGCATCCTTCTTTTATGAAGATACACCAGACCAGGCAAGAGCAACTGAAGAAATCAAACAAGATATGCAAAGTGAAAATCCAATGGACAGACTGGTCTGCGGAGATGTTGGATTTGGTAAAACAGAAGTTGCAGTTCGTGCAGCATTCAAAGCTGTTCAGGATGGGAAGCAGGTTGCTGTTTTGGTTCCAACGACGATTTTAGCCGAGCAGCATTTTAATACTTTCACTGATCGGCTATCTCAGTTTCCGGTGAGAATTGCTGTGCTATCAAGATTTCAATCAAAAGCTAAACAGAAAGAAATAATACAACTGCTTGAAGCAGGCAAGATTGATATAATAATCGGAACTCATCGCCTGCTTTCAAAAGATGTAAAGTTCAAAGATATTGGCTTACTGATTATTGATGAAGAGCATCGTTTTGGTGTAGCGGCTAAAGAAAAGTTAAGACAAATAAGAGTTAATGTTGATACTCTGACTCTGACGGCAACACCAATTCCAAGAACACTTAATCTTTCGCTGCTTGGTGCAAGAGATTTATCAATAATTGCAACGCCGCCGCCAAACCGCCAACCAATTTATACAAGTGTTTCTGTTTTCAATATTCAGAAAATAAGAGAATGGATACTGAATGAAGTAAGCAGAAATGGTCAGGTATATTTTGTACACGACAGAGTTCAGACAATTGGTAAGCTTGCCGAATACCTTGAAAGACATATTCCTGAAATAAGAATTGGCATTGCTCACGGACAGCTTACTCCAGCTAAACTTGAATCAGTTATTCACGATTTTCTTAACAAAAAGTATGATGTTTTACTTTCAACCAAGATTATCGAATCGGGAATTGATATACCAAATGTCAATACAATAATAGTAAACAGAGCTGACAGGTTCGGACTTGCAGAGCTTCATCAATTGAGGGGAAGAGTAGGCAGAAGCGACAGACAAGCTTATGCATATTTTATCGTTCCTTCTTTAACGGGAATAACAAAGAAAGCATTAAGAAGACTTCAGGCAATTGAGGAGTTTACAGAAATTGGTTCGGGCTTTAATCTTTCAATGCGTGATCTTGAAATTCGTGGCGCAGGAAATTTACTCGGTAAAGAACAAACAGGTTTTATAGATGAGATAGGATTTGATTTGTATATCAAGCTGATAAACGAAGCAGTTGAAGAATTGAAGTATGAAGAATTCAAAGAAGTCTTTAAATCGCTTCCGAAGCCAAAGGAAAGAACAGAACCAACAATTGATACTTATTTTGAAATCGGCATTCCCGAAGAATATATACCTGATCAAAGCGAAAGGCTAAATTTTTATACTTCTCTTTATTCAGCTCAATCGCAAGACGAAATTGATGAACTGAAGGATGAATTAATTGATCGGTTTGGTAATTTTCCGGAAATTGTGAATCGGCTTTTACTTACTGCAACTTTAAAATTATATGCTTCTTATGCACTCTTTGAGAGAATTGTTATACAAAGAAAAAACATCAGTATAATTTTACCAAAAGGAGATAAGGAAGATTATTATAAGGTAAGGTTCATTGAGCTTATGAGATTCATTCTGGATGAATACAAAGATGAATATAAGTTTGTTCAGCAGAAAGATGTGATGAAACTTGTGAAAGAAAACAAATCAGCAAAACCTGAAGATATTATGAACGAGTTGATTGAATTCAGTAAAAGAGTAATTAAACTTTTTGGAAGTGAGATTAACGAATCAATAAGTGAAGTCGCTTATAAATAATTGTAGTCTGAAAAGTTCACATATCAAAGATTAGTTTGTGATTGACTCATCAGATTTGAGAGAAATCGTAAATACCGTGATTTTGAATTAGACAGAATAATTTTAATTATTGCAGTAATCGGTACCGAGATGAGCATTCCAATAATTCCCCAGATATAGCCCCAAATCAGCACTGAAAGTAAAATCAGCAAAGGATTAAGATTTAATCTTCTGCCTATAATCATTGGTTCGGCCAGATTAAATGCAAGTGTTTGAATCACGGCCATTATTATTGCAATCAGAACTGCGGAGCTTGTTGAATCGAATTGAACTAATGCGAAAATAACAGGAAGAACCAACGCTGCAGCGGATCCGATTGTCGGAATAAAATTGAAAAGAAAAACAAACAAGCCCCAAACAATAGGGAAGTCAAGTCCTGCAATTGAAAGAGCAACTGAAGTTAAAATTCCGGCAATCAGATTAATTCCAACCTTTGCGATAATGTATCTCTGTATCTGATCAGTAATTGTATTAAAAGTATCCGCAAGTTGTTTTTCTCTTTGAAGTTTTTCGTTAAGCAGATCTAATTCGATATTTCTTTTATTATCTTCATCAACAGTTCTAAGCGACCTTTTGATTTTTTTTACCTGCGGCTTTACATTTTTGTAAACATAATAGTTCTTTATTGCTTCATACAATGTCTTTTCGCCGGAAGCGACAAAAACAAAAAAGAACAATACAAACAAAACACTTCCAAGAAGATTAATTGTTGAACCGAAAATACTACCAGCTAAACCTTTGTAATCCAGTTGTTGAATAATTCTTTCAAGATCGAATTTTCTTAAAAACGGATCCCGGATATTTAACTCACGCGCAAAATCTCTTACAATTGAATTCAGTTTATCTCCGTAGGCAGGTAATCCGTCAGCAAACTGAAGCAGAGAATCAACAACAACTCTTCCAGCACCGTAAAGAACAAGTCCGGTTATGAGCAGATTCAGAATTGTAATCAGAAAGCCCGGAACTCTTTTATTCATCAGGAAATTATTCAAAGGGGAGAAAACAAAATAGAGAAAAATTGCAATTACGAGAGGAATAAAAATGTGACTTAATTCTTTAAGTACAATTGCAATTATTATTAGTCCGATTACTGTAATAAAAAATTTAATTGTATTATCTGAATATGCTTTGTGAGCCATTTATTTTACCTTAAGCCACCAGGTGTTTGAGGAGTTGATAATAAATGTTTGAACAATTCCCAGCGACGGGAGGGATTGTCTTCTGTTCCTCCGTTTCTTTCGATATAACTTTTTACAATATCCAATCCTACATTATAGTTGATGACATAAGATCGGTATTGTTTAATAAAATCGAGATACTTTTCAGCACTTTCTTTTGAACGAAGATTATATTTCATTAACCAGTTAATTGTTTGTTGGTGATTCCATTTACCATCAAGAAAATTTCTAGCTGCTTCGTTTCCAGCATAAGAAAGATTTTTTTGCAACTCCAGAACTTTGTAGTAAAGTTCAGCTTCGCCTGAATCCAAACCGGCAATAGGGAAAAGAACTTCCTTTTCAAATTTGATTCTTTCATCACCGGGAAAAGCAACTTCGATTCCATAGTTTGCAGTTCCTTCGGCAATAAGAGATTGCGGAGAGAAAAGAACATAAACAGAAAATTCTACCCATTCTTTTTGGCGATACAGATTCCATTCAAGCAGAGCATTATAAACATGATGACCAGGATATCCTTCGTGTGCAGCAAGATCAATTGCACGATCAATGTAAACCGGCAAATCAGTATTCACCTGAATAACACTATAAAAATTGCCTTTGTACCAATTATAAGCTCCCCACGGTTTGTTTTTAACATATTCAACCGTAAAGTTTTCTGTTGGAGGAAGCTGAATATTTTTTAATGTTCTTTTTCTGCATTCATTTATTGCGGCATCAAAGACCGGTTTTAATTTTTCCTCAGGAATTTTGAATCGCTCTTTAAATTTCTGTAGTCTATCAGAAATTTCTCCCTTTCCCGGAAGTAATTTATCAAGTTCAGATATTGTATTTCTGAAAAAATCTTCGTCGTGAACCGGTAGTTCAGCATCATAAAGAGCTTTAGCTTCTTCATCAAATGAAAGCGTAACACCATTCAACATAAAGATTTTTGTTTTGCAGGCAAGAAGTTGTTTATAAAGATAACGGTATCTTAATTTCTCAAGTTCAGTTGCATTATAAACACTTAAAGATTCCATTTCGTCAAGAAGGGAATTCACATTGGAGTTTAATTGTTCATAAACTTTTTCGTTAAAAGCTGCTGAATCTGATTGTGGTCTCCAGCTTTCGGGTCCGTAATATGCATCAATGAAATCATTATCATATTGACCAATATTAAGAGCAAGTTTAACATACTCTTCTGCAATTTTATTCATCTTTATTTCCAAATCACTTTTTTGAATTGGTTCTTTTTTTTCGCTGCAGTTAATTACAAGGAATGAACTTAGGAGTATTAAAACAATTATTCTTAAGTAAAAATTTTGATTCAATTTATTACCAGTATTTTTTATGTAATGAAATATAATTTAATTCCGTGAATTTGAGGAATGAATTATTATTCAGAAATGAAAAACCCTCAGAGTTTTTCCCGAAAGTACAAAACTTAAAACTCTGAAGGTTTTTATTGTACAGAGATACTAAAGGATATTTTTTACTTCAGCAGCATCATCTTCTTTATATTAACATAATTTTCTGCCTGCATTCTGCAGAGATATATTCCTGATGAAGTTTTTCTCTATTCACCTGAAATCTTATTATCCCCCAAATACCAAGAACAAATACAATTATATACAAACCAATCGCCCAGTATGTTTGCCACCAGGGCGGAGTTATAATAATTGTCAAAGATTTTATATCATTACTCCAGACACCGTCACTGTTAGTAGCTTTTAATTTGAAAACATATCTGCCGGGATTAAGATTTGTGTAAGTTACAAATCTGTTTTTGGTTTCA
>CALHAB010000173.1 GCA_937934185.1 uncultured Ignavibacterium sp. | reverse complement strand
ACAATCAGAAAGAAAATGTTTGAATGGAGAGAAAAAAGAATTCATCCGCACAAAGATGATAAAATTTTAACAGACTGGAATTCATTGATGATTTCTGCATTGGTTAAATCATCTTTGGCTCTGGATAAAAAAGAATTGCTTGATACTGCGTTGGCATCTGATAGGTTTATCAAAAAGTATCTTTATAAAAACGGTAAACTTCTGCATCGTTTCAGAGAAGGGGAATCGGCGATTGATGGAAATCTTGACGATTATTCTTTTTACATTCAGTCGCAACTTGATTTATTCGAAGCAACTGCCGAAGTTGAATTTCTTGAAACAGCAATCAACTTAAATGAATTTTTATTTCAGAAATTCCGGGATAAAAATTCTGGAGGTTACTTTTTTACTTCTGAAGATTCTGAAAAATTGATAGTAAGACAAAAGGAATTTTATGATGGAGCTGTTCCTTCAGGTAACTCTGTTCAATTGCTTAATCTTGTAAGATTATTTGAATTAACAAGTAATAATTTTTACTATGAGATTGCACAGAAACAGATTAAAGCATTTGCCGCTGAAGTTAACAGAATGCCCTCTGTATTTGCACAATTCCTTTGCGGATTGCATTTTCTTTTCGGACCGGCCATTGAATTGGTAATCACAGCTAAAGAAAAGAAACTCTCAGATGAAATTATCAGAAAAATCTCTCAGATTTATTTTCCTTCAAAAGTTATAATCAGTATTAACGATTCAAACAGAGAAAAACTTATAGAGTTAGTGCCACACCTGAAAGATTATAAGATTGAAGAAAGCCCGTTGTTTTATCTATGCAGAAATTTTGTTTGCGAGAAGCCAACAGGTGATGTCAATGAGATAATGACAGGAATTAAAGAGTTGTAGTCAATTAGAAATCTATTTGTAAAAGATTTAATTTTGCATTAACTAAAATCAAAATACAGGTAGGCAGATTGATACCAGATAATAAGTTTGTCCGTTCATTACTTCAGAATGCACAGCGCGGAAACTTTACAGCGCTTGAACAGTTATTTAAGATGAATATTGGAAAAATATATGCTGTTGTTCTCAGGATGACGGCAAATAAGTCATTTGCTTCAAAGATTACTGTTGATACCTTTATTGAGGCGTGGAAAAAAATAAGAATTATCAGGGAAGATTCTCCGTTTACTGGTTGGTTAATTGCAATCGCAGTTTATAAAACTCTGGATGTATTCAGAAACAATAAAGAAGAATTTGCAAAGAAATCTGACTTATCAGAAATTGAATCGAAAGACTCTTTTGAAAATGACATTTTAAGATTACCACATCTTGAAAGGCTCATCTTTGTTCTGAATAAAGTTGAGAAGTATTCAATTGATGAAATAGCTGATATGATTCTTATGAAAAAGGAAGATGTTGAATTCCACTTAAATCTTGCAGTCGAAAAACTTCACGATAAATATCCTCTTTACAAATTTGATAATTCTTTTCAGGAAAGAATTTCAAAACTCCCGATTGAAATCCAGCCCGATAAATCAGTATCCGATGAGATATTCAATTTTATTTATGAAGAACGAATGAAGTTGGTTGAGAAGGAAAGCTCCGAAAAACCAAAGATTGAAGAAGAACCTCCTAAAAAGGAGAAAAAGAAAAAAGAACCCAAAGAGCCGAAAGAACCAAAGAAAAAAGTTCAGATGCCTGAAGTATCTATTGATGTGAACACCAGCAATCTAAAGAAATATATTTTGCCGGCAGCCGGAGTAATCCTGATTGCAGCCCTTTTATTCATTTGGTTCAATCGTGCAAAGGGATGGACAGTTAATTCTTCAGGTGGTAGAGTTTTAATTGATAATTCAGTATTAAACAATGAAGGAGAATTAGATCTAAATTCTGGTCTTGTTACTGATGAAAATTCTAATGCGAGAATAATTATTCCACATATCGGTGTAATTGAAGTTGAATCCAATTCTTCTTTAGCAAGAACCAGAAATGATTATGAATTAAAAATTATTAAAGGAAAAATAATAAAGAGAGCTGATGCTCAGAAACATAGGCTTAAAATTCTTACTGACTTTGCCGAGTTTAACGAAGAGTTATCAAGTGATTTTGAATTAACTGTAAATGATGAGTGGAACAGTTTATTCGTCTTTAAAGGAAATGTGAAAGTTATTGTTAAAGGCTTTAAATCAGTCGTTCCGGAGAATTTTGCTTGTGATATCAGAAAAGGGAAATTTGCAATTCCTTATTATCCGCAATCTGACAACCAAATAATAAATCTGATAAAAGAATACAGTGGTCCGGCTGATCCTAATATGGTTGTAATTGTTAGTCTTGCTTCAAAATCTGATGCATTAAGTCTCTGGCACATATTGCAGTTTTCAAGTGAAGAGAACCGCCCGATTGTTTTTAAGAAATTGAATGGACTTGTTCCACCGCCCGATTCTGTAACGGGCGAGGGAATACAAAAGTTAAACCGTGAGATGCTTGATCAGTGGCTTATTAAAATACTTTCAGAAATCTGATTTTATTTTTTGGGCTTAACATAATAGTGAGCGCTTTGTCCAAAGTATACTTCTGCGGCATCCATAATAGTTTCTGATAATGTCGGATGCGGATGAATTGTAAGTTTAAGATCAGTTACATTCGCTCCCATTTCTATTGCAAGCACTCCTTCAGAGATTAATTCACCTGCATTAGGTCCGCAGATACCAATTCCCAATAATCTTTGAGTATCGGGATCAACAATCAACTTAGTTACACCATCGGTTCTGTCAAGTGTAATAGCTCTTCCGCTTGCTGCCCATGGAAATTTTGCGACTTCATATCTGATTCCCTGTTTCTTTGCTTCTTCTTCTGTTAAACCAGCCCACGCAACTTCAGGATCTGTAAATACAACGGCAGGAATTGCCATCGGATCAAATGCAACTTTGTGCCCGGCAATTGCTTCTACAGCAACTCTTCCTTCGTGACTGGCTTTGTGTGCAAGCATTGGTTCACCTGCAATATCGCCGATTGCGTAAATATTCGGATCAGTTGTTTGCAGTTGTTTGTTTACTTTAATCCATCCTCTTTCAGTTAAAGTTACTTTTGTGTTTTCTAATCCAAGTCCGCGGGTCTCGGGTTTTCTTCCGATTGACATTAAGACATAATCGTAAGTCTTTTCAGTTATATTCCCTTTATCATCCTGAATTTTAACAGCAATTCCGTTTTCAACTTCTTTCATTTCAAGAACTTTACTGCTTGTCATCACTTCGGCAAAAGATTCTTTAACCCGCTTTACAAGAAAATTAACTAAGTCTCTGTCGGCTCCGGGTAAAATGTTTGGCAGCATTTCTACTACTGATACTTGTGTTCCAAGAGATTGATAGACTGAACCGAGCTCAAGTCCGATGTAACCTCCGCCAACAACAAGCAGTGATTTCGGAATTTCGGGTAAATCAAGTGCAGAAGTTGAATTAAGTAATCTTTTAGATTGAATCTCCAGTGAAGGAATAGTTGTGATGACAGAACCTGTTGCAATTATCGCTTTATCAAAAGTGTGCTCAATAGTTTCTCCATCAACCTTTTCAATTTTTAATTTTGATGAATTGATGAAACTTGCTCTGCCCTGAATAAAATTTACTTTTCGCTGCTTCGCAATCTGACCTAATCCGCCAGTGAGTTTATTTACAACATTGTTCTTGAAGTTCCGAAGTTTGTCTAAATCAATTTTCGGTTTGCCAAATTCAACTCCCCAGTTTTTTGCCTGTTCTGCTTCGTGAATAAGTTTTGCAACATGCAACAATGCTTTAGATGGAATGCATCCACGGTAGAGACAAACTCC
>CALHAB010000172.1 GCA_937934185.1 uncultured Ignavibacterium sp. | reverse complement strand
ATAGGTTTGGATTAACAAAAAAGGTGATTTATGAATCCTAAATTCTACACAAACCTTATCATAGTTTCACAGTCTTTTATAATATTTTTTGCTGTTCAGGCACTGCATTTTTTATTCGGAAGGATTAATCCAATGCTGTTGGGGATAATAATACTTATTTCTTCAATTTCTGTTTTTTCATTTGCTCTTTTAAGAGCTTATTTGAAAGACAGAAATGAGAAAAAGAAACTTAGCTCTGCTTTGTTTGAAATGAACTAAAATAATTTTCTGACCGCTCATCATTTTATCATTTCTGAAAATACATTTCTCTTCCGATATTTGTAAACGAAAATTCTTTATACGGAGGAAAAATGTTCTCACAAAAATTTTCTTTTGCAGTTTTCTTTTTATTATTTACTGTTATCACTCTCCCTCAATCGGCAGAAAAGTTTAAACTTGATTATGAAAAGTATAAACTTTCAAACGGTCTTGAAGTAATTCTTCACGAAGATAAATCCGATCCAATAGTTTCTGTTACAATTTTATATCATGTTGGTTCCAACAGAGAAAAGCCGGGAAAAACCGGATTTGCTCACTTATTTGAACATATGATGTTTCAGGAATCGCAACATGTCGGTCAGGATAAATTCTTTAAGTACATTCAGGAGAATGGAGGAACTTTAAATGGTGGAACCTGGCAGGATGGAACAATTTATTATCAGATAGTCCCGAAGAATGCTCTTGAACTTGTTCTTTGGCTTGAGTCCGATAGGATGGGTTATCTTTTACCAACCGTTACTCAGGAAGCTTTTCTTAATCAGCAGGAAGTTGTTCAGAATGAAAAAAGACAAAGAGTTGATAACCAACCCTATGGACACACGAGTTATGTTATTAACAAATTACTTTATCCTGAAGGTCATCCATACAGTTGGGAGGTTATTGGTGAATTGGTTGATTTACAGAATGCCACTGTAAAAGATGTACACGATTTTTACAGAACCTGGTACGGACCGAATAATGCTACTCTTGTAGTTGCCGGAGATTTTGACAAAGCTGAAACAAAAAAAC
Organism: uncultured Ignavibacterium sp.; assembly: GCA_937934185.1. Classification (GTDB taxonomy): domain Bacteria; phylum Bacteroidota; class Ignavibacteria; order Ignavibacteriales; family Ignavibacteriaceae; genus Ignavibacterium. Next base: position 6,031 of record CALHAB010000172.1, on the reverse strand, counting down.
TAATTGAAAAATATTTTGGTGAATTGAAGCCATCTGATCCGGTTAGCGGACTTAAACCGATGCCGGTTGAACTGAAAGAAATCAAAAGAGCTTTTTATGAAGATAAATTTGCTCAATCACCTGAATTGAATATGGTCTTTCCAACAGTTGAGCAATATAATAAAGATGGTTATGCACTGGATGTTTTAGCAGATTTACTTGCAAAAGGAAAACGCTCACCATTTTACAAAGTAATAGTTGAAGAGAAAAAACTTGCACCATCTGTAAATGTATTTCAAAACAGCAGCGAACTTGCCGGCGATTTCAGAATAAGAGTCAGAACATTTCCTGATAAAAATCTCTTAGAGGTTGAACAGGCAATCTTTGAAGCATTTGCAAAATTTGAAAAAGATGGTTTCACCGATAAGGATATTGAAAGAATCAAAGCAGGAATTGAAACAGGTTTTTATAATCAGATTTCAAGTGTACTTGGTAAATCATTTCAACTTGCACAATATAATGTTTTTGCCGGCTCGCCTGATTTTATTTCAGAAGATTTGAAGAACAGTCTGGCTGTTACAAAAGAAGATGTATGGCGAGTTTATAATAAATATATCAAGAATAAAAATTATGTTTTGACCAGCTTTGTCCCGACTGGTAAAACTGATTTAATTGCCGCACCTTCAGAAAGATTTGTTGTGCCGGAAGAACAAATAAAACCGCTTAATGAAGAAGAAATAAAAGCACGCAATTCAAATCCAGATAATCAGGTTAAAGTTGATCCTATCCCTTCTTCATTTGATAGAAATATTGTCCCAGCACTCGGAGCTGATCCTTTAATTACTGTTCCAAAAGTATGGGATGCAAAACTTAAAAATGGAATTAAAGTTTATGGTATCGAATACACAGAGCTGCCTTTATTTGATTTTCAGATAGAGATAAAAGGTGGACTTTTACAGGATGATCTAAATAAAGTTGGAGTTGCAAATCTTACTGCAAGAATGCTGACTCAGGGAACTAAAAATAAAACTCCGATCGAGCTTGAGGATGCAATCGAGGAACTTGGTGCAAGAATAAATGTTTCTGCAACAAACGAATCAATTGTATTGCAGGCAAATTGCCTGAGTTCAAAATTCAATGAAGTTTATAAACTTGCTGAAGAAATTCTTTTAGAACCACGCTGGGATGAGAAAGAATTTGCGAGATTAAAACAGGAAACTTTGGAAACTATCAGAAGAGGAAAATCAAATCCGGCTGTAGTCGCATCGAATGTCTTCAACAAACTTATTTATGGCGATGATCATATTTTCTCGAAAAGCATTCTTGGGACTGAAGAATCTGTAAATGCAATAACTCTGGATGATCTGAAAAATTATTACGAAAAAAATATTGCACCGCAGCTTGCAAGCATTTCCTTTGTCGGAAATGTTAAGAAAGATGATGTAGTAAAAACATTTTCTTCTCTGGAGAATAAATGGAAAGAAAAACCTGCTGCCCTTAAATCCTATCCGGAACCGAAAATGACTGATAAAGCCGTTGTTTACTTCATTGATTTCCCGAATGCAAAACAATCTGAAATAAGAATCGGACATTTGGGAATTAGTTACACTCATCCTGATTACTTTAAAGCTTATGTTATGAATTACAAACTCGGCGGAAGTTTTAACGGCATTGTAAATCTTATTCTCAGAGAAGAAAAAGGATTTACCTACGGTGCAAGAACTGATTTCCGCGGAACTGAGTTGCCGGGTTATTTCCTTGCATCTGCTGCAGTTCAGACAAACGCTACGCTTGAATCTGCGCAGATATTCAGAGATGAAATATCAAAATACCGCAACGGAATTTCTGAAGAAGATATGAACTTCACAAAAAATTCTTTATTGAAATCCAACGCTTTAAGATTTGAAACCCTTGGTGCTTTACGTGGAATGCTTTCTCAGATTGCAAAATATAATCTGCCATTTGATTATGTTAAGAATCAGGAAAGACAAATTCAGCAGATGACAATTGAAGAACATAAAACACTTGCTCAGAAATATCTGCATCCGGATAAAATGATTTATCTGATCGTTGGCGATAAAGCTACACAGTTTGATAAATTAAAAGAGCTTGGTTTTGGTGAACCGATATTACTTGATAAAGATGGAAATGTTGTAAAATAATTTTCCTATCGCAGAGCCGCAGAGATTTTATTCTTTGCGGCTCCGCTGAAATATTATTCTATTGGTTAGCTGAGAATATTGTTTTAAGAAATCCGCCTGACATAAAAAGTAATCCAATCAAAAACAATGTCCACAAAAACTCAACCGGCGAAACTGAATTAATTCTTTTTTCATAATTCCAGATAAAACTCATAAGAATAAGAATAACTCCAATTAGAATCATCGCAAGAGAAATTTTATTTGCTTTGATATGAATTCCTGATTGGATTTTATTCAATGCTAAAACAGAAAAAGAAATAAAAGTAATCGAAACAAGAACGGGTGCAAGAACAGGAGAAATCCACGGCACTGGAATCAGAAAAAGTAAATCATCAGTTAATAAAGATTCGGGCCAGTTGATAAAAACCTTCAGCCACAGATAATAAAAAATATCCCACACACCAAAAGCAAAAAGGAAATAAGCTGTCCTTTCAACAAGCAATTTCCCTGAAATCATTGCGACAGAAAAGAGCATTACTATTGTAGCCAGCTCTCTTCCTAATTCGATAAAAATTATCTTTTCAGGAATCAGTTTAATTGGGAATGTAAAGCCATCCGGATAATAAAGCTCACGAAGATAAACTACAACGGCTGATTCAACATAAGCCATTGTAAGACTGAATATGAAAACAAGTAAAAGTTTTTGTGAAAGTTTCATTGAACTTATTCTGCAGAATTAATTTCTTATCTTATATCAAAACTTAAGTCCGATACTGAAAACATTCAATGCTAATTGAATATGTTTCAATTGCTGATTAAATTGCCGCAGGAAGATTGATTCATATTTACAGGATCATCTATGCGAGAATTTTTCAGTGTTCAGGAAGTAGCAAAATTGCTGAATGTAAGTCATTCAGCTGTTCTTTATCATATCCGTTCCGGAAATCTTAAAGCTGAGCAGGTCGGGAAAATTTATATCATTGCAAAAGAAGATTTCGGAGATTTTCTCAAAAGTCAGCAGAAGAAAAAAGAGAAGAAAACAAAAAAGAAACCAGACGAACCACTACTCTTCTGATTCAGAGAACTTGAGAATTTTAATAAGATACTCAGTTAATTCTTTTCTTGAGTTACCAGCTAATTCTTTAACACAATAACAATAAGCAAATACTATCGGAACAATTCTTAGTTCTTCTTCGCTGTAAAACTCATCAATTTTTTTAACCATTAAACTTAAATCCATTTCGTTTCCTTCATTCATCTCCAAAAGCTTTTTAATATCCTGTCTGCAGCCAAGTGAATCTGAACTGATCTGAAAAAGGTTTATTATTCTTTGTCGTTCAAGCATTGAACTTAAATAGTCATATTTCATATCGCGCATTATGGAATATTTTTCATAATCAATCCACATATAACCATTCTCAGCGCCTTTGGTGTATCTTTTGTCCTGAGGATGTATTGCAAGACTAACAACTAAAATTAAAATTATTGATGAAAGTTTTTTCATAAAATATATTTTCTTATTACAGGGCAAATAAAGTAAATTTGCTCACCAGTTAAAAGTCATTTGCCAATCTATTTCGGAAATAATAAATGGGTTCACATCTTCTCAGCAAATCATCTTTTATTCGCGGTGTACAATGCGAAAAACACCTTTATTTATATAAATATCATTATGATGAAATGGATGAGATTTCTGAAATGCAGAAAGCTGTTTTCAAAAGAGGAACAGAAGTCGGGATTTTAGCACAAAATCTTTTTCCAGGCGGAACAGATCTATCGCCGGAATCTCACACAGATTACGATGAAGCAATAATTAAAACTAAAGAAAGTCTGAAATCCGGAAAGAAAATTCTTTACGAAGCATCTTTCCAATCAGATGAAGTCCTTTCCATTGCAGACATACTGCTAAATGATAAATCCGGATTGAAAATATTTGAAGTTAAAAGCTCTACTTCCGTTACCGATGTTTATCTGATGGATGCCGCACTTCAGTATTGGGTAATAAAAAATTCGGGATATGAGATTAATGATTTTTCTATAATCTATATCAATAATCAGTATGTGAGAAAGGGAGAATTAGATTTAAGTCAACTATTCATTGTTGAGTCAGTGCTCGAAAGAATTTTGCCATTACAAAAATGGGTTGGTGAAAATATAGACAGACTTAAAAAAGTTTTAATGCAGGACAAAATACCTGAAGTAGATATTGGCGAACATTGTTACACACCATATTTATGCGGCTTTTATAATTATTGCAGAAAACATCTTCCTGAAAACTCTGTTTTTGATTTGAGTGGTGTTCATCTTTCAACAAAGTATGAGATGTACAGAAGCGGAATAATCTCTCTCGAAGAAATTACTGATGAAATAAATCTGCCGCAAAGTGCTCAGATTCAGCTTGATGTTTTTAAGAACGGTAAAAATCTTATTGATGTTGATGCAATAAAAAATTTTTTATCTGATATAAATTATCCTCTTTACTTTATGGACTTTGAAACATTTCAGCCGGCTGTTCCGATGTTTGATAATTCAAGACCGTATATGCAGATTCCGTTTCAGTATTCGCTTCATTATAAAAAAAGTAAAAACAGTCCTTTGGAACATTTTGAATTTCTTTCTGATGCAAAAGGTGATCCGCGTATTCCGTTTATTGAGAACCTGATAAATGACACGCAGTCAGATGGTGATATTCTTGTTTACAATAAATCTTTTGAAATAACACGGCTTAAGGAAATTGCTGAAGCTTTGCCTCAGTATAAAAAACAGATTGAAAAGATGATAAAAAGAATTAAAGATTTGATTATCCCGTTTCAGAAAAAATATTATTATACAAATGAAATGAAAGGTTCATATTCGATTAAGTATGTTCTGCCTGCACTTATACCTGAATTGAATTATAGCAATCTCCCAATAAACGAAGGTGGATTGGCTTCTCTGACTTTTGAAAGTCTGTATGATGAAAAAAGTCAGGAAGTTATAACTGAAAAGCGTAAACAACTGATTGAGTATTGTAAAATGGATACTTTAGCAATGGTAAAAATTTTAGAAAAACTTGAGGGCATTGTATGAACAATAAAATTTGTCTGATTACAGGAGCCACATCGGGAATCGGTAAGGCAACCGCTATCGAACTTGCCGAAGGAAATTTTGATTTAATTCTGATTGGAAGAAGTCAGGAAAAATGTGAGAAGATAAATAAAATAATTCGGCGAAAGAACAATCAGATAAAGGTAAAATATTATGTTGCCGATATTTCCTTAGTGAGCTCAGTTAAAAAAGTTTGTGAGGAGATCAGAAAAGATTTTAATCGGATTGATGTGATAATTAACAATGCCGGCGCAAGATTTCTCGAACATAAATTAACCAGTGAAGGAATTGAATTAACCCTCGCAACAAATCATCTCGGACATTTTGTTCTCACAAACGAACTTCTTCCTTTGCTAAAAAATTCTGATGATGCAAGAATCATAAATATTTCTTCTGCAGCACAAGGCGGCGGAAAAGGTCTTATTGAAAATATAACTGACCCTTCGAAGTATGATGGAAGATTACAGTATTCAAATTCAAAACTTGCAAATGTACTCTTTACTTATGAACTGACTGAAAGATTAAAAGAACAAAACATAAGTATATTTGCTGTTGATCCGGGTGGAGTTGCTACAAACTTTGCGAGAAACAACGGAATTAAATTCTGGATAAAACATCTTGGTTATTATCTTCTGAAGCGCCAGCTTATTACTGCAAAGAAGGCCTCTGAAACTATTGTGTATCTTGCTTCTTCTCCTGATGTCAAAGGACAAAAAGGTAAATATTATTTTGATATGAAAGAAAAGAAATCCTCACAACTTTCATACGATAAAACATTGCAAAGAAAATTGTGGGAGATGAGTGAAGAGCTGGTAAGAATGTTA
>CALHAB010000171.1 GCA_937934185.1 uncultured Ignavibacterium sp. | reverse complement strand
CTTGCACCTGTGATGTATAAAGATTTTGTTGGCAATCTTGGTACTTCGGATAAAATGATTGACGAATCAAGAAGCGACCTGATTGATAATGATTGCGATTGGGACCCGGAATTTGATGATGTTGGTGCTGATGGAAAACCCGGTACAAATGATTTTGGTGAAGGTGATGGCATTCCAACTCCCGGCGAACCAAACTTTGATGCTACTGATGTTGATGAATCAGATCAGATTGGATTAACTTCGTTTCAGTATTTTGTTCCGGCCGGAGATATTACTATGAGTGATGATTTTGATATGTGGAGAAGAATGAAGCCGGGATTTTTTCAGGTACCAAGATCAATTGTAAACAATGTTGCTATTCGCGGTGAAGATGGAGACTTTATTTATGGTTCAGGATATTTCCCATTATTATCTGGTAAAACCGAAAGATTTTCTCTCGCATTAGCATTCGGAGCTGATTTCCCTGCAGTATTAAAGACAAAGCAGATTGCTCAGACAATTTATAATGCAAACTACAATTTCCCGAAACCACCTGAAAAACCAACTGTTACTGCAGTTGCCGGCGATGGCAAAGTTACATTGTATTGGGACAGAGTTGCCGAAGAATCAGTTGATCCAACATTAAGAGTAAAAGATTTTGAAGGCTACAAAATTTATAAAGGCACTGATCCGGATTTGAGTGACGCATTGCTTATTACTGACTTTTCAGGCAACAGAGTATTTTACAAACCAATTGCTCAATTCGATTTGATAAATGGAATAAAAGGATTGTTTGTGCCTTCCGCAACATTATATGAATTAACAAGCGGTGCACCTTTTTATCTTGGTTCAGATAACGGCATTCAGAATTTCTATGTTGATAATGATGTGATTAACGGCAGAACTTATTACTACGCTGTTGTTGCTTATGACCGAGGCGATCCAACAAAAGATATTTTCCCTTCAGAAAATACCAGATTCATTTCAAAAGATGCTCTTGGAAATATTTCTACAGACATTAACACAGTTGCGGTAATTCCGAATGCGCCCGTTGCCGGTTATGTGCCTCCTGCTTCAGGTTTGGCTGCAACAAGACAAAGCGGATTCTCAAATGTTGTCCCTTATTTCGAAGTTCTTGATCCCACAAGAGTTGCTGATAAAAATTATAAGGTAGTTTTCAACGAAAAATATTTTGTTACATCGGGAAATGTTAAAGACAGTATTGTTATCTCAGACAGATATTCAGTAATTGATCTTGAAACAAATAATGCAGTATTAACGAATGCCGAAATAAAGCCGGAAAATGGTATAGTATTTAACGGAACAAGATTGTCAATCGATCCTTCTTATCAGTCATTGGATAGTATCAGACTTGACAGGAACAGAAGCGGTTGGAATAACAAAAGACCGGGCAATCTTAGATTTACAGTTGATCAGTTTGTGTCTGCAAATCTCAGTGCTACCAGATATCCGAAAGATTATATGTTGGTATTTACTGAAACTTACTCGGATTCTTCAAACAAGCTAACCCAGATTTTTGGCAACTCTGCTCCGCCGGCAAAACTGGTTAACTTCAGAGCTTATGATATTACTGACAGAAATAATCCTGTTCGTGTACAGTTTGGATTTAGTGAACCTTCGCCATTCAGAAGAGATACAATTTCATTTAATGATGTAGTGATATTATCAGACGCTGAAGGAAAGAAATTTTCCTGGAGAATAACATTCAATGGAGACAGCTCTTCTAATTTCCCGCTTGGTGGAGATACTCTTTTCATCTTCATAAATAAACCATTGACAAACGAGGATGTTTTCACATTCACTACAACAAAACCAGCTTATGATCCGAATAATGCAATTCAGCAGTTGGAAAGAGTTAAAGCTGTGCCAAATCCATACATCGTTTCAAATGTATATGAACAGCCGCTTCCGCCAACCGTTAGAGGTAGAGGAGAAAGAGTTATTTACTTTACAAATCTTCCTCCAAAGAGCAGAGTTCATATTTATACATCGAGCGGAAATCATGTCAAAACAATTGAACACGATGGCGACTTAAATGATGGTACCGTTGTCTGGGATGTTAGAACTAAAGAAGGTCTTGATGTTGCATACGGAGTTTATTTCTATGTTGTTGAAATGGATGGTGTGAGTGAGAAAAAGACAGGCAAACTTGCAATTATTAAATAGACATTCAGTGGAGTTTAATATGAATATAAAAATAATTTTTCTGGTTTTTGTAATTGCAGCAAGTGCTCTGATCTTTCCCCAGTCGAAAGTTGGAACAACCGCTGCAAATTTCTTAACTATACCTGTGGGACCAAGAGCAACTGCAATGGGAGGAGCATTCTCAGCGGTTGCTAATGATGCGACTACCTCTTACTGGAATCCATCCGGATTGTCAAGAATGAGTAGAAGCGAATTTTCTATTACTACGGCTGAATGGCTGGTCGGTACGAGACTGAACTGGATAGGACTTGCATTCAAATTTGACGATGACAATGCAGTCGGAGTAAGTATCAATCAACTTGATTACGGTGAGGAAGAAATCACAACACCGGAACAACCTAATGGAACAGGTCAAAAGTGGTCTGCTAATGATTTGGCTGTCAGTTTATCCTATTCACGAAATCTTACCGACAGATTTTCAATTGGTGGTACAGTAAAATACATAACACAAAAAGTTTACAATGAAAGTGCATCTGCTTTTGCGCTCGACATAGGTCTATTATTTTACACAGAACTTGAGGGCTTAAGACTTGGCGCAAACATTTCTAACTTTGGCACTGAAATGAAATTAGATGGAAAAGACTTAAAACGACCAATTGATATTGATCCTTCTAATGCTGGCAACAACCCTAATATTGCCGGTTCACTCGATACTGATAGTTGGCCTCTGCCTTTGATATTCACCGTTGGGCTTGCTTACGATTTAAACTTCTTAGAGCAATGGAATGTTACCTTAACATCAGATGCTGTTATTCCTAATAATCAATCAACGCACGCAAATGTTGGTGTTGAAGTTGGCTGGAATAATATGTTATTTTTGCGTGGCGGCTATTACGGGCTGTTCAAAGATAAAAATGATAAATTATTTTCTTCGCAAAGTTCAGACGGCTTAACTGCAGGTGTGGGTGTTCAATATGATTTTGGAGATTTCTTTGCAAAGTTTGATTATAGTTACTCTAATCTTGGAATATTCGACGAGGTTTCAAGATTTTCTTTAACTATTGGTCTTTAGTAATAATATTCACTTAATTAAATATGAGGTACATTATGAAAAAATTAGTGATTACTGCTTTAATGCTTTTCACTACTTTCAGCTTCGCCCAAACAATTCCTGTCACATTTAGTGTTGATATGGGTGTTGCTGCATTCAAAGGTCAGTTTACTCCCGGAGTTGATCAGGTTGTTATCAGAGGAAGCTTTCAGGCAGATGCTGGTGATCCAGGCGGAAACTGGCAGGGAAATCTTTTCGCAATGACTGACACCGATGGTGATACAATCTACACACTCACTGTTGATTTCCCAAACTCAACCAATGGTAACAATTATGAATTCAAATTTGTAATTGCACCAAATGGTTGGGAAGGTTCTCCGAACAGAACTTTTACCGTTCAGGCACCGGGTGTTGTATTACCAACTTACTGGTTCAATGATGATAGTGTTTACAGAACTCCTGTTACCAACACTTTTAATTTTACTGCTGATATAAGTGGTATCTTAGGTATTGGTATCGGAGGTGCATTTGATCCAAATTCAGACTCACTTCTTGTGATGGGAATGACCTGGTCTGGCAACGGAACAGTATTAAATGAAGGAAACAGAAGGCTCTTCAATACAGATCCATTCAATCCCGGAATCTATACAACAAGTCTTAATGTTGCAGGATTTCTTGGAGCTAATGAAGAATGGAAATTCAAAGCTTATCCGGATAACAGATTTGCTAATACAGGTTGGGAGGACAGACCAAACAGAGTTGTTACATTTGAAGCAAATGGAACTACTCAGGATCTTGGTGTAATCGTTCCTGAAATATTCCCGCTGCTGGCTCCGTTAAGTTCTGATGTTAACATTCAGATTACTGTTGATATGACTGGCGCAGTAAATTTCTACAATAACGAACCCGTTCCAATTGATCAGATTGAGTTCGTTGGTATGCGCGGTGGTGCTGACTTTTTGGGCAGTTGGAATTCAGGTGGTTGCTGGTGTGCTGGTGATACCGCAACCGGACAGATGAAAGTCCTTCAAAGAATTCCTTCAACTAATAAATGGACAATTACTGTTACAGCTCCTGCCGGAACAAACGCAGGAAATTATGCTTATAAATTCGGTGTTATGTACCCTGGCGCAGATACTGTTAATGGTGGCTCAAACCCACTGGACAACGAAGCTGGCTTTGGTCAGAATCACAGATTATTCCTCTTCGACGCTCCTGGTGGTCTTATTGTTTTGAATAACAGATTCGGAGATTTCACATCATCTGTTGACCAGATTAGTGATGTTGTTCCTGCTGATTATGCTCTTGAACAAAACTATCCTAATCCGTTTAACCCTGTAACAACTATCAGGTATAGTTTGCCTAAAGAAAGTCCTGTTACTCTTAAAGTCTATAATATCCTTGGACAGGAAGTTGTAACTTTAGTAAATGAACAACAGACTGCTGGCACTTATGAAGTGAAATTCGGTGCACCAAATCTTGCAAGCGGAATGTATTTCTATAAATTAGAATCTAACGGTGTTTCGTTAACAAGAAAAATGATGCTCGTGAAATAGTATCATATCTTATTTTTACTGAACAGAAAAAGGCGAGTGAATAACTCGCCTTTTTTATTTGAACAACTTTAATATAATTCAACCGGATGATAATCCCTTTTGAAGTGACTTTTCAACAGCTTGTTTGAAACTACTGAGATTAACCGGCTTCTGAAAAACAAATTCAATCCCAAGTTCATTGTAATCAGTTGCAATAGTCCTGTCTATATCACTGCTTAATACAATTACAGGCGGCTTTCCTTTTATGTCGGCTTTCTTCAGCTCTTTTACAAATTCATAACCATTCATAACTGGCATTCCGTGATCAGTAATAACAAGCGCTGGTGGAGAGGCAAGTATTTTTTCAAGTGCTTCTTTTCCGTTTGATGCAACATCAACATCATAATCCGGGGTAATGTTTTTAAGAATTTTTGAATAAAGCAAACGATCTGTTTTACTGTCATCAACAATCAGAATATTTGCAGAAGCAACGGGCAGCGTAAACTGAAAATCAGAACCCTCATTGGGTTTGCTCTCAACCCAGATTGTTCCGCCGTGTTTTTCTATAATTTCTTTAACTAATGATAAGCCGAGTCCGCTTCCTTTTTCACCAGCAGTTCCTTCAGTCGAAAATTTTGAATCAACTTTGAAGAGCTTTGGTAAATCTTCTGGTTGAATACCGATGCCTGTATCCTTAACACTGAATTTAACAAATCGTTTATTTTCTGCCGGTGAAGAACTTATTGTTACCAACCCTTCCCGGTTTGTGAATTTGATTGCATTCGAAATAAGATTATTAAATACCTGAGCAATCAGACTTTTATCAATAAATAAATAAAGCTCATTTTGAATTTCATTTTTGATTTCAATCTGTTTCTGAATTGCTGAGCCGCGCAAAGCTGAAATTGAGTCGTTAATAATTTCAGTAACATTTGTTTTCTGAGGTTCGAATCTGATTCTGCCTGTTTGAAGTCTTGTCCAGTCAAGCAATGAGTTTACCAGAGAAAGCATAGAGCGCGATGCTTCCTGAATGTATTTGATGTATTGTCTCCTTTCTTCATCAGAAAGTTCATCATCATTTTCAAGCAAATCAGTAAAACCAAGTATAGAGCTGAATGGCGTTCTTAAATCGTGTGAAATAATTGATATGAATCTGTCTTTTGTTTCATTGAGCTTAATAAGATTCTGAGTTGACTTACGCAGTTCTTCTTCAGCTCTCTTTCTGAATGTAATATCGCTTACAAGCCCAAACAGTTTCTGAATTCTTCCTGTGCCTGAGCGGATTAAATTCAGCTTGGTTCTTACCCAGACAATATTTCCCTGTTTATTTATAATCCTGAATTCAAACTCACCTGAAAGCTGAATACGGCTTTTCAACAGACTCATTAATTTTGGTTTGAGTACTTTAAAGTCATCCGGATGAATTATTTTCAAAAACAGTTTTGAATCTGAAAGGAAATCAGTTTGTGTATATCCGCATATTTTCTGAATTGAAGATGTACAGAATACAGGTCTCAGACTGAAGCCAATTCTTTCGAAAGTGAAAAGAAAATCATCAATATTCTCTGTAATGTTTCTGTACTTTTCTTCTGATTCTCTGATGGCTTTCTGAGCGCGAATTCTTTCTGTAATATCTCTGGCTATAAGAACGATGTATGTTTTTTTATCAACATCAAAAGTTCCAACAGAAATTTCTGTATGCAGATAAGAGTTGTCTCTTTTCTTACCAAGAAAATCAAAACGTGAAGGAGCTTCTTTTCTTCTTTCAAGCAATCTGAAGTACTCAGCAACTTTAATAATATCATCATTGGAAGAAAGATCAAGCACTTCTTTGTTTAATAATTCTTCACCGAAGTCATAGCCGAAAATGTTAGCGAAAGATTTGTTTGCGATTATAATTCTACCATCCTGGACAAGAGCAATACCATCATTCGAAGCTTCAACAAGTGATTGATAAAGCTGTAATTCTTTTTCTTTAGATTTAATTTCTTCGAGGTGATTAAAATAGCAGCTTATATGTTGAAGATTACCAAGCTCATCAAAAACAGGAACAAATACAGATTGAAAAGTAATTGCAGTATCCCACTTTGTCCTGATTGGTAATTCGATTTCACTGGAAGGTTTTGAGCTGAAAGCTGATAATTCAAAAACATTCTTTTCGAAATATGACGGATCGATAAGATTATACAATGTTGTACTTAAAAGTTCTTCTTCATTAAATCCGAGTGTAAAAATCAGAGCTTCATTTGCAAAAAGAATTTGTCCGTTTAAATCAACCTGACAAATCATCTGAGGGGCTTTCAGTATTGTTTGTTTCAACCCTTTTAATGAAGCTATCAGATTTTCTTCAAAGTGAATTTTAGAAGTGATATCTTCACATTTAACTATTGTATAACTTTTATCTTCCTCCAGTTTTGTAAATGTGCATTCCAGAACAATTTTATTTCTCAAATCATCATACTCGGTGATAATTGTTCTGTGATAGGACTTGGATTTGAGTTTTTCTTCTATTCCGGTAAGAAATTCTTTTGTTAGAAACTTTACAAAAAAATAAATTTGCTTATCGTAAAGTTCAGTTCTTTTTTTGCCAATAAAATTTTCTGCCTGAGAATTTAGAAAAGTAATTTTAAATTCCTTATCGTAAACAAATACTATCTCATCAAATGCATTGAATAAAGATTTATAATAATTGAGTTCTTCCGATAAAATTGATGATGGTCCAGTTTGTAATCTTACATCGTTGATATTCCGAAAGAACAAATAAAACAGCAGAATATCTTCTCTTTGATTTATTACCGGAATTATACGGCATTCGAATTTGGTTTGATTATTAGTTTCGCAAATTAAAGTAGTAATATCTTTCGTGCTTAAACATTTTTCCAGATTTTGAATCAGTTCAAAATTACTTTGCGGTGTGAGAATTTTTTTGAAATCATTAAACCCGCTTATATCTGAAATCTGGTTGAAGTCTGCAGGAAGTTCCCGTGAATGTTGAAGAACAGAAAAGTCATCGGAAAGGACGAAATAAAAATCATAACTCTTCTCGATAACATTTTGCAGATGATTTAACTTTTTTCTGTAATCTGAGATTGCGTCAAGTGCAATTTTGATGTCCTCAATTACGAAAACAGCTCCGTTAACTTCATCTCTATCGAATATTGGATTAGCTTTAAGGACAAGTCTTATTATTCCTTTATTCTGAAGCTCAGGACTCGAAATTTCTTTTTCGAATGGAAATCCGTTCAGCAGAGATTCAACTTCATCTTTAATTTGAGGGATGAATATTGAAGAAATTGAAAAAATATTTTGAGAGATAAAACCAGATGAAACAGGAATGTTATAGTATTCACATAAATTCAGAAAAGTTCTGTTTATAAACTCAATTTCCAGATTGTTGTTGGTAATGATTATACCAATAGGAAGGTCATTAAGAATTTCAAATGACTTCAGATCAAAGTTCTTTTCGGCATTATTTTTAAACTGATTCTCCAACTTTTCGACATTTATTTTACAAAATAATTATAAAATAGTTTAGGTACAGCACTTTTATAATTATAACTTATGTGCCATTGATAGTATAAGAAATAACAATATTAGCTCAATTTATTACTATTATTTTTCAAATATGAAATAAACATTTGTCTCTTTTTGGTTAAGTGTATTGTTATAAAAACTGCCCGCGGATTTATAGTTTTTCATTGTCATTTTATGTTTAATTAAATTTCTCAAGCAAAAAATAAGAATTATTTTGATAATCAGATTCTTACAATCACTCGGGAATAAAACATTACTTTTCTTTCAGGAGTTTGGACAGGTTTCCAATCTTCTTGGAAATATTATAAAATTTTTCCCAAGAATTCCTCGAAGCAGACGATTGATTTTATACCAAATGGAACACATCGGAGTTAACTCATTACCACTTGTTTTGATAATTGCGATATTTACCGGAGCTGTATCTGCCTGGCAGGCAGCATATCAGCTGAAAGGAATAGCTCCGCTATCATTTTTAGGTGGTGCAACAAGTCGCGCTATCATAACCGAACTTGGACCGGTTTTAACAGGAATTGTAATTGCTGGAAGAGTCGGCGCATCAATTGCAGCAGAATTAGGTACAATGAAAGTTACTGAACAAATTGATGCGCTTGAAACAATGGCAATCAGCCCGATAAGATTTTTAGCAATGCCAAGATTTATTGCTGCAATTATTATGATGCCTATTTTAGTAATATTCGCAAATGCAATTGCTGTCTTAGGAGCTTATATTGTTTCAAATTATTTCCTCGGTGTTTCATTTGCAGTTTTCTTTAATTCCGTGAAGAGATTTTTTATAATGGGAGATTTGATTGCCGGGTTAATTAAAACAGTTTTCTTTGGTGGTGTAACAGCTTTACTCGGATGTCATATTGGATTCAGAACAGAAGGCGGTGCGGAAGGTGTTGGCCTGGCAACAATACGATCATTTGTAATCTCAGCAGCATTAATTCTTATTCTTGATTATGTTTTATGGATGCTGATATTTTGAAATATTTTATAATTAGCAGTGATTTAAAACCGATTTCAATTTCTTTTGTTCCTCAAAATATTTAAATAGCAATACGTTATAAAAAAAATTGGAAGGAAAAGTCATGAAAAACAAAATCAATTATGTACTTAAAGAGAGAAAAGAAAAGATTATCCTTCCTGAGAAGTTAGGATTTGGGCAGTATTTTACTGATCATATGTTTGAGATGGATTATTCAAAAGAAAAGGGCTGGTACAATGCAACAATAAAACCTCTCAGTGAAATTTATCTTCATCCCGCAACCTCTTTTATACACTATGGCCAGACAATATTTGAAGGTTTGAAAGCATTCAGAACTGTTGATGATGAAATACAGATATTCAGACCAGACACTCATCTCGAAAGATTAAACAACTCTGCAAAAAGAATCTGCATGCCAGAAATTGATACTCAATTCGTTCTTGAAGCAATGAAAGAACTTATAGCGATTGATAGTGATTGGGTTCCAACAAAAAGAGGTGAAGCTTTGTACATCAGACCTTTTATGTTTGGCTCTGATCCTGCTTTAGGTGTTAGACCTTCTTACAATTACAAGTTTATTATAATTCTTTCGCCAGTTGGTGCATACTATCCCGAAGGATTTAAACCAGTGAAAATACTTGCACAGGATGATTATGTGCGGGCTGTAAGAAAAGGTTTGGGCGAGTGTAAAACAGCAGCCAATTATGCAGCAAGTTTATTAGCAGCAGATGAAGCTGCTAAAAAAGGTTTTACTCAGGTACTTTGGTTAGATGGTGTCGAACAGAAATATATTGAAGAAGTTGGTACAATGAACATCTTTATTCACTTCAAAGATGAAATTGCTACGCCAAAATTGACTGGCTCTATTCTTCCCGGCGTTACACGAAGATCTGTTATTCAGCTTTTAAAGGAATGGGGACTGAATGTTACCGAAAGACTAATCTCTATTCGTGAAGTAATAGATGCTTATGATTCGGGTAACCTTGTTGGTGTATTTGGGACTGGAACCGCAGCGATTATTTCCTCGGTGGGATTGCTTTCCTACAAAGGGAAAGATATGCTGATTAATAATGGAAATGTTGGCGAACTCGATCTGAAATTATTCAATGAATTAACAGCAATTCATTACGGTGAAAAAGAAGACACTCACAATTGGACATTTAAAGTTGAGAAAAAAGCAATAGAGGTTTAATCCTCTGTAAGTTATTTTCTTTTTTGAGGCATCGGTTTAATAACTGATGCCTTTTTTTTATCCATATCACCAAAATTTTTTACATTTCATCTTGACAAGTGAACACTCGCACACTATATTTGTAGTGAACAAATGAGCAGTTATTATGAAAAACAAACTAACAGATCGTCAAAAAGAAATATTAAATTTTATTCAGCAATTCATTGATGAAAATGGTTTCCCGCCAACTTTAAGAGAAATTGCTGCAAACTTTGACATGGCTTCAACTTTTGGAGTTAAAAGACATCTTGATGCATTGAAGAAAAAAGGTTACCTCAAAGTAGAAAGCTATGCGAGCAGAGCAATATCTCTTAGTAGAAAATCTTTTGATGAATTCGCTTCCGAAAAAACAGAAGTTGACTCGAAAATAATTAAAATACCTCTTGTTGGTAGAGTTGCCGCTGGTTCTCCAATTCTCTCTGAAGAGAATATCGATGGCTCAATTGCAATTGACTCAAACTTTTTCAGAAATAGCAAAGATTGCTTTGCTCTTAAAGTTTCGGGTGATAGTATGATAAATGCAGGAATTTTTGATGGTGATCTTGTAATAGTAAGTACAAGTGAAAAAGTATCACAGCATGATATTGTGGTTGCAAGAGTTGATGATGAAATTACGGTTAAGAATTATGAAAAGAAAAACGACAAAGTTTTTTTGATTCCACAAAATGAAAAGTACAAGCCGATTATTGTAACCGAAAAAAATAGCTTTTCGCTTGTCGGAAAAGTAATCGGCGTTTTAAGATGGTTTAACTAAAAAGGAGTTTGTTATGAAAACCGAAATTTTCCGCGATGCAATTAAAAACAGAAACAAAATAAGATTTTATTACGGACTTTATCAATGGGTTGTTGAGCCGTATTATATTGCTCGTGACAGAAATGGTAACAAAGTTCTTTATGCCAAAATATCATCAACAAATGAAGTAAAAAAATTTGACTTCAGAAAAATGGCGAATATTAAAGTTTTCAATAACTATAAGTTTTCACCGGTTATTCCAATTATCCCAATGGCTTCTTAAAGGAGGTAACTATGAATTATGATAGAAGAAAAGATGTTGATTCGTTAATCGAACACTTTTGGAAAAGAGGATATCTTACTGTTTCCAGAAAGTATGGCACTTATCTGCCCGAACCTGATAAGATTGGTATTTACGATGTTGATGTAATTGCCCGATATAAAGATTCGTATGCAATCGGAATTGTACTAAATGACGAGGATTTTTTTGATATTACCAAAACTCAAAATAGATTAGTTTATCTTTCAACAAGGCAGACAAAATTTAACGGGAAAAAGGTTGCTCTTTTTGTCGGTGTTTCACTAAAGAATTTCACAAAAGCTAAAAAAATTGTAGATAATTTACCAAATGAAGTAAAAAGAAATATTCGATTAGTTCAGATTGTCGATAGGCAAAACATTCACGCATCCGTTCGGAAAAGAGAGCATAACATCTTTTTCTCTTAAATTTTAGCATATTAAAGTATGTGTATAAAATCAATCCGAATAATACTACTGTTTAATTTCTTGATTTTCTAACCCTCCGAATTTAACTTTACACGCTCAATCATTAATAGGATTTGAAATTGAGTAAGAAAAAATCAGCTTCTGATGAAAAACTTCAGAGTGAACTGAAAAAATCCGGTGAAATTCCCAAACACATCGCCATTATTATGGATGGAAATGGCAGATGGGCAAAGAAAAGGGGACTTCCTCGAGTAGCAGGGCACAAAAGAGGCGTCGATACCGTCAAAGACATTGTTGAAGCTTGTGCTGAGATTGGTGTAAAGTATCTTACACTTTATACTTTTTCAACTGAAAACTGGAAGAGGCCTAAGGAAGAAGTCTCAACACTGATGAGGTTGTTACTAAACAGTCTTCGTGATCGCGTTGATGAACTTTGCGAAAATGATATCCGGCTCACAACTATCGGTGATACAGATTCACTTCCTTATGAAGTTCAGAAACAATTAAAAGCTGATATCGAAAGAACTAAGAATAACAA
Source organism: uncultured Ignavibacterium sp. (assembly GCA_937934185.1). Taxonomy (GTDB): domain Bacteria; phylum Bacteroidota; class Ignavibacteria; order Ignavibacteriales; family Ignavibacteriaceae; genus Ignavibacterium. The sequence goes on along the minus strand of CALHAB010000171.1, from coordinate 6,325 downwards.
GAAAATGATTTTGAACCTTGCTTTAAGTTATAGCGGTCGTTGGGAAATTATAGAAGCAGTAAAGAAAATATCTAAAGCTGTTGAGAAAGGTGATTTAAAGGCAGATGAAATTAACGAGCAGTTGTTCTCAAAGTTTTTGACAACAAAGGATTTACCCGATCCTGATCTTGTCATCAGAACGAGCGGTGAATTCAGAGTCAGCAATTTTCTATTATGGCAGATTGCTTATTCTGAATTTGTTATTACAGATATTTACTGGCCTGATTTCAACAGGCATCATTTATATGAATCTATCCGCGCTTTCCAGAAGCGGGAAAGAAGATTTGGTAAAGTTAGTGAACAAATTAAAAAAGAAGTCAACTCAAAAGGCGTTACGAATGCAGAAAAACTTCCCTCTCAAATTAGCTAGTCTATTCATAATTCTTTCTTTTATATTTACTTATCATAGTGCATTTGCACAGGGGCAAACCAAAGTATATAAAATTCTTGGAATTACTGTTTCCGGAAACAAAACAGCTGATGCAAATGCAATCATTTCAGCGAGTGGTATTAAAGTTAATGATGAAATTCAGGTTCCGGGAGATAAGACAATCAATGCAATAAAAAATCTTTGGGCGCTCAATATTTTTAAAGATGTTCAATTACTGATTGATAAAGAAATCGGTGAAGGAATCTTTCTTCAGATTAAAGTTGAAGAATATCCCAGATTCGAAAGAATTGTTTTTGAAGGTAATGATGAGCTAAGCACAAGTGACCTTGAAAAGAATGTAACTTTTCTCAGAGGTACTGTTATCAAACCGCAGGATATTGCAAAGCTTAAACAAAAAATTCTTAAACAATATGAAAAAGAAGGATTGTTGAGTGTAAAAATTCAGGAGAAATTTTATTATTTCTTCTCTGCTGATACTACTAAAGATGAAATTATTACAAGATGGAGAAATGAAAAAGACTTTTCAGATGAATATGAATATCGTTACGATAGAGGTGATACAAAATATTCTGATTTGATTTCAAGAATTAAAGACAGAGTAGTTGTTAAGTTAAATATTGAAGAGGGAGAAGAAGTTCGTGTCAGAAAAATTGAGTTTGTAGGAAACAAAGCGTTTGATAATGATGATTTGAAAGGTGCAATGGATGAAATTAATGAAGCTAAATGGTGGAAATTCTGGGGAAGCGGAAAATTTGATTTTGAAAATTATAAGAAAGATAAACAGGCAATTGTAAAATTCTATCGAAAGAATGGTTATCGTGATGCAGCAATAATATCAGATACTTTAATTTATTCCGATGATAAGAAAGATTTAACCATCCGAATGGAGGTTTATGAAGGTCCACAATATAAAGTCAGAGATATTTATTGGATTGGAAATACAGTTTATCCAAGCAGCATTCTATCTGAAAGATTAGATATTAGAAAGGGGGATATTTTTGATGCAGAAAAGTTCGAAAAGAATTTAAGAGGAAATGAAAAACAAACTGATGTTTCTTCACTCTATCTTGATAATGGATATCTTACCTTCAACCTTCAAACAAAAGAAATTAAGGTAGCCGAAGATTCAGTTGACATAGAAATAAGAATAGAAGAAAGAAATCAATTCACCGTAAACAGAGTTGACATCGAAGGAAATGATAAGACAAAAGAGAAAGTTATAAGAAGAGAACTTTATACAATTCCCGGAGATTATTTTAATCGTGGTTTGTTATTAAGAAGCATTCAGAACCTTGCAAACCTGCAGTACTTTAATGTCGAAAAACTTTATGGAGCTGAAGGAATCGGAACAAAGTTAGCAAGCGACAGCACTGTTGATATTTCATTCAGAGTTGAGGAAAAATCGAGTGATTACTTAAATGCATCAGTTGGATATAGCGGGGCATTTGGATTTAGTGGTGCTGTAGGTATAACGCTTACTAACTTTTCCATAGCAGAGCCATTCAAACTTGGCGGTGGACAAATTTTAAGTTTCAATTGGCAGTTCGGAGTCGGAAGTCTCTACAGAACTTTCACACTTGGATTTACAGAGCCCTGGTTATTTGATACACCAACATCTATTGGTGCAGAAGTTTTTGATACACGCCAGCAATATGTTTATGACCTGAGACAAACCGGTGCTACTATAAGAGTTGGCCGCAAACTTCGCTGGCCTGATGACTTTTTCTATGTACAGGGACGTGTTAAATATCAGTATAACAATGTGCTTGAAGGACAAGGATTTTATGCAGAGGGTAAAACAAATCAATATACATTAGGTGCATTGATTGCCAGAAAAGATATTGATAATCCAATCTTCCCGTCAATTGGTTCTTCTCTTCAGCTTGATGCAGAAATTTCCGGCGGACCTTTCTTACCGGGTGATGTTGACTATTTGAAAATTGGATTTACTTCCGAATGGTACAGAAGACTTTTCAATACAAACAGAGTAACATTATATACAATTGCAGACCTTGGATATATTGACGAGATCGTTCGCGGCACCAAGATTCAACCCTTTGAATTTTATTATATGGGTGGAAATGGTTTAATAATAGCAACAACATCACTCCGCGGATATGATGACAGATCAGTTGGTCCGAAAAATGTTGATGGCAGAGTCATTGGCGGAAGAGTTATGGCAAAATTTGGCACTGAGCTCAGATTAGCTGTATCAATTGAACCAATACCGCTATATGTATTAGCATTTGCTGAAGCAGGTAATGTTTTTGAAAGTTTTGAGAAAACAGATATTTTTGACCTCCGTCGATCAGTAGGATTTGGTGCAAGATTACTAATAAATCCGATTGGTTTAATTGGTTTTGATTTTGGTTATGGATTTGACCGCAAAGCTGTTAATGGTAATGATCCGGCTTGGTTATTCCATTTTCAGTTCGGAAAAGGTTTTTAATTTGTTTAACATTTAATAAAGAAAGAGGATTAAAAAGTGAAAAAGTTCTTAGTATTTTTTTCGGTTATTTTCGCAACATCATTATTTGCACAATCACCATTAAAAATTGGATATGTTGATTCGGAAGTTATCCTTACACAATTCTCCGAAGCAATAAAAGCTCAGGGCGACCTTGATGCTTTGACTAATAAATGGTCAGCACAACTTGATTCAATGACAATGGCATATCAAAAAGCTATTCAGGATTATCAGAAGCAGGCTGAAACAATGCCAAATGATAAAAAGCTCGAAGCTCAGCAGAAAATTGTAAAGATGGAACAGGAAATTCTGGAATTCAGAAAACAGAAATTCCAGCAGGGAACTGGTGAAATTTATGCAAAGCAGGAAGAGCTTTTTGCGCCTGTAAAGAAAAAGATTTACGATGCCATACAAAAAGTTGCAAAAGAAGAAGGTATGTCTTTCGTTTTTGATAAAAGCGGAGATATCCTCTTACTTTATGCTGATTCGGCTTTTGATATAACATTCAAAGTTCTCGATACACTTAAAAGAGGCAGTTAAGTTTTATATATAAAGTTCTCCCATAATTTTTGGTGGGAGAACTTTTTTGTTTTATTGTAACTTTTCCTCAGAAATAATCTGCAGGTATTAAAAATGAAAAAATATTTTTTATTCATCCTTGTATTCTTTCCGGCGATATCTTTCGCGCAATTAAAGATTGGTTATATTGATTCAAATGCACTTATGGATCAACTTCCCGATGTTCAGGATGCAAGACAAAGACTTGATGCTCTTATTCAGGAATGGCAAACTGAATTGAGCAGACTTGAATCGGAATGGAAAACTAAATATGATGATTACGAGAAAAGAAAACTCATTATGTCTGAACAAACCAGAGCAGAGACTGAATCAGAACTTGTTAAACTTGAAAATCAGATTGCTGAATATCGTGAGAAGAAATTCGGGACAAACGGAGAACTTTTCCAGAAACAGGATGAACTGATGAAACCAGTGCAGAATAAAGTTTTTAATGCAATTAAAGAAGTTGCTCAGGAAGAAGATTTGGATTTTGTTTTTGACAGAAGCGGCGATATAATGATTCTGTATGCTAAAGATAAATATGACATAACTGCAAAGGTTCTTGCCAAATTGAAAATTTAAATGATTAGTCTTACAGTAAAAGAAATTGCTAAATTAGTCTCCGGAAAAATCATCGGAGATGAAAATACAGTAATATATTCCGTTGCCAAAATTGATGAAGCAAAATCAGGCGATTTATCTTTTATTTATTTACCTGCTTACGAAAAGTTTCAACAAACAACAAAAGCATCTGCTTTACTGGTAAAACCTGAACTTCAAAAAACCAGAAATGATATTACTTACATTGAAGTTGAATCACCTGAAAAAGCTTTCTTCCTTATTCTGCGGGAATTTTTCAAACCAGATTTTCCACTTACTGGAATTGATAATACTGCATTCATTCATCCTGAAGCACAGTTAGGTAAAAATGTTGCAGTTGGTAAGAATGTAGTTTTATCTAAAGGATGTAGGATTGGAGATAATACTAAAATTTTTCACAATACTGTTCTTTATGAAGATGTTGAAGTCGGAAGTGATTGTCTGATCTTTTCAAACATTAGTATCAGAGAGAAATGCAAAATTGGAAATCGTGTTATAATTCATTCAGGTACGGTGATTGGCAGCGATGGTTTTGGATTTAATCCTGATGAAAAAGGAGTTTATCAGAAAATTCCCCAGATAGGAAATGTAATAATCGAAGATGATGTTGAACTTGGTGCTAATGTATCAATCGATAGGGCAGCTTTGGGTTCAACCATAATTAAACGCGGGACCAAAATTGACAACCTTGTTCAGATTGCTCACAATGTGGTTGTTGGTGAAGACACAGTCATTTCATCTCAAACAGGAATTTCCGGAAGCACTAAAATTGGAAATCATGTTATCATTGCCGGACAAGTTGGAATTGTTGGACATATTGAAATTTGTGATAATACAGTTCTGATGGCTCAGTCAGGAATTTCTAAATCAATAAAGAAACCTGGTTATTATTTCGGTTATCCAGCTAAAGAATTAAAGACCTCTCAGAAGTTAGAAGCCCACATCAGAAGTCTGCCGGATTATGCAGAGAAGATCAAAAAGCTTGAAGAAGAGATTAAAGATTTGAAGAACAAACTCTCGTCGCAGACCTGAAAAGATTTTCCTATCAACCCGAAAAGTCATTTATCGATTAATCGAAAGCCCGGCTTTTTTACAAAGATTCTGTAAGAGAATTTTTTCTTCCTGAGTTAATGAAGCGAAGATAGTTTCAATTTCATTTGCAACAACTGGAAATATTTTTTCGAATTCAGTCTTACCTTTCTCAGTCAATGAAATTATGTGAACTCTTCCATCTTCTTTACTCTTAGTCCTTTTAATTACTTTTCTCTTTAAAAGATTGTTTATAATCATCGTGATATTTCCTTCGGTTCGCATAATTTTTTCCGCTAAAATTTTCTGTGGTAAACTTCCGAGATGATAAAGTGTGTCAAGCACATAATACTGTCCCTCAGAAAATCCGTGCGAATTAGTAATTGCGGAAATTTTACTTTTAACTATTTCAGATGCCCGGAAAAATTTTATATAAGTTTCCAATGCAATTTTCTTTTCAATTGAACCAATGAACTTTGAGCCCATTAATCTTTGCTCCTTGGAACAATCAAAGTCAGAATTGCAGTAAATAAAGCGGCGCCGACAATAGACCAGATGACTGGATATTTGATTCCACCTGCTTCGAAAGAAAACAAATCCGGAAAATTAAATTCTCTTGCCAGAATTGTTCCGATGTAAGCACCAATAAATCCAACCACAATTGAAATTATACATCCGCCTTTTTTAAATCCAACAAGAGTTCTTCCAATACTTCCTGTGATTGCCGCTATGATTAGTAAAATTATTATATCAAGCATTTTAACCTCAAAATATTTCACCCAAAAAATAAGTTTTATTACTGAGAAAATCTTATAATATTTAAAGAGAGTTTATAACAACACAAAATTTTTCAATCAACAATTGAAAATGAAAAGAAAAGATTTTATAAGAACATCAATTCTTTCCTTATTCGGATTTTTATTCATCCGGAATGAAACATATCCAAAACCGGTAGCAGTAATTCCGAACTTTAAACCTGATCCATCGCAATGGAATCAGGATGAAATAAATATTGCCTGGCTTGGTCATTCAACAGTATTAATAAATTTTTATGGTATAAAGATTTTAACTGATCCTGTTTTATATGAAAGAGTAGGACTTTATTTCCTTGGAATTACCTGGGGACCAAGCCGCTTTACTCATCCGGCTTTAACAGTAGAAGAATTGCCTCAACCCGATATCATTTTACTTTCTCACGCACATATGGATCATATGGATTATCAGACTTTGCTTGATATTAC
>CALHAB010000170.1 GCA_937934185.1 uncultured Ignavibacterium sp. | reverse complement strand
AGTGTAACTGTTTATGTTCAGAATCTTGAACATCTCAACAGAATAATAGAAAGACTAAAAAAGGTACAGGGAATTTATTCAGTTGAAAGATTTGAAAGCACAATATGAATGATGAAAAGCTGACCAGAATAATGTCAATTGATTTTGGTTTGAAAAGAATCGGTATAGCTTTAAGTGATCCGCTTAAAAAATTTGCCTCGCCTTATACAACACTTCTTAATGATGAAAAACTTTTTACCAATCTGAAAAAAATTATTGATGATAAAGCGGTTGAAAAAATAATTCTTGGATTGCCTGATGAATCAGCTGATTCATTAAAATCTGTTTATAAAAATGTTCTTGCTTTCAAATCAGAACTGGAAAAACATTTTAATCTGGAAATTATACTATGGAATGAAACTCACACTTCAAGAATTGCAGAGCAAAGAATAATTGATTCAGTTAAGAGCAAAAAAAAGAGACAAGACAAAGGACTTATTGATATGCACTCAGCAGCAATAATTCTCTCGGAATATCTTGATTCAATCGGATGATTTAATTGATAATTAAACAGTGTAAATTTATTTTTGGTGCAGATAAATGTTTTTGGGAGCACATCAATGCTTAAACAATCACTTGGAATAATTGAGACTAATTCACTCAGCAGTGCAGTTGAGATTGCTCATCTTATGGTTGATAAATTTGAAGTTTCAATTGCAAATGTAAGGCAACTGCTGAATGGCTATACAACAGTTTTTATTAAAGGCGAACTGGGAGCAGTTCAGCAGGCAATTGATTTTGGAGCAGGAATCTGCACTGAGAAAAATTCACTTGTTGCAAAATCAGTCATCGCAATGCCACACGAAGAGTTGTTCAACTATATTGAAGGAACAAAAGATGAATAATTCTCTCGGCCTTGTTGAAATAAAAGGTTTCTGTGCAACAATTTTTACCGCAGATGCAATTCTCAAAAATTCAAAAGTTGAAATCGGACTCGAAGAAATTAACAATGGCAATATGATATTGAAATTAAAAGGATCTTTGCCTCAGATTAAATACGCAATCAATCTCGCAGTCGAAAGTGCGAATAAAATTTCTTCTGTAGTCAATCACACAGTTTTAGAAAACCTCAATTCCGAAATCGAACGGGCGTTTTTTGTAAAAAGCAAAAGTTTTATCCGCAAAGAAAAACCTAAAAAATCAAAAACTTTCAAAGCTGAAATTCAAACTGAAAATTCTGAAGAGGAAAAAATAATTACTCCTGTTAAATCAGTCTCATCAAAAAGAAAACAGAATCCTCGCACTGCAAAAGTGATTGAGAAATCAATTGAATTTAAGAAACCCACTTTAGCCGAAACAAATTCAAGTACTATCGAAAGATTAAGACTTGAGGCACTTGGAAAGAAAGTATTGAAAGCGAGCGGTGAGATATCTGACAAGACTTTAAAGACAAAAACATATGATATAAAAAAGCTTTCTGATCTTGATGGATTGAATGTTCACAAACTCAGAAGAGCTGCAAGAGATTTTGAGGAATTCCCGATTAAAGGAAGACAGATTTCTATGGCCAGCAGAGAAGAACTGATGGTTTATTTCAAACAAATTTTACCCGAATAACTTGAAAAAAAATTTTTACATAATAATTATTTCCGTTTTATTCTCGATTACTGTTTGGGTTAGTATTGCTCTTTCTGATGAATATTATTCTATTTACAAACTTCCAATCGCTATTATTGATTTACCTTCAGGTTATACAGTTGGAAATGATTTACCTGAAACAATTACAGTCAGATTAAAAGGCGATGGCTGGAAATTGATGTCATTTGAATTAGGTTCTTCTAAATTTTTCTTTGTTTCTGTAAAAGGAGATAGCGGATTAATTACGGCAAATCTTCTTAATAATGTTGAAAATAATCCCTGGTTTACAGCAGGAATAAATATTCTTGACATAAACCCTAAAAACATCAGAATTGTTGTTGAACCGATTGCTGAAAAAAAATTAAAAATAATTCCTGAACTGAATCTTGATTTTAAAGAAGGGTATAGTCTTGCATCAAAAGTTTCAGTTCAACCGGACTCAATTTTAGTTCGCGGGCCTGCAAGTGTAATCAGGCGAATGGAAACTTTCAGGACAAAGGAAATAACTTTAAAGAATCTTGATCAGAAAACTACTTTTCTCGCCGAGCTTGAAGAACTAAGAGGTTTCGAAACTGAACAGAAATTTGTGAGCATAACTCTGGATGTTCAGCGAATAGTTGAAAATTCAGTTAGCGACATTCCTGTTAATGTTATCAACAAACCCGTAAATGTAGATGTTATTTTAATACCCAATACAATCAGCTGCACTTTTCGAGGCGGAGTGAATATTCTTGGAAAAGTAACTCTAAATGATATAATTGCAACGGTGGATTATAATACAGTTATTTCTGATACACTTGGTTTTGTAAGGCCCGAAATTCAATCGCCCGAAAATATAAACTTGTTGTCGGTTAAACCTGATAAACTAAAATATGTTATAAAGAAATATTAACTCATCTTAGAATGAAAATTTATGTTCATAACTTTTGAAGGAATTGACTTCTGCGGTAAATCAACTCAGGTTGAATTGCTGAAAAATTATTTCGAAAAAAAAGGTAAATCGGTTAAAGTTATTCGTGAACCTGGCGGAACAGAGATATCTGAAAAAATCCGTGACATACTGCTTGACAAAAAAAACAACAAGATGTTTATGGAAACTGAACTGCTTTTGTTTTCGGCAAGCAGGGCACAACTTGTAAGAGAAAAAATTAATCCGTTTATTAAAGAAGGTGCTGTTGTTATTTCAGACAGGTTTCATGATTCTTCCACTGCATATCAGGGATATGGAAGAGGATTGCCGATTGAATCAGTTTTGAATGTTCATAAGCTGGCCATTGGAGAAACAATCCCGGATATAACTTTCTTCATAGATATCCCGGTTTCAGTTGCCGTAAGAAGAAAAGCTGAAAAAACTCATCAGGAGCTTGACAGAATAGAAGTATCATCTAATGACTTTTTTGAAAAAGTAAGGAATGGTTATCTTACAATTGCTAAAAATGAAAACAGATTCCGAATAATTGACGGTACAAAATCTATTGAAGAAATCCATAACATTATTATTCATTTCATTGAAGAATTTGAGCGAAAGTAATATGAAAAAAACATTTTTAATAATATCAGTAATTACTGTTTTAGTATTCGGATTTTATATTCAGCGAAGCGGTGATATCTATTATGAGATTTCACGAAATATGGAATTATTCGGAAAAGTTTATAAAGAAATCTCGTTCAATTATGTTGATGAAATTAATCCGGAAGAATTTATGCGCGAAGGAATCAAGGGAATGCTGAAGTCCCTTGATCCTTACACAGTTTTCATAGATGAAAGCAAGCAGGAAGATATTGACTTAATGACAAACGGGAAATATGGAGGTATTGGTGTTACAATCGGAGTTAGAAATGATCGTGTTACAATAACTGAAATACTTGAAGGTTATGCTGCGCAGCGACAGGGATTAAGGATTGGTGATGTGGTAATCGAAGTTGATGGTGAACCAATTACATCTTCTGATATTGATGATCTCTCTGCAAAAGTCAAAGGTGAGCCCGGAACTACTGTTCAGATAAGAGTTTTGAGAAATAATGACAGAGACACTTTACTTTTTAAAATTATTCGTGAAGAAATTGTAATTCGAAATCTGGTTTATGCAGATTTCTATCCAGCAAATTCAAACAATGTTTACTTAAAACTTTCTAATTTCAGTCGTTCCGCTGCAGAAGAAATAAAAAATGCTTTGAAAAAACTAAAACAGGAAAAACCCATAGAATCGATTGTACTTGATTTGAGAGGCAATCCCGGCGGTTTACTTGATGTTGCGGTTGATGTTTGCAATAAATTTCTCAAAAAAGATTTGTTGATTGTTTCAACAAAAGGAAGAGAACCGAACAGCGAGAAAAAATATTTTGCAAAAGAAGAACCGATTGTTCCCAATGAAAAATTAATTGTTTTGATAAACGAAAACAGTGCCTCAGCTTCTGAAATTGTTGCAGGTGCAATTCAGGATCACGACAGAGGAATTATTCTTGGTACTCAATCTTTTGGGAAAGGATTGGTTCAGACAATCACTCCGATTTCATATAACACCTCTTTAAAAATAACCACTGCTAAATATTATACTCCAAGCGGAAGGTGTATTCAAAAGATTGATTACTCAAAAAAGAATAAAGTTTTCAATACAGCTTTGATTGATGAAAAATCTGAATTTACTACTGACAACAAACGGAAAGTTTACAGCGCTGGCGGAATTACTCCTGACACTCTTGTAAAATCAGAAATTGAAGGGGAGATAACAAAAGAGCTTCTTGCCAAAGGAATTATATTCGACTTTGCTGATAAATTCTATTATCAGAATCAATCGGCTAAATTTGAAAATTTGAATGACAATAAATTATTCAGTGAATTTACTTCATACATAAAGAGTAAAGAATTTAACTATACTCCTGAAGTTGAAAAGAAATTAAATGCTCTGATGGAAGATCTTGATAAGAATAAAATTAATGGAAAGATTTTATCCGCAGCAAACAAGCTGAAAGACGAACTGAAAAACTATTTTGATAAAGAGCTCGAAAAATACAAAAGTGAGATTTTGAGTTATGTTAAAATTGAATTAGCAAACAGATATTACAATCAGCAAAAGAGTCTTGAAGAATCTTTAAGGTATGATAAGCAATTCAACACAGCACTAAAACTTTTCAAAGAAGAGTCAGTTTTTAATAAGCTCTTGAATAAGGAATTATAAAACCGGGAAATTCTGATGCAGCATTTTACAGTGTTATGGAGAAAGAATCCATCCCTTGGAGCTTGTCCAAGCTGCAAGTCCTTAAATACACTAAAAAGATCTCATTCAAGAAACAGAAAAGAAAAATTCATTAACAAAATCGGAATATATCATACTTTTCGTTGCAAAAGTTGTGGTTGGAGAGGATATCTCAGTACTTTCTCATTTACATGGTATTCATTAAAAGCTTTGTTGATTTACCTTGCTTTAATTTTAATATCAATTCTGATAACGCTTCAGCTCCTCAAGAAAATATTTTAATAAATTCAACTAATCTTATTGTTAAATATTTTTGACCATCTTTATTGTGCATCAACTTTTGTTTTATAATCATCTTTTAATAATTTTACGCAACAAATTTGTTAACTATTTGTAACTATCAAACCAGGGCTGCAAAAAAATCCTTGGTAACTAATCCGCGCAAAAAAAGTTGTAATTGTAGAAGGCAGAACCTTCTTTTAATTCACATTAAAAAAATTTTGGATAATTAATGAAGAAATCTTTACTTGATTATATTCTGCGCAATAGACTTCCATTAACTGTTTTTATTATTATTTCTTCATTCACATTAACTTATTTTGTCTCGAGACCGGAAAGAGACGGAGTTGGCTATACACCAGTTCAACCAATCAATTATTCGCATAAGCTGCACGCCGGCGAAATGAAAATTGATTGCAAGTATTGCCATACAAATGTGGATAAATCCCGTTTTGCAGGTGTTCCGGCAGTTGCAACCTGTATGAATTGTCATACTGTTGCAAGAAAGGATCGCCCTGAAATAATCAAACTTACACAATATTACAGAGACGGTATTCCACTTCCCTGGAAGAGAATTCATAAAGTACCTGATTATGCTTATTTCAATCATTCTGTGCATGTAAATAAAGGAATTGATTGCACTGCCTGCCATGGTGAAATAACTCAAATGGAAAAAGTTGGTCAGATGAATTCATTCACGATGGGTAGTTGTCTTAATTGCCACAGAAATGCTCACGATAAATTTCCTGAGCTTAAAGACCAAATCAAAAAAGGTCCGGAATATTGTTCAGCATGTCACAGATAAATTCTAAGATGAGTTTCAAACAGGAAGTAAACAAAATGGACAGAAAGAAATTTTTCCTTTCGGCTTCACTTGCTGCAGCCGGAATAGCATTGTTTAAATATATTCCTTTTACTTCAGCCAGAAAAAATTTTGATTCAAAGAAAGTTGAAGTAAAAATTAATCCATTAGCAGTCAGCAGGAAAAAAGTAGGTGAAAAGAATGTCGGATAACAGAGAAGTTAACAGTATACAGAATAATCCTGATCCAAATTACTGGAGAAGTTTTGAAGAACTTTACAGAAATGAAAAAACTCTAAAAGCAAGACATCATGAATTTGCTGAAGGAGTCACCGACGATTTTGATCCAAATGAAAATTTATCAGGAATTTCCAGAAGAAAATTTTTAGCACTACTTGGTGCATCTGCAGCACTTGCCGGGGTTGCCTGCAGTGATTACAGAGATAAAGGTGAAATTGTCCCTTACAATGTTAAGCCCGAAGAAATTATTCTCGGCAGGCCAAACTTTTATGCTTCAACCTGTACTGCATGTGCAAACTCTTGTGGTATTCTTATCAAAACCCGAGAAGGAAGACCAATTAAAGTTGATGGAAATCCTGAGCATCCTGTAAATCAGGGAAAGATTTGTGCAAAAGGTCAGGCAAATATTCTTAATCTTTACGATCCCGAAAGATTGCAGCAGCCACTGAAAAAATCATCAACAGGATTTGATAATATTGAATGGAAAAAAGCAGACAGTGATATAATTGCTTCTTTAAGTATGGCCGGAAGTAAGGAAATTGCAATTGTTACTCATACAATTACTTCTCCAACTTTTCTAAAAGTTCTCGAGGACTTCAAAGCAAAATTTCCGACCACAAAAATTTATAGCTACGAATTGTTCAATAGCTCTGCACGAAACTCTGCCTGGACCAAATGCTACGGCAGTGGAAACTTTCCACTGATTAAATGGAACGAAGCAAAGGTAATCTTAGCGCTTGAATCCGATTTCCTGGGTGTTGAAGGTAACAGAGTCGAAAACTCCAGAATGTTTGCTGAAGGAAGAGATGTCAATTCAAAATCATTTAACAGACTTTATGTTATTGAAAGTTCGATGACCCTGACAGGAATGAATGCAGACTATCGGATGAGACTTAAACCCGAAGCTCAGTTTGCATTTGTAATGAGTTTGATCAATGAATTAAACCGAAAAGGTGCAATATCAGCTTCAATTGCTTCGAATTACAGTCTGGATGAATTTGTTAAAAAGAATAATCTGGATAAAGAAAGAGTTAATCATCTTCTGAATGATTTAATTGCTAATAAAGGCAAAGCAATTATTCACGCCGGTGATTTGATGCCTGAGAATGTTCACATTGCAGTAAACATTCTTAACGAATTACTTGGTAACAAAAATCTCTACAGAACAGATAGCGCTTCAGTAAATTTATTAAATCTTTCTTCACTTGATGAAGTAAAAGAATTAACTGACAAGATGAGAAACAATCAGGTTGCAGTTGTTATTCATTTGGATTGCAATCCTGTTTATCATTTCCCGAATGATCTTAACTACAAAGAATTATTGACAAAAGTTCCGACAGTTGTAACACTGACTGAAAGAATGAATGAAACTGCCCAGTTCAGCAGTTACATTCTTCCGCTAAATCATAATTTTGAAAGCTGGGGAGATTCCAAAACAAGAACAGGAGTTATATCACTTCAGCAACCGGTTATTGCTCCATTACATAACACAAGACAAAAAGAATCAATATTACTCACCTGGATAAGTACTTCTCCTGATACATACACAGAGACCTTATATCACGACTTTCTGATGAAGAACTGGGAAACAAATATTTATCCTACATTAAAATCAAGAATTGAATTCAAACAACTTTGGTTCGGTGCTTTGCACGATGGTTTTGCATTAACAAATGAGGCTGGTCAAAATTTCAGTTCAATAAATCTTACAGGATTAAATTTAACCGAAACAAAATTTAATTCTGAAGCAATGACTTTAGTCCTCAGAGAAAGCTATCAGGTTGGCGACGGTAGATTTGCTAACAATGGCTGGCTTCAGGAGCTTCCTCATCCGGTTTCAAAAATTACCTGGGATAATTATGCTGCAATTTCGCACAACACTGCAAAAGCTTTGGATGTTCAGAATGATGATCTTGTTGAAGTAAGTGTGGGTGATCGAAAATTAACTTTACCTGTTTTTATTCAGGCAGGAAATGCGGATAATACCATTACTATTGAGCTTGGATATGGTAGAGAATTTTCAGGCATAGTTGCTTCCGGAGTGGGTTTCAATGCAAATACGCTTTTATCATCAAAGCCAGAGTTTAGTCAATGGGTTTATACAAATGCAACAATCATAAAAGCTGGTGGAAAATATCCACTTGCATCTACACAGGAACATCACGCATTTGATAATCCAAGGATTCAGGATCTTCATCTGAAAAGACACATAATTCAGGAAGGTACTGTAGCACTTTATGAAAAGAAATCTGATTTCATTCAGGAACACAGACCCAAAGAATTAGAGAGCGTTTACACACCATTTCAGTACAATGAAATGAAATGGGGAATGGCTATTGATCTTAACAAATGTCTTGGCTGTGGAGATTGTATTGTTGCCTGCAATGTTGAAAATAATGTTCCTGTTGTAGGTAAAGATCAGGTTTTGAAAAGCAGGGAAATGCAATGGCTTAGAATAGATCGTTACTATTCAGGTTCACCAGATGATCCAAGAGTAAGTATGCAGCCGATGCTTTGTCAGCATTGTGATCAGGCACCTTGCGAAAATGTTTGTCCGGTTGTTGCTACAACTCACAGTCCTGACGGACTAAATCAGATGGTTTATAACAGATGTGTCGGAACAAGATATTGCTCAAACAACTGTCCTTACAAAGTGAGAAGATTTAACTTCTTTAATTTCAGAGATCATTTCAGAGATGGATATCAGGAAAGTTCCATACTGACTCTGATGTTCAATCCGGAAGTTACTGTTCGATCCCGTGGTGTTATGGAAAAATGTACTTTTTGCGTTCAGCGAATTGAAGAAGCAAGATCAGAAGCTGCAAGGAAAGGTATTCCTATCAAAGGCACAGATGTTAAGACTGCTTGCCAGGAAGCTTGTCCGACAAACGCTATTCACTTTGGAGATATTAACGGAAAAGATTCTGAATTTTATAAATACAGAAATCATGAACTTGGTTATTATGTGCTTGAGGAATTAAATGTTCGGCCGAATGTAACATACATTGCAAAACTCAGAAATATTCATACGGAGGAATTATAGTGCATATTGACTATTCACAGGAAGCTCCTGCAATTGCCGGGCGGTTAACTATCTCTCAGATAGAAGAGTTAGTTGCCCGACCGCTTGATACAAAACCGGATAGAAAATATTTCATTGCACTTTCTATTTCTGGTTCACTTTTATTGCTTGGAGCTATTTGTCTCGGAATAAGTTTCTATTACGGTATAGGTCTTTGGGGTAATAATCAGCCGGTCGGTTGGGCAGTACCAATAGTAAACTTTGTTTTTTGGGTTGGTATAGGACACGCTGGTACCTTAATCTCTGCTATATTATTCTTATTAAGACAAAAGTGGCGTACAGGAATAGCCCGCTTTGCAGAAGCAATGACAATTTTTGCTGTAATATGTGCGGGAATATTTCCTATTATTCACACAGGAAGACCCTGGTTGGCAGGTTATCTTATTCCTTATCCAAATCAACACAGTCTTTGGGTCAACTTTACATCTCCGTTGTTATGGGATGTATTTGCAGTTTCAACTTACTTCACGGTTTCTTTAGTATTCTGGTATATTGGTTTAATCCCGGATTTTGCAACTCTCAGAGACAGAACAACCTCAAAACTTAAGAAAACAATTTACTCTATCTTCAGTTTGGGATGGAGACATTCATCGAGACACTGGCAGCATTATGAAAAAGCTTATATGTTATTGGCAGGATTTGCTACTCCGCTCGTACTTTCAGTTCATACTATTGTAAGCTTTGACTTTGCAGTATCAATACTACCTGGCTGGCATACAACAATTTTCCCGCCTTACTTCGTTGCGGGAGCTATCTTCTCAGGTTTCGCAATGGTGGTAACAGTTCTTGTATTTGTCAGAAAGATTTTTAATCTGGAAAACATCATAACACTCGACCATCTTGAAAAAATGAACAAAGTAATTCTTGCTACAGGTATGATGGTAGGTTATGCTTACGGTATGGAATTTTTTATTGCCTGGTATAGTGGTGTTCAGGCAGAGCAGTTTGTGTTTATTAACAGAGCATTTGGTCCTTATGCCTGGGCTTACTGGATTATGGTCAGCTGTAATGTGATTTTCCCTCAGTTATTCTGGTTCAGAAAATTCCGAAGATCAATTCCTGTTATGTTTGTTATTGTAATTCTGGTTAATGTCGGAATGTGGTTTGAAAGATTTGTAATTACAGTTACTTCATTACACAGAGATTTTCTCCCTTCAAGCTGGGCTTATTACAAACCAACATTTTTTGATATGGGAATTTTATTAGGAAGTTTTGGATTATTCTTCACACTTGTAATCTTATTTACCAAATCACTTCCTGTTGTTTCGATATCAGAAGTCAAAGCAGTTGCAGATGGTGCACAACCAACTCATCGCGGAGGTCATCATGAATAAAAAATTATATGGATTAGCAGCACTGTTCAAAACTCCTGATGAGATAATTGAAGTTGCAAAGAAAACTTCAGCAGCTGGATATCAGAAATATGATATTCATTCGCCTTATCCTGTTCACGGAATTGAAAGGGCAATGAAACTGAAACCTTCAAAGCTTGGTTTCATAACACTGGTTTTTGGTCTTACAGGTTCAGCACTTGCTTTATTATTAATGTATTGGACAATGTCTGTTGATTATCCGATGATTATTGGTGGTAAACCATTTTTTGCGCTTCCTGCCTTTATTCCGATTACATTTGAAGTTACAGTTTTACTTGCAACTCTTGCTACTGTAATTGGAATGATAACATTCTTTTTCAGGTTTCCCGAAAATGATCATCCTCTTCACGATACAGATTATATGAAAAAAGTATCCTGTGACCATTATGGTTTAGTGATTGAAGCGAAGGATAAACTTTTTGATGAAGCAAAGGTTCTTGAATTTCTAAATTCTTTGAAACCAGAGAGCATTGAAGAAATTTATTATCCGGAAAAAGAAACTTATCCGGTACTTGAACCTAAGTTCGTTACATTCCTGATTATAATTGCTGTGGTAACTTCAGGAATCACTTACTTTGCTTTGAATAAACTACTTTATATGCAGCCATTTACCTGGATGATGGAACAACCGAAATTAAATCCGCAAAAACCATCAACACTTTTTGCTGATGGATTTGGAATGAGAACTCCTGTTCAGGGAACAGTTGCGAGAGGATTTTTACCTTATCCGTATATGGGTCAGAATAATCCTACTGAATTTTTACAGAATCCCTATCTGCCAACTAAAGAAAATCTTCAACTGGGCGAACAGAAGTATTTAACATTTTGCAGTCCTTGTCACGGAAATTTTGGTGATGGAGACAGCCGTTTACGCGGACAATTTCCCAATCCACCTTCTCTGCATTCAACAAGAGCAAGAGAATTTAGTGATGGCATGATTTATCATATTATTACTAACGGACAAAATATAATGCCCTCATACGCTTCTCAGGTTACACGGGAAGAAAGATGGGCAATTGTAAATTACATCAGAGTTTTGCAGAGAGCTAAAAATGCCAAAAGCTCTGATTTACAGGTTGTAAACAAGGAGACCGGAAACAATGCATCAAACTGATTTTAATTATCAAAGAAAAGATTTACCGGCCGGTTTTTCTAAATTCGGTTTAATTTTTCTTGTTGTCGGACTTATTCTGGCAGCCGCTTCTTTTTTTGTTGATCAGACAAGAGCAGCATTCAACTATCTGGTTATTTATATGATGATTGTTAGTATTGCTCTTGGATCACTTTTCCTAATTGCATTAGAATATGTTGCTGGTGCTGATTGGAGTACACCGTTCAGAAGAATACCAGAATTTTTTGCCGGACTTCTGCCAGTTTTATTTATACTTGTTATTCCTCTCTTATTTCTCAATCACGATCTTTTTCACTGGGCACACGAAGAAGCTGTTAAAGAAGATAAAATACTTCAAGGAAAAGCTCCTTATCTTAATATTTCATTCTTTGTCATAAGAACTTTAGTGTTTATTGCTATATGGGTTTTATTCTATTTCATTCTACAGAGAAATTCGAAAAAGCAGGATACAACGAAAGATCAATCATTAACAACTAAGAATATAAGATTTTCAGCGGCGTTTATTCCAATCTTTGCACTTACGATTACATTCACAGCAGTTGACTGGTTAATGAGTCTTGAGCCACACTGGTTCTCAACAATTTTTGGCGTTTATTTCTTTTCGGGAACTGTTATCGCTGCATTAGCTGCAGTCACTTTGGTAGTAGTTATTTTGAAAGAGAAAGGATATTTTGACCCGTGGATTACTGATGATCATCTTTACAGCTTCGGTGCTTTACTTTTCGCATTCGTTAATTTCTGGGCTTACATTGCTTTCAGTCAGTTTATGCTTATTTGGTATGCTGATCTTCCGGAAGAAACTTTCTGGTATCTTACAAGATGGGAAGGAAGCTGGGTAATCTTTTCTTTATTATTAATTGTTATTCACTTTATTGTCCCTTATGCGATGCTTCTTTCTCAACCTGCAAAGATGGACCCGAAACGATTAAAGTTTATTTCAATCTGGTTATTATTTGCTCACTTGTTTGATTTGTTCTGGTTGGTTATGCCCAATATGCAGCCATTAAAAAAAGGTTATGTATTTAGCTGGATTGACCTCGTGTTTCCGATTTTAGGTATTGGTATAGTTTTAACCGTTTTTAATTTTATATCCAAAAAAGAAAATTTAATTCCTGTTGGTGACCCTAAACTTAAAAAGGGAATTAACTTTCATCTTTAATTGTTTATAAGGAAAATTATGAAAGAGTTTTTTGAACAGATAAGAGAAAAAGTAGAAGAAATTAAGAACAGTCCGGGAACAATTTTCGGATTAGTATTTCCTTACTTTCTGATTGTTGGAATTCTTATTGGTCTTTACTTCATTTCAAAACTTGAGTTTTTATCAAGACAAAAAGTTCCACCAACACTAAGAGATACAGTTGTTGTTGCTGATCTGCAGATGCGCGAGGCTAAAGTAGTTCCGCCAGTTAAGTTATCTGAAATTAAAAACGCATCACCGCAACTTCTTAGTGAAGGCGAAACACTTTACAAATCAAACTGTGCTTCCTGTCATGGTGAAACAGGTGCAGGTGGTGGTCCTGCTTCGGCCGGATTAAACCCGGCACCGAGAAATTTCACTTCACTCGATGGTTGGAAAAACGGAGCTAAACTAAGCCAGATTTATACAACACTTCAGGAAGGTATTCCCGGGAGTTCTATGGTTTCCTACGATTATCTTTTACCCGAACAGAAATTTGCTCTGGCTCATTATATCAGAACTAACTTCGTTCCTGATCCTCCTGAAGATTCTCAGTCCGATCTTGATGCACTGGACGCAACTTATAATCTGTCAGCTGGACAGGAACTTCCAGCACAAATCCCTGTCGCTATGGCAAAGACAGTAATATCTCAGGAAAATAAACAGTATCTTGATAAAGTTGAAGTAGCTCTAAATAAAATTGAAAGTTCTCCGAATAAAAATTTCTTTTCAAGAGTGACAAATAATGGCAAATTAGCTTTAATGTTTCTGGTCAAAAATTTTAACAACATAAACAGTGAACAGAATTTCAAAAAAATTGTTTTAATAAATGTTAATCAGAACGGTTTTAATGGAAATGTTTTTAATTTATCTGAACAGGAATGGTCTGATCTTTATAAGTTGATCACAAGTGTGATATGATGAAAAAGATTTTTATAACTATACTATTTTTTATTTTTATTCAGACTGCTTTTGCAAGTGGTTCGGGTAAAAAACTTGAAGTTGGAGTAGATGAACAGTTAGGTGCTTATCTTCCACTCGATACAAAATTTGTGGATGAGTATGGTAAAGAGTTTTCATTGAAAGAACTTTTTACCAAACCAACTGTACTCGCGTTTGTCTATTATGAATGTCCTGGAATTTGTAGTCCTTTGATGATGGAACTTGCTGATATAATTAATAAATCTGACTTGGTACCTGGAGTTGATTATAATGTTGTAACTATCAGCATGGATGAATTTGAGACCCCTGAACAGGCATTAAAAAGAAAAGAAGTATTTATCAAAACTCTTGACAAAAATATTCCGCCTGAAAGCTGGAAATTTCTTACAGGAGATTCTGCAAGTATAAGAGCAGTAAGCGATAAGGCAGGTTTTTATTTCAAAAGGGAAGGGAAGGACTTTCGTCACGCTGGTACTTTCATTTTTGTTGACAAGAACGGAAAAATTTGCAGATATCTTTTCCCAAGTTTTTCTGAAAGAAGTGGTTTTGGTATTCTTCCATTTGACTTTAAAATGGCAATTCTGGAAACAAGTGAAAGTAAAACCGCTCCAACTATCGCAAAAGTTTTACAGTTCTGTTTTTCTTACAAACCAGAAAGCAGAACTTATGTTTTAAATCTTACAAGAATCTTTGGCGTAATGATATTATTCTTCGTAGGAATTTTTATTCTTTACATTAAATTAAAACCCAAGAAAGCTAATACTAATCTGAGGTAGTTATTTATATGAGTAATGAAAATATATTAAACAGTAATGGAAATGATGTCAGTTACCTTGAATACAAAGGTAAACACACAGGAATTCTTGGTTGGCTGCTTTCAACCGACCATAAGCGCATTGGATTATTGTACCTGATTTCATTGTCAATATTTCTTGTTGTTGGTGTTATATTCGGTTTTTTGATGAGACTTGAATTACTGACACCAGGCAGAACAATAATGGATCCGCAAACATATAACTCCATTTTTACTCTTCACGGAGTTATAATGATTTTTCTGTTTGTTATTCCTGGGCTCCCTGCAGTTTTCGGGAATTTCTTTCTGCCAATTCTTATTGGTGCAAGAGATGTTGCTTTCCCAAGACTTAATCTTTTATCCTGGTATTTGTATGCAATAGGTGGTCTGTTGGCTATTATATCAATTCTTATTCCGGGTGGGCCTGCTGATACTGGATGGACATTTTATATTCCCTATAGTATAAGAACGAATACAAATGTTATTCCTGCATTATTTGCAGCTTTTATTCTGGGTTTTTCCTCAATACTTACGGGATTGAACTTCATTACAACTGTACATCGTATGAGAGCACCGGGAATGGATTGGTTTAAAATGCCTCTTTCAGTTTGGTCGCTTTATGCAACTGCCTGGGTTCAGATACTTGCAACACCAATCATTGGAATTACTCTTCTTCTTGTTGGTATTGAAAGAATATTCGGAGTTGGTTTATTTGATCCAGCACTCGGAGGCGATCCGGTTTTATATCAACATTTATTCTGGATTTATTCTCACCCCGCAGTCTATATTATGATTCTTCCGGCAATGGGTGTTGTTTCAGAAATTATTCCTGTTTTTGCTCATAGAACTATTTTTGGTTACAGATTTATTGCAATGTCAAGTATAGCAATAGCTCTCTTCGGTTCACTTGTTTGGGCTCATCATATGTTTACAGCAGGAATGAGCGACACTGGTCAGTTAATTTTCTCTTTGTTAACAATGATTGTTGCCATACCAAGTGCAATTAAAGTTTTTAACTGGGTTGCAACTTTGTATAAAGGTTCAATTGATCTTCAACCACCAATGTTGTATGTGCTAGCTTTTATCTTTCAGTTTTCAATTGGTGGTTTAACTGGTATAATGCAGGGAGTTCTATCAGTTGACATTCAGGTTCATGACACTTCATTTATAGTTGCTCACTTTCATTATGTGATGTTTGGCGGAACTGGCTTCGGATTTTTTGCCGCGCTTCATTACTGGTTTCCAAAAATGTTTGGTAGAATGTATAATATCAAATTGGCTAAGAGAGTTTTCTGGGCTCTGTTTGTTGGATTTAATACTTTGTATTTTCCGATGTTCATAATGGGCTGGCTCGGAATGCCGAGAAGATATTATGATTATCTGCCTGAATATCAGATTTATCATGTAATATCAACAATTGGATCGTGGATACTTGTACCGGCGTTATTCTTAATGTTCGGAAACTTAATATATGCTTTATTCAAAGGTGTCAGAGTTACTGAGAAAAATATTTGGGGAGGAGAAACTCTCGAATGGCAGGTTGCTACTCCTCCGGTTCACGAAAACTTTATTGATATACCAGTTGTAACTGAATCACCCTATCAATACAAAGACAATGAATTAGTTTTACAAACTCAGGAGGCAAAGTGAGCGTTCAACATTCAGCAGCAGCTCACATCCACAGAGATGATGTAGCATCCCGGATGGGAATGTGGTTATTTCTTTTCACCGAATTGTTGTTATTCGGTGGTATGTTTATTCTTTATTCAGTTTACAGATTTACTCATCCTGAAGATTTTCATCTTGCAGCAAAAGAACTTAATACTGTAATAGGAACCTTCAACACTGCAATTCTTCTGACAAGTTCTTTAACTATGGCTTTATCTATTGCAGCAATACAAAGAAAGCAGAAAACTTTATCAATTTTATTTCAACTGCTGACAATTATTCTGGCGCTTGGATTTATGGTTAATAAATATTTTGAATGGGGAGCTAAATTTCATCACGGTATTTATCCCGGTTCCGATACTTTGCTTTCAAGACCTTCTGGTGAAATCTTATTCTTCGGGCTTTATTATGTAATGACTGGTTTGCATGGCTTGCATGTAATCATTGGAGTTGTAATCATTAGTTTTATGACAGTATTTACGATTAGAGATGTAATTACTCACGATAATTATGTTAAGCTTGAATCCGCAGGATTATATTGGCATCTTGTAGATATAATCTGGATTTTCCTTTTCCCATTATTTTATCTGATAACTTGAAAAATTAGGAATTATTAAATGGACAATCATACAGAAATAGATACAAAACATAATCACGGTTACGGAGTTTATATCCTTGTCTGGCTCGCCTTAATGGCTTTGACAGGTATAACTGTAGCTGTTGCAGGAATTAATTTTGGAAAGATTACAGTCGCAACTGCGTTGACTATTGCATCAATTAAAACTTATTTGGTTTTAACAATATTTATGCACTTAAGAACTGAAAGTAAAACATTCAGAGTATTTGTTGGCGTCGCTCTTTTATTTCTGATTATTTCGTTCATTTTACTTTTTACAGATTATTCTTTTATCGTAAGGAATTAAAAACATGTTTGATGGAGTATCAAATTTTTCTCATAGCACTGATTTAGCATTTTTGTTCACGCTTATAGTCTCGGTTTTCTTTTTAGTGTTGATAACAGTTCTGATGATTTATTTTGTAATCAAATACAATCGGAAAAGAAATCCTAAGGCAACAAATGTTCATCACAATACTGCGCTCGAAGTAACCTGGACAGTCATTCCGACAATTCTTGTTCTTATAATGTTCTGGCTTGGCTGGACTGGTTACCTTGAACAATCCCGCATTCCTGAAAATGCTCTAACAATAGATGTTCAGGCGCAAATGTGGAAATGGAGTTTCAAGTATTCCAATGGTAAAGAGACTGATACTCTTTATGTACCTGTCAATAAAGATGTTGTTTTGAATCTTCATTCCATCGATGTTAACCATGCTTTTTATGTACCAAAGTTCAGAATCAAAAAGGATGTATACCCCAATCAGAAAAGAACCGCCTGGTTTAATGCAAAAGAAATTGGAGGTTATGATATCGCCTGTGCTGAATATTGCGGATTAAATCATTCGTATATGTATAATAAACTATATGTGATGCCTGAGAATGAATTCAATGCATGGTTAAATTCTTCAGTAAAATATCCCGGAGAGGTTTTAGCTTCAGACACAATTTTTAATAAAACCAATCAATAAAGTGAATTGAGAGAGAAGATTAAAATATTAGCTGAATTAACAAAAATCAGAATTACATTTTTTGTGATGATAACCACTGGTTTTGGCTACATTGCAGCAACTGATATTTACGATTTTAAGATTGCGTTTGTTCTCTTTGGCGTTCTTTTTCTTGCCTGTGGAAGCGCAGCGCTAAATCACTATCAGGAACGTTTTACCGATGCATTGATGTCCCGAACAAAAAACCGGCCTTTACCTTCCGGTAGAATATCTCCTTCAAAAGTTTTGGAAATTTCTGTTTTATTAATTCTGGCCGGGACTGTTTTATTATTTTTAGGTGGTAATTTGGTCTGTGCATTATTCGGCATATTAAATTTGATCTGGTATAATGGGATTTATACACCGTTAAAAAGAAAATCCTCTCTGGCAATAATTCCGGGTTCATTGGTTGGAGCAATTCCTCCAATTATTGGCTGGACTGCTGCAGGTGGTGATCTACTTAATCCACAGATCCTGATGATTGCATTCTTTTTCTTCATCTGGCAGATACCACATTTCTGG
>CALHAB010000169.1 GCA_937934185.1 uncultured Ignavibacterium sp. | reverse complement strand
ATTTTCATTTTGTTCTCCGTTTTGTGAATTGATATTTGTTTTCAGAACAAAGAGTGAAAGTAAATCGTTCCTTTGGTTTTAATTCGTAGGGACAGGGACTGCCTTGAGGCAGTTAAACTTGCTCTGTCCGTTTTAAATTCAATAATTAAATCGTAAAATCATCGGGAGGAGCAAGCTCCTGCCCTACAAATAATATTTATTAATTAACATCATTTAATGAACTAATAGTGCGTTTGATCGGTTTCAAAAATATGAAAAATTTAACACCATCGGATATATCCCGAATAATAGAAATGGCGTGGGAAGATCGCACACCTTTTGAAGCAATTGAACTGCAGTTTGGACTGAAGGAAAATGATGTTCGTGAAATTATGCGGCGAGAAATGAAATCATCAAGTTTTAAGATGTGGCGCAAAAGAGTAAGCGGAAGAAAAACAAAACATCTTTCATTGCGCTCAAAAAAAGTGAAAAGGTTTAAGAGTAAGAATCAATAAATACTTTCCATTTTAGTTTTGACTACAATCCTTACAGACACCTTCAAACAATATATTCACACTCTCTGCTTTATACCCACGAGGGAGCTTTATATTATAAAACTCAAAATCATTAAGGCAAAAAATATTTCCGCACCTACGACAGAAAAAGTGATAATGATGATCCAGATGCTCAGCAGTAGCGCAATTATCACGGCATAAAGAATAAACCACATAATCGCTTGAAGTCGGTATGGCGTGTATAACTCCATTCTCTGCAAAGGTTGAGATGGTTCTGAATATAGAAACACGATCATACTTTTTACCAAGCTTTTCTATTATATCTTTGCTGCTTAATGCTTTCCTCGCTTCGGTGAATATTTTCAACACTTCTTCTCTCAACGGAGTGTTCTTTAACCCGGTGCTTTTAACTTTTTCTTTTAGTGATTCCTTTTTCATACTGCAAAAATATATCAAAAGTTACTTTGTTGCATTAGGATTGTTTTCATATATTTGCAACAAAGTTGCATTTAGGATAAAACGCTTTGGATAAGAGAACGAAAAAATCTGTAACAATATTGACCGGCGCACTCGGTTCTGGCAAAACTACTTTGCTAAACAATATCGTTAAGCAACATCCGAATAAAAAGTTCATTATTATAGAAAACGAGTTCGGTGATATAAATATTGATAAGCAATTAATAAACACCAAATCGGAAAATAACATTTTCGAACTTACTAACGGATGTATATGCTGTAATCTCAATTCTGAGCTTGGTCTGCTTCTTAATATGCTTATTATGTCAGAAGTTCAGTTTGATAATTTAATTATCGAAACAACCGGAATTGCTGATCCGGGTCAATTCATTCAAATATTTTTATCTGGTTCAAGGGTAAATCGATACTTTGAGCTTGATAATGTTATCTGTCTTGTTGATGCAAAGCATTTTTACTTGCAGTTTGAACAAATAGATGAGGTTAAAAAGCAAATTATTAATGCTGATACAATCATCATAAACAAAATTGACACAGTTGAAAGCGAAAAGGTAGAAAAAATTGAAACACTTATTAGAACAATCAATAACAGTTGCGAAATAATTAAAACCTCTCATAGTGTTATTGACGGCAAAAATATTTTAGATATTTATCGTCATAAAGCAGAAAACATTGAGCAAACATTTAATCAATTTACCTTAGTAGAAGCAGATCATTCTGGTAAAAACTTTATCATAAATCAAGATAAACACGATCATCATCATCACGATCACGAAATTGAATCAGTTTCAATAACACTTGGTGGTCAACTGGATCTAACAAGATTTGCCGTTTGGCTTGATAATTTTCTCTTTTTCAGCACAGAGGAGATTTACAGATTCAAAGGGATTTTAAATGCTATGGATACTAATAACCGTTTTGTTCTTCAGGGTGTTTATAAAACTTTCTCAATTTATGAAGGAAGCGAATGGAGAACTGATGAACTGCGCAGGAATCAATTTGTTTTTATCGGAAAAAATTTAGATAAAAATAATCTTCAACGATACATTCAAAGTTTAATGCAGAATTAAGTTTATACATTACTGATTTTAATGGTCTCAATAAGTAATTTAAGTTCAAATCATTACATTACAAATAAACAGAAAGGATAAAAAAATGAAAGTAGCTTATGTTTTTGCAACTAATATGGCAAGCACTTATAAGCTGGCCACAATGATTTTACCTCAGTTAGAGAAAGGGATTCATAATGCGGAAGTGGTAGGAATGTTTTTCTTCGACGATAACATTTACCGTTTGCGCAAAGGTGATGAGATCGGAGAGCGGCTTGCTAAGATTGCAAATGAAAAAGGTATATTGTTGATGGTGTGCGATCAATGCGCTGTAAGACGAGGATTTGCTGAAGGAACTTTTGAAATGTGCGGAACAGGAAGCGTTAAAGCTAAAGGTCTGGTAGATGGTGTTACCGCTGGTTGTTTCCCGCAATTGTATGAAGCGTTATCAGGAAATCCACCAGATCAGGTCATTACTCTGTAAAATTATCAGATAAATTTCTAATAATCTTGCTGAACATTTAGAATGATTTTAAGCGGACTTGAAATAAAAAGCCGGTTGAACAAGGAGATTTTTATTGAACCATTTAATGAGAAACAGTTAAATCCCAACAGCTACAATCTGAAGTTGTATAACGAACTTCTTTTATATACCGAAGATATTCTGGATGTGAAAAAAGAAAATTCATTCAGAATAATTACTATTCCCGATGAAGGAATGATTTTAGAACCAAACAGATTGTATCTTGGAAGAACTTATGAGAAAACGAAGACAAGCAATTTAGTCCCTATGATAGAAGGTCGTTCATCAATTGGAAGATTGGGATTATTTGTTCATATAACTGCGGGTTTTGGTGATGTAGGATTTAATGGTTACTGGACGCTCGAAATGTTTTGTATCCAACCAATAAAAATTTATCCGTTTATTGAAATCTGCCAGATTTATTTTCACGAAATAACTCAACCGTTTGAGGTGTATAAATCGAATAAATATCAAAACAATAACGGTATTCAGCCAAGTTTGTTATACAAAGATTTTTTTGAAGTTTGAGATGAAAAAATCCAAAAAAGAAAATCGTAAGAAATATTTTCAGCTTCGTAATTACCTTGATTTTGTAAAGCTTTCAAACCGTATGTTTGATCAGCAAATGTGGTGCTGGGGCTGCGATATCCGAAATCGGAAAGGAAATAAAATGATAGAATTCGGTTTCAGCAAAACAAGAACAAGTGATGACCCAAGTGTGCCTTCTCAATATTCAATCATTTACAAAGAACATAAAATATTTCTGTGGGGATTTGGTTGTCTGATTAGAAAAGACAGCGATAATGCTCTCTTCATCAAACGCTATGATTTCTTTCCAAAAAAACTTACATCAGTGCCCGAAAATTTAATGGTTAATGATCCAAAGGATATTAAAAAGTTTTTTGTTAAAGATAAATCTCTTTTATATGAATGTGATCAAAGTCTTATAGTGATTCTTTACGATTTAATAATAGATTATGAAAATTGGATCAATCAAAGAATGGGACCCGATTACCGACAACATACAATAAACAGCTGGATAAAGAAAAAAGTTGTTGATGCTGAGAATCTAATTGCAATGTGGAAAAACTTGGAAAAATTTTTAACAACTCAAATACATTAAACAAACCAACAATGTGGTTTCATAGGTTCTGTTAAAAGTAATTTTTTCAAATAGATTACAAAAAACTTTAAATAAAAAAAATATCATCAAGTAAACAAAAAAGGAATTCGATGCTAGCAAATAACAAAATACCAGTTACAGTATTAAGCGGCTATTTAGGTGCAGGGAAAACATCAATATTAAATAATGTTCTCAACAATCGCGACGGTTTAAAAGTGGCTGTTATAGTTAATGATATGAGCGAAGTGAATATCGATGCAGACCTTGTGAGAAAAGGAACAGAACTTTCCCGCACTGAAGAAAAACTTGTTGAGATGAGTAACGGATGTATCTGCTGTACATTGCGTGAAGATTTGCTGAAAGAAGTTGAAAGACTTACAAAGGAAGGAAAGTTTGATTACATTCTTATTGAATCAACCGGAATAAGCGAACCCGTACCGGTAGCTCAAACATTCAGCTATGTTGATGAAAATCTTGGAATAGACCTTAGTAAATATTGCAGACTTGATACTATGGTAACTGTTGTTGATGCATATAACTTTTGGAATGATTATCAGTCCGGTGAGAACTTATTGCAAAGAAGACAAGCACTAAGCGACGAAGATGAAAGAGAGGTTGCCGATCTTCTTATTGATCAGATAGAATTCTGTGATGTTCTTGTTATCAACAAATGTGATATGGTTGAAAAGGAACAACTTGATTTACTGGAGAAAACATTAAGAAAATTACAACCCAATGCAAAGATTATTAAAACATCTTATGGTAAGATTGATCCCAGAGAAATATTAAATACCAATCTCTTTGATTTTGATAAAGCGAGCCGCAGTGCGGGCTGGATAAAAGAAATTCAAAAGGGATTTCATACTCCAGAAACAGAAGAATATGGAATATCATCATTTGTTTTTAGAAGAAGAAGACCTTTTCATCCCGAAAGATTAGCAGAATTCTTTGAAGCATTTCCGCAAAACATTATTCGCTCAAAAGGTATTATATGGCTTGCAACAAGAAACTCAATTGCAATTAACTACAGTCAGGCTGGTAAGTCTATTAAAATCGAACCATCTGGCAGATGGATTGCTGATTTACCAAAAAATGAAATAGATTATTATCTGAAAGAATATCCTTCACTTAAAAATATGTGGAATGATGAGTTTGGTGATAGAATGAACGAAATAGTTTTTATAGGAACTTCACTTGATCCGGTTGAGATAACTCAGCAATTAAATAAATGTCTTTTGTCAGATGAAGAAATGAAAATGAACTGGAAGAAATTAGTTGATCCGCTGCCAAAATTTGATTAGAACTATTCATTAACGAAGTTAGTAAGAATGTTAAA
>CALHAB010000168.1 GCA_937934185.1 uncultured Ignavibacterium sp. | reverse complement strand
ATCAAATCTTTGGCAATCTTTCCAGATACGAACTGTTGCTCAACACAGCAAAAGTATCAGCATTTCTTAACTCATTTATATTGAAACAATTCATATAGCTCATTGAGCTTCTTAGGCCATCCGAAATTGCATCAATTACATTCTGAACTGCACCTTTGTAAGGGACCATAGTTTCCTCGCCTTCAATAAATTCATTACGCATCTTAACTCCGAATGAAGCAGAGCCGCGATATTTCTTCCAGAGTTGCCCTTTGTATTTAATGACTTCTCCGGGCGTTTCCCTTGTACCGGATAACATTCTGCCGAGCATCACAACATCAGCACCTAAAGCAATCGCTTTTGCTACATCGCCGGGACTTTTAATTCCGCCATCAGCAATAATTTTAATTTTTAATTTTTTACTTTCGCGATAAAAATAAACATTCAATAATGATGAAACCTGTCCGATTCCGATACCCGTTTGAATAGATGTTGTGCAAACACTGCCGGATCCAATTCCAACACGAACTGCATCGGCTCCGGCATCTTCCAATTGCTGTAAAGTTCCACCGTGAGCAATGTTTCCAATAATGATTTTTGTATCAAATTTCTTTTTTATTTGTTCGCACTTTTTCAGAACTTCTTTGTTATTTGCATTTGCTGTATCAATGCAAATGATGAGATTTTTCTCGACAAGTTGTTCAACAATTTTCATATCGGTGCTAAGTCCAATTGATACTGCACGTACACCTTTACCATTTTTACCCTGAAGCAAAATATCGAGCGAAGAATCAAAGCGGTTAAGTATTCCGAGGCAACCAAGTCTTGTAAGCTCTTTAGCCATCTCGAGTCCAGTTACGGTATCCATTGGACTCGAAAGAACCGGCAACTGAAGTCTGAGTCCTAAAAATGCTGCTTGTGTGGATGGATCTTTTCTTGATTTTATTCTGGAAACTTGAGTTGGTATTAAACTGATGTCATCATAGGTAAGCGATTGTGTGTATTCGTTTAGTTCTTTCTTTGTGTAAATTTTCATATTTATTCCTTTAATTAGAGTAAACTTTCTAATTCATCTAAAATGGAATTCATTTTCTTGGTAACTGATAATACCGGTTCAGGAGAATTCATATCAACACCGGCTTTTTTCAAAACATTTATCGGATAATCTGAACTTCCTGCCTTAAGAAAATTGATATAGCGTTCGATGGCTCTTTCACCCTCAGTTTTAACTTTATGTGCCAATGTTTCTGAAGCAGCCATTCCTGTAGCATATTGAAAGACATAAAAGTTGTAATAAAAATGTGGCACTCTTGCCCAGGTAAAAGATTCCTCTTCATCAACTATTATTTCTGGTCCCCAGTATTTCTGAAATAACGAGCTGTAAAGGTTGCACAGTTGCTCGGGTGTTAATGCTCCACCGGATTCTGTTTTTTCGTAAACTGTTTGCTCAAACTCAGCGAACATAACTTGTCTGTAAAATGTACTTGTTATGTTATTCAGATACCTTTCAAGCAAATGAAGTTTTTCTTCCTTTGAATTAGAATTTTTAATAAGATAATCTAACAACAGGGATTCATTAAATGTTGATGCTACTTCAGCAAGAAATATTGAATAATTTGCATAGTGAAATGGCTGTGCTAAAGCTGTATAATAAGAATGCATACTATGTCCCATTTCGTGAGCAAGAGTAAAAACATCATTCAGCAAATCTGTCCAATTGAGCATTACATAAGGATGCACTCCATAGGCCGTACCTGAAGAATAAGCGCCGCTTCTTT
This sequence comes from uncultured Ignavibacterium sp., assembly GCA_937934185.1. Lineage (GTDB taxonomy): Bacteria > Bacteroidota > Ignavibacteria > Ignavibacteriales > Ignavibacteriaceae > Ignavibacterium. The sequence goes on along the minus strand of CALHAB010000168.1, from coordinate 6,260 downwards.
TCCCTGCTGTTTCATATACATCAATCCATCTTTCGTTAAATGCTTTTTGTAGTGAATTAGTATAGTCTTCTCCCAAAATCTCTAATGAATTCAAAACAATGTTAACAGCTTCATCATAGCTGTATTTCCTTTCATACTTCTGATCAAACAAAGTAACATAGATATCATAAGGACGTAATTTATCAACTCCTAATAGTTCTTTCTTTATTTTTGCCCAGCGATACATCGGAGCAAAATTCTGGTTAACAGATTCAACAAGATTATCATATACTGAAATCGGAATATTATTTTTACTTAACGCAGCTTCCCGTGCTGATCTGTATTTTCTGACTTTTGCATAGAAAATGTTTGCTTTCAGATTTCCTGTGAATAAAGAATTTAATGTATTTACATACTCTTTATAAGGGGTGAGATATGCTTTGAACGCTCTTTCTCTATATGCTCTGTCTTTTGAATACATAGCAGCATAATATCTTCCGTGTGACATCTGAATCTCATTTCCGTTCTCGTCTTTGATGAATGGAAATTTCATATCAGCATTAGTAAAAATCGAATATGTGTTATATGGAACCTGAGCAAACTCAGAGCTTAATGCAAGATTCGATTCTTTATCACTGTCCAGTGTATGCGGTTTTTCACGGAGTAAATCATCAAAGTGATGCTCAAATATTTTTAACTCAGGATTTTCTTCAATCCATTTTTTCAGAAGTTTCTCATCAATTGACAGAATTTCAGGTTTGATGAAAGAACTCTCAGATAAAGCTCGCGCAAAAAGATTTTTTATTTTATCATCCATTGCATGGTACTTGGTAATACGCATATCGCTATCTTTTGCAAGCATTGCATAAAGAAACAACCTTTCCAATTTAATCCCGATTTCTTCATCAAGTTTAAGGCAGGCATATAAAGATGATGGTGAACTGCTAAGCTTACCTTTAAAGTCAGAATAACGGATTAAATTTTTGTTAGTCCAGTCAAAATCTCTTTCCCATTGTTCATCGGATTCATAAATATCTTTCAGATTCCATTTATATTTTTCATCGATCTGGTCTCTGGTTGGAAGAATAGCTGTTGCTGATTCTGTTGAATGGAGAAAATTGATCAGAAAATTAAATTCCATAATAACCCCCGATAAATGGTGAATAGTAAAATCTCATTAATAATAAATTTTGATTTGCTTGAACTACCAAAAGTTTAACTAATAAATTCAACATAAAGCATAAAGACTTAAGAATGAATTTATGCGGCTGGCAATATAAGAAAAGTAAAATGAATAATCATAGAAATTTACCTTGAAAAATTATTGAACAGCCCGACTTAATTGCACCCTTAATTTTCCGCTGAAATCATTACAGGAAATTTTAACTTTGTTCGGAACATTTCCCCGGATTCTGTCAATCAGATAAGGTATTTCGGTTTCTATTGAGGCAACATAGATAAGATTTTTATTCTCGCTCAGAACATTTACTGTCACATTTCCTTTCTGACGATCAACAACAGAAATAAATATTCTCGAATCAGATGAATTGAAATTTAGATCAACTTCAAATTCATAAGTGAGGTTAGAGGCAGTCATAACTATATTGAAATAATTAAGTTTATTTTCCTGAAATGGCTGGTTTATATTTCCAGCAGGATTATTTGGCTCAAGGATTTCCTCCCGACAGGAAATGAAAGTTATGCAGATAATTATTAAAAGGGATATTTTCATTTCAAAATCTACTTTATTCCGAAATGAAATTAAGTCACATAAATATTTATGTCAATCCTTTTATTAGTTGTCAATCAATTTTTTTCAGAATTGCGCGGGAAGCTTTGAACTTTCCGAGGAATTTTTCTGAATGTTTGCGCTGAAATTCCGGTGCGGCTTTTTCAGCATATTGATAATAATCATCCATCGAATTAAAGCGGTAATGAAACTGATATACAGATTCATCAGAAAGCGTATCGGGGATTACTACTTTGAATATTTCGTAACTTATAAAGAAACCTGAATTCATTATATCAGGAATATGTTCTTCCTTCATCCATTTTAACCATTCTTCTTCAGATTGTCTTTTGATGTTAATAGTAACTATATAAACACCCATAATAACCTCTGATTATTTTGCCCAAGGCGGAAATATGCTCAACCCAAAAATAATATTTCCCAAAGTGTAAACAAGAAATGTTATGATCAAAATACTACTGATATTAAGAATAAATCCTGTCTTTATCATATCAATTATTCTTAATCTCTTGCTCGCAAATACAATTGTGTTTGGAGGAGTTCCAACCGGCAGCATAAAAGCCATCGAAGCTGAAAGGGTTGCTGGAATCATAAGCAGTAAAGGATTTACTTCAATTGATAAAGAAACTGACGCCAACACAGGTAATATCATCTGAGTTGTTGCTGTGTTTGAAGTAAGTTCAGTTAAAAAATTTATTGAAGCAGAGATGATAAGAATAAGAAGTAGGACTTCGATATGAGTAATGCCTTTCAACTGAGAACCAATGTAATCCGAAAGTCCACTGACAGAAAAGGCATTTGCTAAAGCAAAACCTCCACCGAAAAGTAATATTACACTCCACGGAACCTGTTCAATACTGTTCGCAGCGAGAATTGAATTCTGATCTGTCTTATTTTTTGTTGGAATAATAAATAAAGCAATAGCCGCTGTAATTGCAATAGTTGAATCATCAATCAAATCTGAAATGTTCAATGCTGTTGCCCAGCCGGGAATTGAAATAATTCCGAGATTAAGTTCGACTCTGAAAATCCACAACAAGACAGTGCAGATAAAAACAATCAAAACAGCTTTTTCTTCGTAGGTGATTTTTCCAAGTGATGAGTATTCATTTTTTATGTAAGTTTTATCGAGTGAAATTTTTCTGTTTACTCCGAATAAAGTTTTTATAACAAAAAATGCTGCCAGAAAAATTATTGCTGAGATTGGAACAGCAAGCATCATCCAGCTTCCAAAAGCAATCTGAGGTGAATCAGGAAAAATAATTTTTGTTATTCTGACTAACGCAAGATTCGGCGGTGTTCCTACCAAAGTTGCTATTCCGCCAATTGAACAGGAATAAGCAATGCCAAGCAATAAAGCCTTTGAAATTTTAAGTGCTTTCTCTTCAGGAATGTCACTTTCTATTTTTGAAATTACTGCTAGCGCTATAGGCAGCATCATCACGGCAGTTGCTGTATTTGATATCCACATTGAAAGAAATGCTGAAGCTGACATAAATCCAAGTAAAATAGAATTTGCTGATGCTCCCATGACTGAAACAATTTTTAGAGCAATTCTCCGGTGTAATTTCCATTTTTCCATTGCAATTGCAATAAGAAATCCACCAAGAAAAAGGAATATAACTGAGTTGATATATGAATCGGATACTTTTGATGCGGGAATTACTCCTGTTAATGGAAACAGAATCAGTGGAATAAGTGCTGTTACAGCCAATGGTATTGCTTCAGTCATCCACCAAATAGCCATCAGAACTGCAACTGCTGCAGTAAACTTAATTGCTGGCTTATCAGGTTGAGGATCAAAAAACAAAATCATAAGAACAAATGCAATCAGCCCTGCAATTAATCCAATGTAAGAAAAATGATTTGTAAACAATCTTCTCATTGATGTTAAAATAATTATACATCTGCAAGATTTCAAAGATTTAATTGAATTCAGTGTTAGATTTCATAAATAAATCATTCGATCATCCATCCATTCATCCAATCATACAATCCTCGCTTATATTCAAAGAATAATCTTTCCAATACAATCAATCATATTTATATTTGAGCCCTGAATTATTCTATGCAGATAAAGAACGATAAATATGAAGCGGTAATTGGTCTCGAAGTTCACGCACAACTTCTAACCGAAACAAAAGCATTTTGCAGCTGCTCAACGAAATTTGGTAATGCCCCAAATTCAAATGTTTGCCCTGTATGTCTTGGGCATCCGGGAGTGTTGCCTGTTTTGAATAAAAAAGTTGTTGAGTTTACTGTGCTTATGGGGCTTGCTACAAACTGTTCAATAAACAAACATTCCATCTTTGCAAGGAAAAATTATTTCTATCCTGATTTACCGAAAGGATATCAGATTTCACAATATGAAGAACCAATTTGTGAAAATGGATTTATCGAAATAAATCTTTCTGACGGAACATCAAAAAAAATCAGAATAAAAAGAATTCATATGGAGGAAGATGCAGGGAAATCAATTCACGACCAATCTGAATTTACTTTGGTTGATGTAAATCGCTGCGGCGTTCCTTTAATTGAAATAGTTACAGAACCCGACATCAATTCACCTGAAGAAGCTTATCAATATCTGACAAAGATAAAACAGATTGTACAGTATCTTGGAATATGTGATGGTAATATGGAAGAAGGTTCTTTGAGATGTGATGCCAATGTTTCTGTTAGATTAAAGGGTGAAAAAAAGCTTGGAGTAAAAACTGAAATTAAGAATATGAATTCATTCAGAAATGTTGAGCGTGCATTGAATTATGAAATTGAAAGACAAATTGATTTACTTGAAGATGGTGAAGAAGTTATTCAGCAGACTTTATTGTGGAATGCTGATTTGAATGAAGCTTCTCCGATGAGAAGTAAGGAAGAAGCACACGATTACAGATATTTTCCTGATCCGGATTTACTTCCTGTTATTGTTGATGAAGAATGGAAAAATCAGATTGCAACAGCAATGCCTGAACTTCCCGAATCAAAATTCAGGAGGTTTGTTGAACAATATAATTTACCTGATTATGATTCGGAGATTTTAACACAGTCTAAAAACCTTGCTGATTATTACGAAAAAGTGGTTTCGGTTACTAATGACTTTAAAACTGCAAGCAATTGGATAATGACTGATGTTCTCGGGTATTTGAATGAAAATAAAATTGAAATCAATCAATTTCCTGTTAATGCTGAAAACCTCGGCAAGCTTATAAATCTTATTTCAAACGGAACAATCAGCAGTAAAATCGCAAAAGAAGTTTTTCAGATTATGCTTGAAACAAATGATGATCCTGAAAAGATAGTCAAGGAAAAAAATCTTGTACAGATTTCTGATGAAGGAGAAATAATAAAAATTATTCATAATGTTCTGGAGATGAATAAAAATCAGATTGAAGAATTTTTATCAGGGAAAGATAAAGTATTAGGATTTTTCGTTGGACAGATTATGAAAGAAACAAAAGGTAAAGCAAATCCTCAGCTGGTAAATCAGCTTTTAAAATCAGAATTAGAAAAGTATCGCAAATAAAAAGGAGAAATAAATTGTCATTTACAGAGAGTCTAAAAAAAATATTTAAGAAGAAAGAAAAGAAAGAACCACAAACACCTGCTGAAAAAATAAAAGAATTTTTCAGACAATTGTTTTATGCGGCAATAGCTGCATTCTTCATAATTACATTCATTATACAAAACACAAGAATCCCAACCGGTTCTATGGAAGACACAATTCTTGTCGGGGATTTTGTTCTGGTTAATAAGTTTATCTATGGTTCAAGTTCGCCAAGATATATTCCATTTACTGAAACTCCGCTTCCGTATTTCACTTTACCGGCATTCAAAGATCCAAAACCAACCGACATAGTTGTGTTTGAATATCCCGGCGACAGAGATCAGCTTGAACCAACTGAAAAAGGAGTTAATTATGTTAAGAGATGTATTGGAACACCTGGCGATACAGTTGAAATAAGAGATAAAGTTGTTTTCGTAAACGGAAAAGAATTCTGGCGTCCTCCTTACATAAAGTACTATCGTGGAATGATCGGTTCGAATTTGCGTCCACTTCCTCGAGGTTATGCCGAGCCGAGAATATTTCCACGAGGAATGCCCTGGAATGAAGATAATTATGGACCTTTGGTTGTTCCTAAAAAAGGTATGACAATACCAATAAATATTTACAATGTTGAGCAATGGAGAACAACAATTGACAGAGAATTTGGAAAGAGAGTTGTTGAAATAAGAGGAAATGTAGTTTACATTGATGGTCAACCTTCATCATCATATACTTTCAAAAAAGATTATTACTTTATGATGGGTGATAACCGTGATGATAGTCTGGATAGCAGATTCTGGGGCTTCGTGCCTCGTGATGCAGTAGTCGGTGAAGCATTTATAATTTTATTCTCCTGGAATCGTGAAATTCCCTTTTCAGAATTATTCAGATTGCTTGCATCTGTAAGAACAGATAGAATTCTGAAGTTAATACATTAAAATATCAGTTCAATTGTTTTGTCAGGAATTGACTCCTGTCAATTCCGTG
>CALHAB010000167.1 GCA_937934185.1 uncultured Ignavibacterium sp. | reverse complement strand
TAAATCATAGTAGTTTTTACACTTTTATGACACAAAAATTCCTGTATGGTTCTTATGCCTTCTCCCATTTCCAGCAAATGAGTATCATGATTATGTTTTAAATAATACGGACTTTCTGATTTGTATGTTGATTCAGCTTTTATTTTTTTATTTAATTCCTTACTGTAATGATTAGCCCGCAGTTCGGTTCTTACTAAATCAAGCAGTTTCGGCTTGTGATTTTGTTTTAGAGGAGTTTCAGATGTTGAAGAAATATTTAGCTTCCCTCTTTGCAAAAAATATTTCCTTTGTTTTGATGATGGAAACTTATGAATTTTTTATTGTGATGTCAATAAATTTTTATGAAAAATATTTGGTTAAAATTTAGTGACTCTTTTTAAGAACATTTATTAAAAACCTTCGAGGTTTCCTGAGATAATTCAGATTTTTCTAATTTCATTTTTGACAAAACCTCGAAGGTTTCATTGATTTATGAAAGCTGAGATCGTTAGTAAAATTTTATTCATCAATTTTATCAACCAAAGTTTAATTCCAAAGATTCCTCAACCAGATAAATCAGGTTTTCGGAATGACAGACAGTGATTAGATAAACTCATAATTAATCATTCTTCTATTCAATTTTACCTGCTGAAAGCAGGCATCCAATTTTACCTGCTGAAAGTAGGCACCCAATCAATCAATCAATTTTACCTGCTGAAAGCAGGCATTCAATTTTACCTGCAGAAATGTATCACTTCACATTTGGCAATATCTGATAATTGTTACGGCTTCTTTGACTTTGAGAAATGTCGCTTCTTAGGAATAAGAAAAAATTATTTCCACAGCTTTTATAACTATCACTATTTGCGTTAAAATAATTTTTTACTGTGAAGTAAAATGGCATTTAACATGCCTTTGCAGTTATGCTTAAAAGCGAGTTGATAAAAGTAAAAAATTTCTATCCATCCACTTTACACATAGGGGAATAAGTTATGGCTAAAATAGCTATCATTGATGATGATCCCGATATCCTCGATGCAAGCACTCTTGTTCTGCAGTCGAAAGGATATGATGTAATCACGGCTACAAATCCGGACGATGGTTACAAAATAATTAAAGAGCACAATCCCGATCTCATCATTCTTGATGTAATGATGAATGAGCCCGATGACGGTTTTTTCCTTGCTCAGAAACTCAGGCGGGAAAAAATTGAAACTCCGATAATAATGTACACTTCGGTTTCAAAAACACTCGGGCTTGAATTTGCTGCAGGTGAAATGATTCCCGTTGATGATTTTGTTGAAAAGCCCATCTCACCTGAAACTTTAATAGATAAAGTTGAAAAACTTTTAGCAATTCATTCAAAGGAGTAGAGTAATATGTTAGTCGTAGAAAAAAATGCTCTCTCCGAAGAAATAGAGAGCTATGTCGAAAAATATGGCAATGACCGCTCTGCACTTCTGATGATTCTTCATGAAATTCAGAAAAAACACAGACATATCTCTGAGTTTGCCCAGCAGGAAGTGGCAAGATTACTTAACATTCATCCTGTAGAAGTTTACAGTGTTATTTCTTTCTTCGCTTTTCTTAACACAAATCCAAAAGGACGAAATCTTGTGAGAATTTGTCAGACTATTTCCTGCGATATGAAAGGAAAGAAACAGGTGGTTGAGGCAATCGAGAGAGAACTCGGAATAAAAATCGGTGAAACAACCAAAGACAACAAATTCACTGTTGAATATGCTAATTGTCTCGGGCTTTGTGATATGGGTCCGGCAATGGCAATTAATGATCAGGTATTTGTTAATCTTACTCCTGAAAAAGCTGTTGAACTTCTTGCAAAGGTAAAGTGAGGTAATTATGGAAAATCATTTAACTGTAAAACTTGGTGAAAAAAAGGATCGCAAAGGTCCGGTAATCTTTTCAGAATATAAAAGAGGCGATGCAATAAGAAAAGCTCTGTCAATGTCCCGTGAAGATATTCTGTTTGAGTTGAAAGATTCAAAATTAAAGGGAAGAGGAGGAGCAGGATTTCCCACATCAACAAAATGGATGTTAACTGCTGCTGCAAAAGCTGAAAAGAAATTTATCATTTGTAATGCGGATGAAGGCGAACCGGGAACATTCAAAGACAGAGTTCTGCTGATGGAATATCCTGAACTTGTTTTTGATGGAATGGTTGTAGGCGGTTACACTATCGGTGCTCAGCTTGGAATAGTTTATCTGCGCGGTGAATATGAATATTTGTTGAAGCCGCTTGAGGATTATCTTGAAGAAATGAGAAAAGATAATCTGCTCGGAAAAAATATTCTTGGAAAAGAAGGATTTGATTTTGATATTGAAATTGTTCTTGGTTCGGGTGCTTATGTATGCGGAGAAGAAACAGCATTGATTGAATCACTTGAAGGTCATCGCGGCGAGCCGAGAAATCGTCCTCCTTATCCAATCAATACAGGATTTCTTGGAAGACCAACTTCAGTTAATAATGTTGAAACTCTTGCCGCAGTTTCTCACATAGTTGTTAAAGGCGGAAAGTGGTTTGCAAAATATGGCACAGATAAATCTTCAGGTTCAAAACTTTTTTCTGTTTCAGGAGATTGTGAAAGGCCGGGAGTTTATGAACTTCCGTGGGGAACAAAAGTTTCTGAACTTCTTGAATTAGTCGGTGCAAAAAATGCAAAGGCAGTTCAGATTGGCGGAGCTTCAGGTCATTGCATTCCTAAATCTCAATTTGACAGAACACTTGCTTATGAAGATATTCCAACAGGCGGATCTGTAATGATTTTTAATGAGAACAGAGATATGCTTAAAGTCTTGAAAAACTTTATGGAATTTTTTGTTGATGAATCCTGCGGCCAGTGCACACCTTGCAGAATCGGAAATGTGAAGCTGCTTGAAGGAGTTGAGATGATTGAAAAAGGCAACTACACTTTCGCTCATATAAATAAGCTGAAAGATTTAGGAAGAACAATGCAGCTTGCATCAAAATGTGGATTGGGTCAGTCAAGTCCGAATCCATTCATATCAATTTTAGAAAACTTTAAAGATGAAATATTTAACCGCGGTAACGGAGGTAGAAATGGAAGATAAAAAATCATTACGGGCGCCTGTAAGTCAGAAACCGCATGTAATTCCAAAACCCGAACATCCGGAATATCTTGGAGGAAGCATAACTGTAGAAATTAATGAAAAGAAATTAACAGTTCCTTTTGGTACAACGATACTTGAAGCTTGTAAGCAGGCACAAATTCATATTCCAACTCTCTGTCATCACGAAGATTTATGTGTTGCAGGTGTTTGCCGTGTTTGTGTTGTCGAGGTTGAAGGAATGAGAACATTGCAGGCATCTTGCGCGTTCCCGATAACTGCTCCGATTAAAATCAAAACAACATCTAATGCTGTCCGTAAAGCGAGGAAACATATCATTGATTTACTCATCAGTGAACATTACGGTGAATGTTATTCGTGTTTCAGAAATAACAACTGCGAACTTCAGTCACTTGCAAAAGAATACGGCGTTGATCATTATAACTTTGGTCACGTTACTCAGCCAAGATATGAAGTTGATAATTCTTCTTACTCAGTAGTAAGAGATATGGACAAGTGTGTGCTTTGCAAAAGATGTGTAAGAACCTGTATTGACCTTCAGGAAGTTGGTGTGTTGGAAGCAATTGATCGCGGACATAATACACATATCGGAACTTTTCTTGAGAAACCACTCGCTGAAGTTATTTGCATCAACTGTGGTCAATGTATAAATCGTTGTCCGACCGGCGCATTAAGAGCAAATGATCCGAGGGATGAAATATGGGCTGCAATTGATGACCCGACAAAACATGTTATAATTCAGACAGCACCTTCACCAAGAGCTGCAATTGGTGAGGAATTCGGACAAGGTCCGGGTAAATCATTTACAGGTGAACTGAATACTGCATTGAGAAGAATCGGTTTTGATAAAGTATTTGATACAAACTTCGCTGCTGATTTAACTATTATTGAAGAAGGCACAGAATTAATTCTTCGGCTGTACAAAGATCTTGTTAAAAAAGAAAAAGTTGCTCTGCCGCAATTCACCTCCTGCTCACCTGGCTGGGTAAAATATCTTGAACATTTTTATCCTGAGTATATTGACCACTTAAGCTCAGCTAAATCTCCTCAGCAGATGTTTGGTGCATTGATAAAAACTTTTTATGCACAAAAAGCTGGAATCGATCCTGCAAACATTGTTTCCGTTGCACTGATGCCTTGCTCAGCAAAGAAATTTGAATGCAACAGACCTGAAATGAATTCAAGCGGATACAAAGATGTTGATTACGGATTAACAACCAGAGAACTCGCACAGATGATTAAAGAAGCAGGAATCTTTTTACCTGAAATGCCTCAGTCACATTTTGATGATCCATTCGGTGAAGCTTCCGGCGCAGGTTTAATCTTTGGTGCAACAGGTGGTGTTATGGAAGCCGCTTTGCGTTCAGTGATAGAATTTGTAACCGGAAAAAGAGTTGAAGATGTTTATGCAAATGCCGATATAACTCCGGTTCGTGGATTCGAAGGAATTCGTTATGCAGAAATTCCAATCACTGAAGTCGGTCCTGTTCCAAAACTTTTGCAGCATTTAATTCCTGACTGGAACTGGTTGAAAGGCGCTACACTGAAAATTGCAGTTGCACACGGAACTGCAAATGCAAAGAAAGTTATGGAAGATATTAAAGCAGGCGGAAAGTTCAGTGAATGTCACTTTATTGAGTTTATGGCTTGTCCGGGCGGATGCTTGGGCGGAGGTGGTCAGCCAATCCCAACAAATGAAGAAATAAGAAAGAAGAGAGCTGAAGCAATTTATAATGAAGATAAATCTTTGCCTGTAAGAAAGTCACACGAAAACAGACATGTAACAGAGCTTTATGAAATGTTCCTTACTGACGGACCTTGCGGACATATATCACATAAGCTGCTTCACACTCATTATGTGAAAAGAGGAAAGTATATTGCTTAAATTAAAAAATGTAGCACAGACTATTAGTCTGTGCTACACTTTATTATGATTAAACTTATTCCAGACTGGGCTGTTCACGATGAAGAATTCTGGTTGTCAATAAGACGCCGGAATTTGTGGTTCATTAAACTTCGTTATGCAACCTCCGTAATACTTTTACTGTTTTATTTCACACATTCACTCTTCCTTTCAATACAGTTAAGTGATGAGCAGAAATCCGCACTGCTTTATATAGCTTTTATTATTCTTTTTTATAATCTCACTCTTCATTTTATCAGGAGATATCTAAAGCACGATTCAAATGCATTTAATCCGCTTCATCTATCGATTATTCAGATGATTCTTGATTTATCCATGCTGCTGATTCTTATTTATTATTCCGGAGGGGTTGAATCACCATTAATATTTTTCCTCATCTTTCATATGATTGTTGGGAGTTTAATACTTCCTGGAATAATCATTTATTCTTTTGCACTTGCAGTGCTGATTATTTTCTGGGGAATAACAATCGGAGAGTATTTCAGCATCTTTGATCATCATCATATAGAGGGATTTATTCCGTTTCATCTTCATCAGGATTTTAATTATGTTCTGTCAGTGGATATTGTTCTTGCAATTGTTATAATTATTACTGTTGTACTTGCTAATAATATTGCCCGCCAGCTTTATCAGAAAGAACAGCAGTTATACTCTTACATTGAAAAGTTAAATCAGGCAGAAAAGGAAAAAACAAAATATATACTTGGAGTTGTTCACGAAATTAAAACACCTATCAATGCACTTCACTCATATCTGGATCTGGTGTTACAAAAGTTTCTCGGACCTTTGGATGAAACTGTTGAAGAAAAACTCAGGAGAGCAAAGAAAAGATCAGATGAAGCACTTGAATTAATTAACATTGTGCTAAAAGTTTCTCAGATGAAACTGATGGATAAATTATCTGAGGATGAATTTGACATGATTGATCTGATTAACAATACTTTGAAAAGACATAAGCAATTTGCAGAAGGAAAGATGGTTCAGTTGGAATTAAAAGATGAAAGGGAAATTAAATGTAAAATAAAAGGTGACCAGTTTCTGATACTTATCGCCTTTTCAAATATTCTCGCAAATGCTGTCAAGTATAATTATGAAAATGGCAAAGTTGAAATAAGATTATTTAATAAGAACAGAATTTGCTTTGTAGAATTCTGTGATAATGGTCCGGGCATACCCAAAGATGAACAGCAAAAAATCTTTGAGGATTTCTTCCGTGCAAGTAACATCAGAAAAATGGTTACTGAAGGTTCGGGACTTGGTTTGTCATTCGTTAAAGAGATTATAGAAAAACATAACGGCTCAATTAAGTTACAAAGCCCTTCACGACTTCAGGAAACAGGTAAACCCGGTGCTTGTTTTATTGTTTCTTTACCTTGCGAATAGATTTCTTCGCAGCTTTTAATTTTTTCTCAACCTTATCACCATCGAATATACTTATATCAATCAACTTCGAAGCAACGCCTTTGATCAGAGAAACTTTTCTTGCGAGTTCTTCCATCTTTTTTCTGTCGCCGTAAAGTTCAAGAATCAGAAGTCCTTCATCACTGCAGTTTTCCATCACACCATCGTGGATGCCTAATCTCGTTTTGATCATACAACCCCAGCCGGTTAAAACTTTCTGAACATGAACTGCTGCTTGTTTTCTGTTTCCGATAAGAATTAAAAGAATTGTTTTCATAAATTTTCTCCCTGAAAATGTTATTGAAATTTTATTACAAAGATAGAGTTTGATAAATTTATTTTTTTTGCTATTTGTAAACTTAATTTTGATTTAACACACGGTTGACTCGTCAATTTGGTCGCAGTTCATCTTTTTCGTCGAATACATTTTATCTTTGATTTGAATTTCCTGAGATAAAGTAATTTTTTAACTGGCACTTTGGTTGGCTCAATAAAAACAGGAGGAAGAAATGATGAAAACATTATTCTTAATATTATTTGTCTCAACGGGTTTAACACTTGCTCAAACAACACCTGATTCCGTAAAAAATAATGAAATGAATCAGGAGAAGAGCCAGTTACAAATTCAGCAGAAAGAGATGAACAGAATTCAGGAAAGAATCGGACCGAGAGAAAATCCTGAAGACGGAAAAAATATAAACAGACCGAAGATGGATGTATTTATTGATAAAGACGGCGATGGAATATGCGACAGCCGTCAAAGCGGTTTGAGCTTCAATAAAATAAGAAACAGAAAAGGAAGCGGAGGCCAGAAAGGTCCCGGGGGTCCGCAGGGTTTTGGCAGTGGTTCCGGTAATGGTTCTCAGCAGCAAAATGGTTATCACGGCGGAAAGTAAAATTTATGTTTAGTAAGTTGTCAATGCGGTTACTTCTGCTTCTGAATTTATTTATAATCACCCCGGAAATGTATTCCCAGTTCAATTTTTACTCAGCATATCAGTTAATTTATGATGATAATATCTATAATAATTATCAAAACACATCAGATTTAATTAATAACCTTCAGCTTGGTACTGCATATAATTTTGAAAGTGAGGTTAACAACCTGCAGATTTATTATGAAGGAGTGTTTGGTGACTATCAAAAGAACAAAACTAAATCTTTTAAATCTCACAAAGTTGGAATAGTAAACACACATTTATTCTCAGACGATTATAATCCTCTTAATGTTGGAGTTAACTATTCTTTCAGAAATAATCGTGATGAGTTCGAGGTTTATAACTTCAGACAGCTTTCGGCTTATGTTAATTACAGGCATGCGATAAAAGAAACTAATTTTCTTCTGATCGGCTATATCTTTCAGAGAAATGAGTATGCGAACTTCAATGTGTTTTCAAATTATGAGAACAAATCTTTTCTGAAGTGGATTTCAAACTTCGAAACTAAAACATCATTGATGTTGTCCTCTGAGTTTAATTACAAAAGTTATCTGGATAAGTATAGCTTTGAAGGTTATGCAAACGATGGTTCCTACTTGAAATTTTATCTTAATCTCGGTCAATCGCTTTCTGAAAACAGCGGAGGAAATATTTTCCTTGTTTACCGTAAAAACTTAACTGATAAAAGCCGTTATGTAATTAATGATTCTCTTATTTATTATGAAGAAGAAATTTTTTATGATTTATATGCTTTCGATGGTCTGGATGCCGGAATTGGATTTACTCAAATGATTGGTGATGAAATTAAACTAAGCTCTGAAATAAGATATTCCGGGAAATATTTTAACAGCTTATTTGCAGCAGGTTTAAACGGGAATGAACTTAATGATTTGAGAAAAGATAATCAGTTAAGTATCGGATTGGGCATTGAGTATGATTTGGAAAATATAATCAGCGGTTTAATGTTATCTGCAACATTTAATTATCTCAGAAACAAATCAAACGACTTTTACTATGATTATTCAAATCAGATTTTTTCTTTCTCTGTTGATTATGGTTTTTAGTCGCTGAATTTTTTTATTCCATACTTCTGCATTTTATATCTCAGATTTCTTTCTGTAATACCCAGCATTCTTCCGGCAAGTGATTGATTACCATTTGCTTTCATCAATGCATCATAAATTAATTTTTTCTCCAGTGCTTCAACCTGTTCGTTTAGTGTTTTATTTTCTTCGAGAATAGGATCAGTTTCAGTTTTAAATCCTTTTACATTTGAAGGAAGATCATTTACAGTTATAATATTTTGTCTTGAAAGAACGACAGCTCGTTCAATTATATTCTCTAATTCACGAACATTTCCGGGATAATTATACTTCATCAGATAATCAATTGCTTCTTTTGAAATTTCAATACCCGACTTATTATTTTCTTCAGCATATTTTTTAATAAAATGTTCTATCAACGGCAATATATCTTCTTTCCTTTCTCTTAGAGGAGGGATGTTAATTGATATTACATTTAATCTGTAAAATAAATCTTCTCTGAAAGTTCCTTCTTTTATTTTTTGATGTAGATTCTGATGAGTTGCAGCAATCACTCTTACATCAATATCAATACTTTCATTAGAACCCAGTCGTTCAATTTTGTGTTCCTGTAAAACTCTTAAAAGTTTAACCTGAAGATTCATCGGTATATCACCTATTTCATCAAGAAAGATCGTTCCTTTATTTGCGAGTTCAAATCTTCCGATGCGTGCTTTATCGGCTCCGGTAAAAGCACCTTTATCATGTCCGAATAATTCACTTTCCAGCAATGTTTCGGGAAGTGCAGGAACATTTACAGCAACAAATGGATTATCTTTTCTTGAGCTGATATAATGAATAGACTTTGCCAGAACTTCCTTGCCTGTACCACTTTCTCCGGTGATAAGAACAGTTGCTTTACTCTCTGCTGCACGTGCAGCAACGCTTAAAACTTCCTGCATCTTTGGGGATGACGAAACAAAGGAATCAATTTTAAATTTTCGCTGAAGCTGTTGTTTAAGAAATGAAACTTCAGATTTAAGATTTTTATTTTCAATTATTTTTTCAAGAAGAAGTTCAAGCTCATCCAGGTCAATCGGTTTTGAAAGATAATCATAGGCACCAAGCCGCATTGCTTTAACCGCATTTTCAATAGTTCCGTAAGCTGTCATTAAAACAAAACTAATTTCCGGATTAATTCTTTTAACTTCTTCAAGAACTTCTATTCCTGTTTTATCAGGCATCTTATAATCTGAAAGAACAATATCAACTTGTTCTTTATTTACAACTTCCAATCCTTCAATACCAGAGGAAGCGGTTATTACTCTGAAATTTTTTTTCTCAAGATAACCTTTTAAGACTTCTCTCTGAGATTGTTCATCATCAATGATAAGTATTGAATATTCTTTGCTCATATTGGTAAAATAATTTTGAATGTTGTTCCCTGATTTGGTTTACTAATAACAGTAATTGAACCATTATGTTGATGAATTATTTTTTGTGCAATACTTAGTCCCAAACCGTTTCCATCTTTTTTGGTTGTGTAGTATAAATCGAAAATCTTTTTCTGAAGCTCTGGCGAAATTCCAATTCCGTTATCAGAAATTTCAATTATAAACTTTCTGCCCTCCCTGTAATAATTGATTTGAACCTGTCCGTTATCTGTTACAGCATCAAACGCATTTTGAATTATGTTTATCAAAGACTGTTTTATAAGATCTGAATCAAACGGCACTATTAAATTATCATCGCCTTGTTTGATGAGTTTAATATTCCTTTGTTTCGCCTGCGAATAAAAAATCTGATAAATCTCTTCGAAGAAATTGCCGCACTTTACATCTGCAATATTTAAGTCAAGTGGTTTGGCATAATTGAGGAACTGAGTTATTATTTTATTTATTCTCATTACTTCATTACGAAGAAGCTCTGTTATCCGTTTATAATCATCTGTATGTTCAGTTGGCACAAATTCCTTATTAAGTCTTTGAGCAATCATTCCTATTGCATTAATCGGATTTCTTATTTCGTGTGCAACGCCTGATGCTAGTTCACCCATTGCAGAAAGCTTTTCGTTTCTCTTTGCTTCTTCTTCAAGAATTTTTATATCAGTTATGTCTCTGATAACAGCAATATACTTTAAATTGTTTTCATCATCTGATAATTCGGATAAACTACAAAGCAGATTTTTGTTTTCATTATTAACAGAAATTTCTGTTTCAAAACTTTTACCTTCTTTTGCATAGATTTTTTTCAGAAAAGTTTCTTTGATTGAACTGTTCAGGTCTGATAAATTCTTATTCAAAAAATCTTCTGATTTAATGTTAAAAAGTTTTTCTGCTGAAGTATTAATGAATGAAATGATTCCTTCTCTGTCGAATACGATGACTGCCTCACTCATATTCTCCAGAACGGAAGAAGCAAAAGTTCTGAACCTTTTGTATTCATCAGAGATAGTTTTAAGATTCTGATTAGTAAAAATTATACTCAGAACTATTATTGTAATTGCTGCAAGAATAAGTGAGATGATTAT